>URIR01000003.1 GCA_900547955.1 uncultured Eubacteriales bacterium | reverse complement strand
TGTCTGTCTGTCTGTCTGTCTGTCTGTCTGTCTGTCTGTCTGTCTGTCTGTCTGTAAAATATTGTATAACGCAATCTCATATATGTCAAATCCTTAAATGAAACTTTGTTTCAATATTTTACCATCATATTGATATATAAAATAGTTTACCTCGTTAGTTTTATTTTGACATTGAAATATGATTCTATAGAAAAAGCAAAATAATATATGTCTGCAAGCAAATGTATTATACAGGCAAAATCTTATATTGAAACGTCCAAGCTGGCTTCTGAACGGCTGCGGATATTCATCCGCAGGATTAAAATCCGCCCGGGCCTAAAAAGCATTCCGAACGGCAGAAAGCCCCGTCATTTATTATGCGTTACAGCTTCCTGCAGCAAAGATAATCTGCATTCGACGCTATGACCGCGCGTTTCACAAATCTCTGCTTAAAAAGCAAGAACCGGAAGGCTTGCCGCCTCCCGGTTACATATTTCATATTTTGCCCCCTTAAGCAACCGGAGTTTATCTTTCAAAAGCTTTTTACGGCCGTGAGGTCATGAGGCCGTGAGTCCGGACGCGAATTAAGCCCTCGCCTAAATATTATTCACGTTCGCGCGTCTTTCCCTATGCGTCTGCTTATCTCCTCCAGCTTGCGCTCGCGGCATTCCTCGCAACGAAATTCCGGATTCTTATCCTGAACGCGGTTATATCCAAACCATTCCGCAACGCGGTAGCCCCGGCCTATTTTCCCGCAGTCCGCGCATTTGACGTTTTCCCGTATCTCCCATAACGGCTGACGGGCCATGGTTTTAAAAATAAAGCTGTCTACCCAGAAAAAAATCAGTCCCCCTATAAGATTGGCTATAATTGTAGCCAGTAAGGTATCCATATCCGACAGCCACGTTAATACAAG
Organism: uncultured Eubacteriales bacterium; assembly: GCA_900547955.1. Lineage (GTDB taxonomy): Bacteria > Bacillota > Clostridia > Christensenellales > QALW01 > Neochristensenella. The sequence goes on along the minus strand of URIR01000003.1, from coordinate 95,244 downwards.
AGTAAGAATAGGCGTGCTTAGCTGCCAGCGTATAAGGTAAAAAAGATAACGTTTTAGCATTTGCTTCCTTTCAGGCGCTGCGCCCGGCTATAATTCAGTAGGTCTGCCCAAGCGCCTCAAGCTCCAGGAGCTTAAACCAGGCGCAGCTCTTCTGCTCCTGCATGTCTAAAAAGCCTAAAGCCGCTTATATCCGGGAGTAAGCCCATATAAAATTCAAACGGAAATATTATAATACAAAATGAGAAAAAAGCAAACATTTTTCAAGAATAAATAAAAAAAGTCCGGGAAACACTCCCGGACTAAAACTATGCGCTTATTAAGAATACTTTTTCAGCACGCTGTCATACGAAGAGCCCCACAGGCTGCGCAGCTTTTTCTCGTTCCTCTTAAGATAATCCAAGGATTGCTGCTTATCCAGCTTATTAAGCTGCTTCATTGCGTCGTCCGGGGTAAGCAGCGTTCCGGTAAGACTCTGATTTATAGAAGAAAGCTTCTCCTGTTCCTTTTGATAATCGGCAAGCTGCTTTTCATATTCCTTCTGCGCGGCAAGCTGCTTATTTTTTTCAAGCAAATCCAGCGTAGCCTTTCCCGCGCTCTCTATATCCTTTAATTCTCTGTCCAGCCGGGAAAGAGTATTGTTCATGTCCGTCTCTAATTGAAGAGCGCTGTCCTGGCTGTTCTGCTCTATCTCCTCCTGCAGCCCCTCCAGAATGCTGGAACGCGCAGTACCCTTTTTAATGCTGTCCTGAAGCGCCGAAGCGCTGTCCTCCTCCGCCTGAAGGGTAAGCTCCTGCAGGTCCTTTAAATAGTCCTCCTGCAGCTCCTCCCTTTTATTCTGATTGCTCGTGCGCTTATTGTTAAGAGAATTGACGGCGTTAAGAATACGGTTAGCGTAATCAGCCTCCGCGTCGGCATAAGCTTGCCTATATATTGCGTCCTTATCTATTTCTTCTCCTTTAACAGGGGAAAGATTGGTTATATCCGCCAGCTCTCCCAGAGCCAAAAGCGCCCTTTGCTGAGACGTAAGACCGGCATAGGCGTCGTTTGACCCGCCTGAATAATCCATGCCCGTAATATTCTCTATAATCTGCCTGGCCGTATCCGACAGGCTGTAATCAGCGTTTTGCAGCAATTTATTTATATCGTATACCTTGCCCGGATTTTTTTGAGAGACCTGCTCAAGTAAATTCTGACGCCTGAACTGCTGCGCTTTCTCCACGGCCTCCTGGTCGCTCAAATTTGAAAGCCCGGCCGCTCTTTTAAGAGAAGCAAGCGCTTCCTCCAGCGTATCGGCGCGCAGATACGCGTTGCTGAGCGCGCCGCCCGCGGCTCCCGCAGCGCCCGCAAGCATATCGTTTATATCGTAAGCCGTGCCCGAGCCAGTTTGCTGCGCGCTTTGAGGAGACGCGTTATAATAGACCAGGCTTTCCCCCTGCTCCAGCCGCCTGGAGCGTATTGAAGGGTTCTGACTTACCAGAGCGTAAGGCGACATGCCCAGCTTCCGCGCTATGCTCTCCACAGTATCGCCGCGCTTAACTATATACTGGCCTTGTTTGCTTTTGCTCATTTAATAATCCCTGCTTTCTCCCCCCGGATATATTATTTGCAGACGCGCGGGGGGACGCGCCCGTTAAATACCTAATAAAAAAATCTGCCCTCCTGTAATGCTGCACGCAGCCATAGCCGAAGCATTTAAATCCACCTGTCCTTTAGCAGGATATATACAGAAGGGTATATCCAGAGTCTGGATTCCCAGATTGGGGAGCTGTCTGACGCAGGCGCCCAATATATTAGCCTGGCTGTCCTTAAAGCTGACCGAAACCGTATTATTAGCCGTTGAATTATCCGCCTGAAGCCTTAAAAAGCCATAGAGCGCATATCCGCCGGCATTCAGACTTAAAAGCTGGCTTTCGCTTGTTGAAAGGTCAGCCGAAGCTAACGTATAGCTGCGCGGGTTAAGCAGCGCGTTTATCATGCCCCGCTGCTCATTAAGCTCCTCGTTCAAAATAAGAATCCGCTTAGTATTGCGGGTTACGGCATTGACCGCCATAAATCCATCACCCCCTGAGCACAGTATATATAACCATAGGATTACTTACGGTGAAGTTATTGCCGCTGACGTTTTCTATGCTTAACTGCACCAGCTTTCCGCTTATTCGCAAGGGAACCTTATAAACCCTGCGCGTATCCCTTAACCGTATAGTACGTTCAATTTCAGCGCTTTCAGTAATCATTCTCAATCTTAAAAGTCCTTCTCCCTGCGCGGTAATAAGCAGCTCGCGGATATTTTTTATCAAATGGGGTTTACCCAGATTGCTCATAGGCATATCCCATCTTGCGCTTATGGGCATACCCCCAAAGGTTTGCGAGCCGTCCATTTCATAGACATAATTATTACCAATAAGCAGCAGCCGTTCGCGTCCCTCGTCATGATATACTAAAAGCTGGCGTATAGCCTGCCCTTTAAATATGCGCCATTTATTAGAGGAGGTGTCATATTCAAGCATAAGATGACCCTCTACCTCTGAAAGATAGCTGCTCGGAACCGCCAAATAATATTTGCCTCTGAAATATGCCGAGCATTCGCCCGAAGCGTTCAAACCCTCGTTTATAATTCCGGTTATCTTATCGCTTATTCTCTGAACGCTGTAGCCGTCAAAGGAATATATGCCGTCCTTGGCGGCAAATATTATTTGGTCGCCGCAAAGGCATACGCTGTTTTTGAGTATTTCGCTGTCGCAGCTGTATATATCGCTCACCGTAAACTCGCTCTGATAATTATAGGCCTTAACCCGGGTTATGCCATACTGCCAGAATACGAATATACTGTCTGAAAAGCTCAGCACCCTAAGCGCCCGGCCCTTGTCCCCCATAACGTCTATATATCCGCCGGCGTCAAGGGAAACAGTAAAATCGGTAGGGTCAAACTGGGCGGAAAACCATATGCGGTTTACATGATCCGGGTCGCCCACGCCGAACATCCGCTCATAATGCACCACGGCGCTGCTCAGCTTGGGAGTGCCTTCCACCGGCGAAGGCGGCTGCGAAAAATGCGACCAGAGATAAATATTATTATTCTCTACCCCCGGGCCGAACACAAGGCAATCCCCAGAATCCTTGCGGTAATTCACCGAATATTCTACCGTACTGAAATCCACCGTATTAATTAATTGCCATTTAAGGTCAAAGCCGTCCAGAATACATTTATACAGTCCCAAATCATTAACATAAGCCAAATGCTCGCGCGGCTGAGTTTCGGTATTAACCCTGTAAACCAGCAGCCGTCCGGAACCGGGAGTAGGCAATTCAGGTATAATCAGCTCCTTATTCAGCATATCCTCATGCTTATACGCGCGGCCGTAGCCCTCGCATCGTTTTAGACTGCCGTCCTTACCCGAGACATTATAGGCCAGCGGACTTTCGCTCAGGCTCATATTCTGGTCGTCCTCATTCATATTAACGCCGCCCTTAAAATCGCTTATATAAAAGCTGTATTCATCAGCCTGGTCATATTCGGGCAAGCTGCGATACCAAGCCATCAGGACCACCTCCGGCTGGGAAGGCGGTGTTCTCCGCGCATTCTTTCTGTTCCGTCCAGGACGCTTTTATATCGTCTGTCCCAAGCCGCAGCCTCGGTATGGCGACCCTCAGTAGTATAGTAAAGACTCAGCGCGCCATAAAGATACGCCTCTGCCGCTACATCCTTTTCGGGCAGCTCCACCTCATCGTCCAAATCCTCCAGACGTGGTGGAAGATAGTAATAAGTTATACTGACCTGACTGCCCGGACGCACGCTGAAACGCACATAATCTGGATACTCCCTGCCCGCTACAGGACAACCCTTTTCATTTTTAGCTGAATGAAATTGCATATAGCTTTTGGCCAGCTCGCTTATAAGCACACCCGACTTTCTATCAGTTTGTACTGTTTCGGTATAAAGGGGCCGGCAGTAATCTTTAGCTATAAAAGTATATACAGAATTTATAGCACTCTTAAGGCGCTCATAGACAAGCTGTTCATCCTCCGTCATGACCCCGCCTTCGCGCAGAAAGCCGTCGTCTATACCAAGAAGCACGGCGCATCCCGCGGCCAATTCCCTTAGTTTCATTATATATTCCTCCTCATTTCTGCGCCGCGCGCTCAATAATCATATTAGCCTTGTCTATTTCGGCCAAATACTGGTTAATGCGTGATACGGCTGTCTGCCGCACATACCCCAGAGCACGGCTATCCAGGACATCAAACGGCAAATCCAATTGGAGCGTATCATCGCCCGTTCCGGCATGCACCTGATAACGCCCGCTGCTTCTGTCAAACATAATATAATAGGATGGATCTATTTCCTTAATACGGTCGGCAATATAAAATACATCCCGAAACTCGGGGCTTAAATTTAAATTATACTCTCCTTCTTTAGCCATTTGCATCCTCCTTTGCATATGCGCGGGGGAGGGCCGCCCTTTGGGCGGCCCTGGGGAATTATATAAAGGGGCGCATGGGAAAAGCTAAGCTTTTCCCATGCGCCCGGCCGGCGCCAGCCGGCCTCCTTGATTTTCCTGGATGCAATGAGCGCTAAAGCGCTCATTGCATCCAGGAAAAGGGTGGGCGGGCCCCCGCGCCCTTATCAGCGGGGACTCCCACCCCTTCTAATGTGGGCGCCCCAGCTTTTTCGGCCCAGCCCAGCTCCATCTTTCACAATCCCTTTTATGATTCCACCAGTCCTCCACCTGCGCCCAATTATATAAAACCCCGGGCCTCCTGCGTTCCGCCGTCGGCCCTTCCCCGTCCCCGCCGCGGCTTCGCCGCTATATTAACCTTCAGTAATACCAGTAAGCGCCGCCTGGCCTCCAGGACGAGTGCACATAAGCTCGGCATATTTAACCAAAGTAGCGTTAAATACAGCCTTGCCGGGAACCTGACGAAGAATATTTCCGTTTTCCCCTTCCAGCCAGCGCCAATCACAAAGCTGATGCAGCGCAAAATCCTTGCTGTCCAGCAAATACATGGTTCCCGTTGGAGCAAATCTATCGGCAATTATAGGAATACCCGCATAAGAGATGGCCCTGAAGCCGCCCTCCAGCTCAACAGTATTGACGTTACGCTTATTAGTTTCCAAAACGCCGGCATACGCCCTTCTAACTCCGTACGAACACACGGCCATATCTATCCTGCTGCCCGCGCGTTCTTCTGCCGCGTCAATGGCCTTCTGTATCTTAGCGTCGCTTATCGTGCCGGTAGTAGCGCCAATATAAGGTATCATCCATTGATTGCTGCTCTTATCCAAGCCGTAAAGAGTACCCGTGCTGGAAAAAATAGCTGCCAGCCCGGTTATTTCATTGCCCTTGCTGCCGCAAAGATATACCACGCTGTCAGCCGCCACCGTTACCGACGTATCCAGCGTCACGTTTATTTTAGGCGCGCTGCCTGAATTATCAGTAGCAATCCCCAGAATACGGCATCCGCTCACGGTAGGAGAAGCAGTTCCAGAAGTAGCGTAAATATCAATTACCATACCCTCTGTCAAATTGCGCGCGCTGTCCACCACTATAACTGTTTTAGCATTGGCCGCCTCGGCTACTTTAGCCAATTCGCCCGTGCCGTCTCCAAAAAGCATGCGGCCAAAATTAAATTTAGCCGCTCGCAGCAGCCCCTCCATTTCAGCGTTAAGCAAATTAACAAACGCACCAGCGCTGTTTTCTGAGGCACGGATAGCCTTGTCTGAAATCTCTATCTGCCCGTAAAGATTTTTAAGAGGGCTTACAAACTGCACATAGTTGTTTGAATAGGCGTCTGGAAGGTCTCCCGTTTCAGTTCCCGCCGCTATGCCGCCGTTTACTCCGTAGCAGGCAGCCGCGCGCACCTCTTTGCCGAATACATTGTTTTCCGACTGTTTTATCTTATTATATAACGGATTGGTTTCGGTATTAAGCTGATGTGCCACTACGTCAAGATAAAAAGACTTTAAGGCATTTTCAGCACTTGTTAAAGTTACTGCTTGCATTATTTTTCTCTCCTTTATATTTTGTTTTTAAGCTTATTTTGGGCCGCAGAGCAGCTAAAAGCTATATTTTCGCCTAAACGGCGCTCTTGCATATGAATGCGCGCTTTGTGCCGCGGCCCGTTATAAGCCGTATTTAAAACGGTCAGCGCCTGCCCGAAAAGCTCTGCGCCGCCATTTTGCCCGCCTCCTCAATAGAAGAAGCGCGCCTGCGCTCGCAGGCCGGCATAAAGCCGCCCGCGCCGCTTATGCTGCGGGGGGTTTCCCCGCGCAGCAGCCCTCCAAGATACCTTTTCAGGATATATTCGGTTATATCCTCGTTAGTGAGCACATATTTTTCTATAAACTCACGGTCCTTTAAAAGCTGCTCGCGCGGAACATTCCCGCTCTGAATTACGCGCGCCAAGGCCGCAAGCAGCCCGGCTGGCGTTAAATTAGGCTCGCTCTCAAGAACGGCTGACAATTCGGACGCATACAAAGCGCCCTCCGGATAGGATTTAAACTCTTCCATTACGCCGCTAATATTATCCGTCCTTCCTTCAAGCTCGCCGCGCAGCCTGGCATTTTCTTCAAGGAGCTCCTTAAGCTTCTGGCTTTTGCGCGTAAACGCGGCTTCAAGCGCTTCGTAAGCCCTAAGAAGTTGTTCCCCGCTTTTGAATTTGTCAGGCATTATATCGGAGCCCGCGTTATCCGCAGGTTGTTCCCGTTTAAGACAAGTCTGCATTCTGCATTCCTCCATTCAGTAAAATCTGATGCGCCGTCAGATGCTCCTGGAACAGCGCCGCCCATTCGGGCCGCTCAGCGCTAAGACGCTCATATTTTTCAGACAGCATGAACTTTATATGCTCAGTTTCATGCAGCGCATGGTCGTCATAATTCTCAGCAACCGCAGCTTCGCCCTCGCTCATTCGGAAATTCTCGCGCTGCGCCCTTTCCATCTGCATTTCAGGCATATCCGCGGCATTTTCCCAATCTCCCAGGCCAAGCATGTTAAGCAGCCGCGCCTTAGTGCGCTCGTCCAGGCCGCCCTGCGGCGAAGTAAAGATGCCCCTTGCTATAAGGTCGAATATCATTTGCCTGCGCTGAGAAAGGGATTGCGAAAGCTCATTTTCCGTCTCATGCACCACGTCGTCGCTGGTTATCTGACTGGCCTTCCAGTACATCGCGCTGACCTGGCCATTTTCCCCGACAACCCGGTCTATGCGCGCGCCGCCCGCAAACTGCTTATACAGCCGCAGCCAAACCTTAGCCAGAGAACGCATAGCGGAACGTATATGCTCGGCGGTAACCGAAAGGCGCGTATCATCCTGTTCATTCAAAAGAGAAAGCGCAGTACCGCTGCTTATATTAGCCCCGGCATAGGAGCGTCTCATCATCTCTGAAACGCCTGAAATCATTTCAAACTCCTGCAGCAGCTGAGCCTCCTCCTGAATAAATTCCCCAGGCAGATTGCCGCCGGGTAAAAACGCAGGTATATTGCTGCCCTGTCGATAAACCAGCAGTTTACCGGGCGCAAGCCCCTCCAGCTCCAGGTTTTCCAAATCCACCGAGCCCTCTTCAACTGCAAGCACTCCTACCGCGGCGCGGTTTAAAAACTCATGCTTGCGGTTTTTAACGGCGTTATACGCTCTTTGAATGGGTATGCAGCGCTCAATTATGGAAATCCCCCAGAAGCAGCCGGGCCGTGAAACCGATACCTGCCGGATAAAGGGTATTCCCCTTTCCCCCGCCTCGCCTATCCTATACGGCAAATCCCCTTCATATAAAAGCAGGTCGCCGCAGGTTATAAGCAAACGTCCGTTCTTAAATTCGGCTGACGGCGTCTCATAATACTCAGTTACCAAAACACCGTTTTCCAATTCCTCCGAGCCTGGCATAAGTCTGCCGTTTTCAGGCAGAACGCCGTATACCTTTATTTTGCCGCCCGCGGGCCGAACGCCCCATATGCGCTCCACCTCGCACGGCGAATAAGCGCGGGCATGAATAAGGCTCTCGCATCTCTTAATGTCCTCCCTGCCCGGCGAATCAGGATATATTTCATAGGGCGGACATACCGTAGTCTCTATATCCCCCTGCTTAAGCTGCCCCTTTTCATCCGAAGCTACCGGAACTCCTTTTTCGTCCGACCATACGCTCTTATAAAAAACTGTGCCGCAAATCTCCGACCACATGGCAGCCTCGTCAAGACGGTCGGTCATAGCCAGCCTGGAAAAGCTTGATTTAACTAATGCCGTGCATACCTTAGCACTTTGAACATCCTCCTCATCCGACGTAGCGGGCCGAACTATCATCTGCGGCCGCACTCTGGTCAGCTTGGCCAAACGGGATTCCATTATAGGCGCGATATGGTTATATACCTCGCGTTCCTGCCAGGGATATTCCTTTTCAGTTTCATACAGTTCACCGGACAGCGGGGCTATGTCGCAATACTGATTGCCCAGCATGAAATTCATATTGAGCTGCCATTGCAATTCAAAGGGCCTCCTCTGCACCGCACGGCGCTCAAATTCCTCCCTAACCATAGCGCACAGCTTCTTTCTGCGTCTTTCTTCGGCCTGTTCCTTCTCTTTTTCCGAGTCAAACAAATCCATCATCCTTTCTTTCAAAGCGGGGGGCGCCCCGCCCTTTTAATGTGTTCCGCGTTCCGCGGAACGGCGCGGACTATCATTCTTTGCGATATCTCTAATAATTGCAGGTATTGCCAGCTCGCTGCTTTTTAGCCGCTTTAGGCCCGCGCCTCTTATCCCCGGACGGGCGCGCACGCGGCGGCTCTTTGCGGCCGGAACGGCCGCAGCCGGGCCCTCGGCCCGGCCAGGCAGGCTCAAACGAGCCTGCCAAGAGCCGCCGCATGCACCTCCCGCCCTTCCCCGCCCGCGCCCCTTGCCGCAGCCGCCGCAGTACGCTAAGCAAAACCGTTATAAATCCGCTTCTACCGCCTGCGTCTCTTCATAAGCCTCAGTAAATCCTTCTGCACTATAGTGCTCTGAGCCGGCCTGAACACGGCCGGCTCAGGCCGGGACATTATAAAATACCTTAACTCGTCCATTGCATGGTCGTCCTTTTTAACAGGACTTTCCCCGTCCCCGTAACGATAACCCTTAATCTCCCTAATCATTTCAGGACAGCTCCTAAATATAAACAGACCGGGCCGCCCCTCCCGCTTGATTAAATAGCTCTTAACTCGCTGCACTCCAGTCCAAACATTCTTATCAACCCTCGTATTTACGCTTACGCCGTTTTCATAAAAGAGCTGAGCCACCGACCTTGGCCCCGAAAGGGTTTTTTGCAGACAAGCGCTGTCCATCAACGCCTGAACATGCCCTGTGGGCAGCTTTTTCCAATGCAGCGCCTCGCTTATTTCCCTTATCCGCGCGCAATGCTCTTCAGCCGAAAGACCAGCTGCATAATGCTCGGCTATAACAAAGACATTGCCGTCCCCGTCAACAGCATACCAATGCGCCGAGAGAGGATTGACAAAGCCCGGGTCAATAGAAATACAGCTTTGCCATTCAGGCGGGATATCGAACGGTTCTATGCAATGATAATGCTCGTCAAATTCAGGGTACACCATTCCGCCTGAAGCACGGAAACGTCCGTACTGCCTGCTTTCCAGCTCGCTGTCAGGCAGCACGCTTTCCATAAGCCGCACCTCTTGAGGATTGAGAAAAGGATTATCCTGCCAGGACATTGTTATATACCAGATTTCCGAATCATGCCGGGAATTCATATATATATCGTCATGCACCCAGGTCAGCCCCATAAGGGGAGTCATAGTTCCCCAGATTTCTCCCCGCCTGTCCAGCAGTCTCATGCGGCATTCGTCATAGATATCCTTAGGCGGTTCCTCGTCAAACCAAATGAAGTCTTGAGATGTACCCTGAAATTTGCCTCTGCCCTGGTCGCAGCTTTTAAAGCCTATTGTGGAAAGCCCGCCGTGCACGCTGCGCACAGTAATAAAATCTATAATGCCGTTTTCGGGGCTGTCCGAGCGGCCTTTTTTCATAACTATTTCTTCTATCCAATTTTTAGGCAAATATGACAGCAGCTTGGCCTGCGCGACGTCTCTCTGAACCTCGCTGGTAAGACTGACCACCCAGCCGTCCATAGGCCTGTTTATTTTTCGGTAAGGATGTATGCCGCGCGCAAACCATACCGCTTCCACGGCGCCGCATTCGGTTTTGCCTGTGCGGTTGCCTCCGAATACCCAGCGGTTCCGCTTAAGGCACATATGAAACTCCATCTGTTTTTTATGCACTTTATCCAGCGCGTTATATCCAGCAAGCTTAAAGAGGGGCGGATTCTGACTTATCCGGCGTTCTATAGCCGAAAGGGTTTTCTGTTCCATAATTACTCTTCCTCCGCCTCCCCCTGCTCTAAAAGCTTTTGACGCAGCTTAAGTATTTTCAGCGCTTCTTCCAGTCCCTCTTCGCCAGACTGAGAAGCTTCTTCACGCTTCTGCTCATTTTCAAGCAGCCATTTAGCCGCCGAAAGGTCGGGCGGCACCTCCTTGCTGACCAGCTTAGTGAGTACCAGCTCACGTTCCACGCGGCCGTCCGGCAGCTTCTTTTCGCGCATTTCATGCACCTCCTCACGAGCTATATAGCCGCAGGCACGTTTCAGAAATGCCTCTTTTATCTTTTCACGCTCCAGCTCATGCCCCGGCGCGGACCTAAGCGCAAGCTGCAAGTCCTTATCCTCCTGTTCCGCTCTGTTAAGCGTAGCTAATGATATTCCGAGCATCCGAGCTATTTCTTTTTTAGTAGCGCCGCGGCTACGCGCGCGGCTTATTTCGTCTAATCTTGGACTAATATGAGTTTCAAGTTTCTTTTTACGCAAATGCACACCCCCCTTAGGCGGCAGCCAAATAGCAGCTTCCGCGCATTTAAATATGAACTCCGCCGCCGCTGGCACGCAGGACGTGTCTTTATGTTTCATTTTGATTTTACTACCGCTAAAGCGTCCATAAGGGAAAATGTGCCGCCGTTTTATTGCATAAGGTTTCGGATACGCGTAAGGGCGCGGGTGGGAAGACATATATATGCCCTAAAGCTGAAAGCCTTAGGGCATGGGCGCAAACTAACCAAAATAAGAATATCAAAAAAAATTAAAGATTAAATCGCATGTCTGAGAATGAACAGCTGCTGCGCCCACATTGAGGGCGGGGCGCCCGCCCTTTTAAATGAGTCCCCTCCTTCGTCGGGGACAGGCAAAAACTTTTATCACTTCCTATTTTCTTCCGCTCTACCCCTTGGTTCATTTTTCTATTTTCTTCAGGCCGGCACTAAACCGCGCCGGCCCCGCGCCTTTTTTACATATCCCCACCCGCCCCGCGCTTCGCGGCATTCTCCGGCGTTTACGGCAAAAACCGCTTGCGCAATAGCGCCTAAAGGGATATAATAAATAAAATAACCGGCCGGACAGCGGGACGGCAACGCCCGCATGCCCTTATGGCCGGCATAATTCAAACCAAGATATGGCATCCTATGAGAGCCGAAATGGAGGTAAAAAATGAAAACTAAAAAATCAAACACAAAAGACATCGCAATGCTGGGTCTGTTTATAGCCCTGATGGCCGTGCTGGCATTCGTGCCATATATCGGGTTTATTCCGCTTACGCCGGCAATCTCTCTGTCTATAGTGCACCTGCCAGCAATTATAGGCACATTAGTACTTGGCTTTAAAAAAGGCATGATTCTGTCCCTGGCCTTCGGCGTTCTTTCTTTTATAAGGGCTTTCACACCTATGGGCATAGCCGATGTTACCTTTCAAAACCCATTAATAGCAATACTCCCCCGCTTGTTTATTGCTCCCGGCGCTTACGGAGTATATAAGCTCATGCAAAAGCTCTTTATAAGCGCCAGCACGCGGATGGCTAAGCGCTCAAGCGGCTCGGCCGGGCTGATAGGAGGAGTTGTCGGCACGATTATAGGCGTACTGGTCACAATTATTGTATTTTCTTCTCTCAGCGCCGGACTCGCCCTTTCACCCGTGCTGTGCGCGCTTATAGCCTCTCCCTTCGGCTGCCTGGCCGGTATAGGGCTGTATGCGGCCGCTAAAAATAAATTCAGCGACCCCGAACGCTCGGCCATAGCCTTCGGCTGCGCCGCAGGAAGCCTTGCTAATACCATCTTCACCCTGCTCGCCTTCTATTTCTTCGTACCTGTTTTCTTCCCGGAACTGCTTGCAGGCGATTTGGCTACTAATTCCGGCTTCATAAAATATCTCTTCGGCCTCCTGGCCATTAACGGTATACTGGAAATGGTCGTTATAACCGCCGTAGGTACTCCCGTAACGCTGGCTATAGCAGGCCCCGGAAGAAAAAAACAGGCTTTAACTAAGGAGGATTCCAATGCTGCTGGTAACTGACGTAGGCAATACAAATATAAAACTCGGCCTTTATGAAAAATCCCGCCTCACCGCAAGCTGGCGCCTCTCTACCGACCTGAAAAAAACCAGCGACGAATACGGTCTGATAATTATGAATCTGCTCTCTCACGCAGGCGTAGGCAAAAAGGATATAACCGGCGCAATTATGTCGTCAGTTGTACCCGGCATAAATTATACTCTTACCCATATGCTGGAATTTTATCTGGACCAGCGCCCCCTGCTGGTAGGTCCCGGCATTAAAACCGGCCTTAATATAAAGCTGGATAACCCGCGCGAATTGGGCGGCGATTTGATAACCGACGCAGTCAGCGCCTTTAACCGCTACGGCGGCGACCTGATAGTTATAGATTTCGGAACCGCCACTACCATGAGCGCGGTAACCGCCCGGGGCGAATTTCTGGGCGGCTGCATACTCCCCGGCGTTCGCGTCGCGGTAGACGCCCTTACAGAGCGCGCCGCTAAGCTGCCTAAAATAGACCTTGAGCTGCCTAAAACCGTTATCGGCCGCAATACCGTCTCCTGCATGCAGTCCGGCCTGCTCTATGGCTATGTCGGTCAGCTTGAATACCTTATAAACTCCTTAAAAAGGGAAATGAATGCTCCCGAAGCAAAGGTCGTAGCCACAGGCGGCATGAGCGGCGTCATCGCCAACATGACCAAATGCATAGATATAACCGACCGCCTGCTCACGCTGGAGGGGCTTAACATACTCTATAACCTCAACGCAGGCTGACCCGAATACCGCAAAGTATAAAACAACGTATTTTCCGCCCCATAAGGCGCAATACGCAAAACCGCTAGGAGGAATTTATGAAAACAGTTAAAATTGGCTTCCTCGGAATGGGAAATGTAGGCTCAGGCGCTTATGAAATATTACAAAATAACGCCCGTCTAATAGAGGAAAGAGAAGGCCTGCGCTTAATTGTCAAACGCGCTCTTGTCCGCTCGCTGAATAAAGCCCGCCCAGGCTGCGCGGACGCCGGCGTGCTGACTACCGACCCCCTTGACGTACTGGACGACCCCGAAATAGAAATAGTAGCCGAATTTTTAGGCGGCAAGGAACCAGCCCGAGAATATATGCTTCGGGCGCTCCAAAACGGCAAAACAGTCGTAACGGCCAATAAGGTAGCCCTTTCTCAATGCTGGCCCGAGCTGGAAAAATGCGCGCGCGAGCATAACGCAGGACTGTATTTTGAAGCCTCCGCAGCAGGCGGCATCCCCATAATCCGCACCCTTATCAGCAGTATGCAGGCCAACGATATAGACCGCATAATGGGTATAATAAACGGCACCACCAACTATATCCTCAGCGCCATGAGCAAAGAGGGCAGAGATTACGCTCCCGTCCTGGCCGACGCTCAGCGCCTGGGCCTGGCTGAGCCCGACCCAACGCTGGACGTAGAAGGCATGGACGCCGCCTTTAAGCTCTCTATTCTCTCCAGCCTGGCGTTCCATACGCGGGTGCCGGTAGATAAAGTATATGTAGAGGGCATTACCAATATATCCAGCGCGGATATACGCCTGGGCCAGGAATTCGGCCTCACCCTCAAGCTGCTGGCTATAGGCAAAAAGCAGGACGGCCATATAGAGGTTCGCGTGCATCCCACCTTTATCCCCAGGGAGCATCCCCTCGCCTCCATAGACGGCGCCACCAACGCCGTATTCATCCGGGGCAACGCCGTAGGCGAATTAATGCTCTCAGGCCAGGGCGCCGGCGGCCTGCCAACAGGCAGCGCCGTGGTATCCGATTTAATCTACGCCGCCCATCAGGACGTCCATCAATATACCACCTTCCCCAATATAGAGGAAAGCCAGGCCTCCTTCAGCTATAACTGGGAAACCGGCTTCTATGTCCGGCTTACCTGCCCCGACCGGCCGGGCGTGCTTTCGTCAATAGCCGGAGTTTTCGCCCGTTACGGCGTAAGCATAGCCTCTATGGTGCAAAAGCCCGCCGCCAGCAATGAAGGCGTTCCCATAATATTCCTTACCCACGCCTCCAAGGAGCTTTCCCTCAAGCAGGCGGCCGAGGAATTAAATAAGCTGGAGCAGGTCAGGGTAAACAGCATAATCCGTGTGGAGCGCTGAATAAATTTTTAAGATAATCCCGGCGGCAGCGTCCGCCCAAAAGAAAAGAGGAATATTACCATGCAGGAAAAAGGCACTCTCTCTGTAAATACCGAAAATCTTATGCCCATAATTAAAAAATGGCTGTACAGCGACAAGGATATATTCCTGCGCGAGCTGGTCAGCAACGCCTGCGACGCTATAAGCAAGCTGGATAAGCTCGCCTCTATGGGCCAGGCCTCTATGCCCCAAAGCGCCAAAGTGGAAATTAAGGCGGATAAAGACGGCGGCACGCTGACCGTCTCAGATAACGGCCTGGGCATGACGGCGGACGAGGTTCGCAAATACATAAATCAGGTGGCTTTTTCGGGCGCTTATGATTTTCTGGAAAAATTTGAGGAACAGTCGGACGCCCACGATATAATAGGGCATTTCGGGCTGGGCTTCTATTCGGCCTTTATGGTAGCCGAAAAAGTCGTAATAGAAACCCTTTCCTATCAGCCCGGAGCGGAGGCTGTGCGCTGGGAAAGCGACGGCAGCAGCGAATATGAGCTTTCAAGCGGCAGCCGTACTGTCCCCGGAACAGATATAATCCTTTATATAGACGGCGATTCAAAGGAATTCTTAGAGGAAGCCCGTTTAAGAAGCGTGCTCTTAAAATACTGCGCCTTCCTGCCCCGGCCTGTTTTTCTCTGCGGCGAAAAGGAGGAGCAGATAAACGACTGTTCCCCCCTCTGGCTGAAAAAACCCGCCGAATGCACTCCGGAGGAATATAAGGCCTTTTATTCCAAGGTATTTGCGGATTTTTCCGAGCCCTTATTCTGGATTCACCTGAACGTGGATTACCCCTTCAACCTTAAGGGCATCCTCTATTTTCCCCGCCTCTCGGGCCGCATGGACAACATGCAGGGGGAAATAAAGCTGTATAACAACCAGGTGTATGTAGCGGATAATATTAAGGAGGTAATACCCGAATTTTTAATGCTGCTCAAGGGAGTAATAGACTGTCCAGACATGCCTCTTAACGTCTCCCGCTCCTTTTTGCAGAACGACGGCACCCTTAAAAAAATACGGGACCATATAACCAAAAAGGTATCCGACCGGCTTTGCGGCATGTTTGATTCCTCAAGGGAGGAATATGAAAAATGCTGGCCTGATATAGGCGTATTTATCAAATACGGCTGCATGCGCGAGGAAAAATTCTGCGAGCGGATATATAACGACGTAATATTCAGCGACATAAACGGCGATTATTACACCCTCTCGGAATTTATTGATAAATATGCGCCCGATAAAAAAATATATTACGTTACCAATCCCGTCCAGCAGGCCGGCTATATCAGCCTGTTTAAAGAAAACGGCCTCAGCGCCGTAATTCTGGACGGAGTGATAGACCAGCCCTTTGTCAATTTCCTTGAATCCAAGGAACAGGGCTTGACGATGGCGCGCATAGACGCGGATATAGCCAATTCCCTCAAAGGAGAGGCTCAGGGAGATTATTCCTCGCTCTGCGCGCAGTTCAAAGCTATCGCAGGAGAAAATACCGAGGTTTCCGCCCAGCCCCTTAAGGCTGGCCCGCCCGCCATACTTCTTACCGACGAACAAACCCGCCGTTTCAGAGATATGAGCAAATATTACGGCATAGGCATGGAAAACGCCATGCCGGGCAAGCATACGCTGGTGCTTAACAGCCAAAGCGAGCTTATTCAGGCCATGGACCATCTAGAGGCAGATAAGCGCCAGGCGCTGGCCGAGCAGCTCTATGATTTAGCCTACATGACAAGCGAGCCTCTAACGGGCGAAAGAATGGACGCGTTTTTAAAGCGCAGCGCAGCGCTTCTAGAAGAGCTTGCCAAATTAAGCAAAGCTTAAATATATTCCAGCCGTATATTGCGGCTTAAGACATGTAAAAGCCGGCTTTGTAGGCCAGATGGCGCTATTAAGCGTTGGAGCGCTTTTAGCTCCAGTAAGCACGAGCCGGCACGCTTAGAGCCTTAGAGCCAAAAAAGCCGGTTCGGCGCGCGTAAAGCCAAAATGGCGCTCACTCGGCCCTGGCTAAAGTGCGGACAGGCCCAACGCTTAGCGCCGGAAAAACCAGGCCGGCGCGATTAAGGCCAAGAGGCGCCCGGCGCTAACCAAAGAGCGGACAGGCCCAGCAAAAAGCCCGCTGAAAATATATTCTAAAACCGCCGCTTATACATTTAATTTATACTAGGAGGTAATTAAAAATGTCCGAGCAGGTACTGCAAATTTCCATACGCATAAAGGAGCTGCGCCAGATTTGCGAATATACCGTCGAGCAGGCGGCGCGCGCCGCCGGAGTGCCCGTAGAAGTATATCTGGATTACGAAGAGGGCCGGGCGGACATTCCCATAAGCGTGCTTTATGCCCTGGCAGGCTTTTATAACGTCGAGCTTACCACCATTCTTACCGGGGGCGACCCGCATCTGCACAAATACACGCTGGTGCGCAAGGGCGACGGAGTGGAGATAAACCGCCGCAAGGCCTATAAATACAATTCCCTCGCCTATAAATTTATAGGCAAGCGCATGGAGCCGCTTTTTGTTACCGCTCCGCCTGAAAAAGACGACGAGCCCATAAGTCTCTCCATACACGAGGGGCAGGAATTTGAATATGTGCTCTCGGGCCAAATGAAGCTGGTGCTGGGCGAGGAGGAATTTATACTCAACGAGGGCGACTGCATATACTTTGATTCAAGCCAGCCGCACGGCATGCGCTCAGTTGGAAAAGAGGACGCCACGTTTTTGGCCATTATACTATAAAGCTTTGAGGGATACATAATATGAATTTAACTGACAGATATTTAAACGCCGGCTATACTGATTACGAAAGCATGAAGGCGGGTCTGAGCCTTTCAGTACCTGAAAATTTCAATTTTGGCTTTGACGTTGTAGACGAATACGCCCGCCTTGAGCCTAATAAGCGGGCGCTGGTCTGGTGCAACGATAAGGGGCAGGAGCGTGAATATTCCTTTAAGGATATTTCTCTTCTAAGCAACAAGCTGGCCGACGCGCTTCAAAAGCTGGGTATAAAAAAGGGCGACTTTGTTATGGTCATACTTAAGCGGCGCGCCGAATACTGGATTACCTATCCCGCGTTGCACAAGCTGGGCGCTATAATCATTCCGGCGACCCATATGCTTACCAAAAAAGACGTAATATACCGCAACAACGCCGCAAGCGTGCGCATGATTATAGCTGATTCCGACCCGTTTATAACCGACCATGTAGATGAATCAGAGGCCGAATCTCCTTCTCTGCAGTTTAAGGTTGCATTAGGGGAAAAGCTGCCCGGATGGCTGGATTTTCACCAATTGCTGGAGAGTGGCAGCGAGGAATTTATCCCTAATGAGCGCGCAGGCGGAACTGACCCGATGCTTATGTTCTTCACCTCGGGTACTACCGGCATGCCCAAGATGGTGCTGCACGACTACAACTATCCGCTTGGTCATATTTTTACCGCGGTTTACTGGCACAAGGTGCTGGACGGAGGACTGCATATTTCTGTGGCCGACACGGGCTGGGCCAAATGCGGCTGGGGAAAATGCTATGGGCAATGGATAGCGGGCAGCGCTCAGTTTGTATACGATTATGACGGAAAATTTCATCCGATGGAGCTTATTCAGGCCGTATGCAAACATAGGGTGAACACTTTCTGCGCGCCTCCGACCATATACCGTTCGCTTATAAAAGAGGATTTGTCCAATTTAGACTTTTCCAGCCTCACCCACTGCACTACCGCGGGCGAACCGCTTAATCCTGAGGTGCTGCGGCGCTGGCAGCAGATAACCGGCCACAAAATATACGAGGCGTTCGGCCAAAGCGAAGGCACGCCTATTTTAGCCACCTGTTATTTTATGCAGCCCAAAGAAGGCTCTACAGGCAAGCCCAATCCCCTGCTGAACGTGGACCTGGTGGACGAATATGGAAAAAGCGTAGGCACAGGCGAGGAGGGACAGATAGTAATCCGCACGGACAAGGGCAAGCCGGCAGGCTTATTCTGCGGCTATTATCAAGACGAAGCAAACACGGCTGCGGCATGGCACGACGGACTTTACTATACTGGGGACGTAGCCTGGAGAGACGAAGAGGGGTTCTATTATTTCATTGGCCGTGCCGACGACGTTATAAAAAGCTCGGGTTACAGAATAGGTCCGTTTGAGGTAGAGAGCGCGCTGCTTGAGCATCCAGCAGTATTAGAATGCGCAATCACCGGAGTACCTGACCCGGACAGGGGCCAGCTTGTCAAGGCTACGGTTTCCTTAGCAAAAGGCTATCTGCCAAGTGAAGAGCTGAAAAAGGAATTGCAGAACCATGTTAAAAGAGTAACCGCGCCTTACAAATATCCGCGTATAATAGAGTTTGTAGACGATATCGAAAAAACTATAAGCGGAAAACTGAAACGAAAGGATATTAGAGAGAGGGATAAAGAGCAGTACGGCAAAAAAGACTAGGACGCGCCGCGGGGCCGGGCGGGAAAATAAGAGAGCCTATGCGCGGCGGATATGGGCCGCGCATAGGCTCGGCCGCGCGCCAGCGCGGCCACATTATTGTCTGACCGGCCTTAATGGCCGGTCAGACGGGCGGGCTAGCCCCGCGGGCAAAAAATACTTTCCCAGACTAAATAGTAAAACGCCGCCCCGCCCTTTAAAGGAAGGCGCCGCCCGCATACCTTACCTGCCGCCCCTTTATCCCATTCCCTAGCTTTATGCCATCATCCCACGACTTTATTCGGGCGCCCAAAAATGCGCCCCATCTTTTAAGAATTCCCAAAACATACCCCTATCCTTGCCCCCATAATGCACCCCGCCTGATTCAGGCGCATTTTTAATATAAACCCACCCGCGGCTGCTGCGCGCTAAAAGACGCTTTAGCCGCCCGGACGGTATTTTTGAAAGGATATAAATGGAACGATTGCAAAAATACATGGCTCGCTGCGGCGCAGCCTCAAGAAGAAAATGCGAGGAATATATAACTCAAGGCCGCGTAAAAGTCAACGGTCAAACAGTAACACAGCTTGGTACAACAGTTTCCGCTTCAGATAAAGTTGAACTGGACGGCAAACTCCTGCAGGAACAGCCAAAGTACGTTTATATTATGCTTAATAAGCCTGAAAAGGTTATGAGCACCTCCAGCGACCCCGAAGGCCGCGTAACTGTTACGCAGCTTATAGACCTTCCGTATCGCTTATATCCCGTTGGCCGATTGGATTATAACACCAGCGGCCTGATATTGCTTACAAATGACGGAGACGCCGCCTATCGGCTTACCCACCCCAAATATGAAATAGAAAAGGAATATCTCGCGGTAATAAAAGGAGAAATAGACCGCAGGGATATATTAAAATTGGAAAGAGGCGTGCAGATAGAAGAAAACACAGTTACGGCGCCGGCTAAAATACAAGTAGTGGGCGGCACTCAGCATACCGTAACCCTTTCCATAACAATACACGAAGGACGCAACCGCGAAGTGCGAAAAATGCTGGAAGCAATCAATAAAGAATTGCTCAGCCTTATGCGTATACGCATAGGCGGGATAAATCTCGGCAAACTGCCCTCAGGAGAATACCGTGAATTAAATTCTACCGAATTAGCCTATATCAGCAGTCTTAAATAGTATGAAAAAAGTCATTATCATTCCCGACTCCTTTAAAGGCACACTCTCTGCCGCTCAAATATGCACAATAATATCAGAACAGATTAAAATACATTTTCCCAGCTGCCAGATAGTGGCCATTCCTATAGCCGACGGCGGGGAAGGCAGCCTCTCCTGTTTTTTGCAGGCATTAGGCGGCAGTATTATAGAAGCCCAATGTTCCGACCCATTTTTTCAGTCCATGACAGGCGCATACGCTCTGCTTAATGACGGCTCGGCAATTATAGAAATGGCCGTTTGCAGCGGGCTGCCCTTGGTTGAAAACAGAAAAGCCCCAATGCTGACTACTACATACGGCGTAGGCGAGCTAATATTAAACGCGCTGGATATGGGCTGTAAACGAATAATTTTATGTCTTGGCGGCTCATGCACTAATGACTGCGGCTGCGGTATGGCCGCAGCCCTAGGCGTTAAATTCTATAACCAGAACGGCAAACCCTTTATACCAACCGGCGGTACTTTAAAGGATATATTTCACATTGATGTATCAGGACTAACTCCCAGTATAACCTCAATACCTATACTTGCTATGTGCGATATAAGCAACGAATTATACGGTGAAAACGGAGCGGCTTATGTCTTTGCGCCGCAAAAGGGAGCAAGCAAAGCGCAGGTTAAACTTTTAGACCAAGGTCTCCGGCATATAAGCGAAATAATCAAACAGGATTTAGGAAAAGATATATCCAATCTACCCGGCGGGGGCGCTGCAGGCGGCATGGGTGCAGGAGCCGCCGCATTTTTTAATGCTCAACTCAAAATGGGCATAGACATAATTTTAGATATGGTGAATTTTGATAAACAGCTGCAGGACGCCGATATAGTTTTTACCGGCGAAGGCAGAATAGACAGCCAAAGTATATATGGAAAAGCGGTTATAGGCATCGCATGCCATGCGAAAAAAGCAGGCGTTCCAGTACTTGTTATTACAGGAGGTGCATCGGAAGACTTGGCCCCAGCATATAATCTAGGCGTTACCGCCGTTTTTCCTATAAACCGACTGCCCGAAGATTTTTCTATAAGCAGACATAAAAGTGAAAAAAATCTGCGCAGTACGGTCAACGACATTCTACGATTAATAAAATACATGAAGTAAGTTTTTTAATCCGGGGGCTTATCCCACCCCGTCCGGCCGTAAGGCCGGACAGCCGCTAACCCATCCGGGAAATTCCCCGGATGGGTTAGCGGCAAAAAATGAGTACGGCTTAAGCCGTACGCCATCAGGCGCCTAAACCGGTGCCTGATGGCCTTTATCTTTCCCGCCCGCCCCCGGTCCCGCGCCTGACGGCGCCCTAACGTTTCTCAGCGGCGCGCGGGTGGGTAAAATTAAGAGGTATGGCCGCGGCGGATATGGGCCGCGGCCATACCCGGCCGGCTTAAGCCGGCCTCATTATTGTTTTGCTTTATGCTCCCAAGGAGCATAAAGCAAAACGGGCGGGAACGCCGCCGCCACCTGAAAATTATATCCGTTTCTATATTGACATTCCTTATTTGCATTGCTTATAATAACTACAATTAAATAAATTAAGGAGGAGCATCTATGAAAAAACTTGCCGCATTGCTGCTCACCGGAGCTATAAGCCTCTCATTAACCTCTTGCACCGATAACCCATCCCCATCCCATAATCCCTCGCTCCCGCCTAAAGAAGATTCATCCGAACTAAATCCCTATATCGGCAATACCTATGCCCAGCAGCCGGAAATACGCGACTACGCCTATTCCTGGTGGCCTGAAGGCACCGGAATCTCGGAAAAGAATAAATTCTTTGTGCAAACCGGCTACTATGGCATGAGCTTTAACGGCTCAAACGGTATGCTAGACAGACTAGGCGTTATAAAAGAAGAATACAGTCAAACCCAAATTATGTCTCAAGATTCCTCAGTTATAAACAGCCTGCCCGAGATAAAAGCTTCTAGTGCGGCGTCAATAGATAATATATCATATACGTTCACTAATATAATACAGCCCGCCCAATACCATACAATCAATATGCGCATAATAGAATCCGGACAGTATATGCAGTCTTTCGACACAGCCGCTATGATTTTTGCAGACTCCTCAGGAAAGCGTACCAATGATTTTATAGGCCGTACAGAAATTAAAGCCCTGCCCGAATACTTCGCGCTGAACTATCAATTATTCGCCCAAAAAAACTTTTCCAACGCAGCCCTTACATATTCCCTGCAGTTTTCTGAGGAAATGACCGCCTCCCCCTCCTCAAACGGCCGGGAAATGCTGCTGACCGCTAAAAACGGCTCGGGCCTGGCCGTCATTCTGCCTAACCCGAACGCCTCCCTCTCCTACGACCAAGCCTCCAAAACCTTAACTATGACTTGTTTGGGAATAACGCTGGAACAATATAAATTCAGCGGCTTCAGCGCTATAATCATCCCCAGCGACTCCCCATCCCAAGCCGATATTGATAATTATAACGCTATAGCTGGTATGGAAATTACCGCACGCCAAATTTCTCCCCGCGAAGGCCGGGAAGTGCCAGTTCAGTTCGACGCCGACAGAGGCGTATGGGTCATAGACACTAACCGCATGACCACCGCTAAGGGAACGGCCTTTGCACAGGAACGTAACCAAAACGCCTGCGACAGAGTGCTCTTTACTTTAAAAAATAATTCCAGCCGTACCGTAACCGTGCCCGTCATGTTTGAAAAAAGCGGCACCTTCGCAGTAGAAGGCTTTGGGCCGGTTATACGGGACGCAGATACCGGAGAACCAATGGGCATACCCGTCCAGATATCTAAAAACTGGCACCCATTTGACAGCTCTGTTACCCAAAAGGAATGGTATAAAGGCCTGGACGGCTCGTGGTACCATGGCTATACCTATCTGGAGGTGCCCGCTAATTCCAGCGTCACCTATGAATATATGAACGCCTTTAACAACTGGGGCACGCTCAAGGTCGCCAGTCATGCCCAATTATGCCTTATAGGCTGGCCGTCCAACAGCACCCATCAGGTCTGGCAGACCAGCACGATAGGCTCCAGCGGGGAAGCCTTCTGCTATGACCCCGACCAAACCTGCGGCCTGGCATTTATTAACGACGTCCGCGGCGTCGGCTTCGACCCCTATGACAGCGGCCAAAAATATGTGTGGGGAGCTAATAACGGAGGAGGAAATTTCCTGTATTACGGCAAGGACGGCGCTAATACCTCTGGTATTGTAGGCTTTAAAAATGTTCGGGTATTCTATAAAAATTACGCTCCCAACCTGGCTGAAATAATTTTTACAGGCATAACCAAGGACGACGCCGTAGAATTTACCCTGGCAACCTACCTGGGCCGTACAAACGACGTCTCCCGCGCAACCCATACCTTTGAATACCGCTTTATCAAAGACGTCAGCTTTGAAAGAATGGCCTTCTATCAGCTGGGCGCGGATAATCATAACAGCGGCCGCTGGCACGGCATAACCATAGGGAACGACGACGGCCCGATAGAATATGTTATAGACGGCGTAACCTACGGCGCTCAAGCGGAAATCCCAGTATATGATACCGCCGGCTATATCGGCCATAACGGCATGCAGCGCCTGGAGGTCCCCGGCGAGGGTATGTGGATAGCATATACCGACAGCTATAAAAAAATAAATTCAGACTATTTTGATTCGCAGAACGCAAACCGTATGCTCAGCCTGCTGGAGTTTGAAGCCAATTTGAACGGCAAAAGCTATTCAAAGCCCGCCTTTAACCTGCGCAGCACCCAAATGTTCTGCGGCAATTCCACCCTTGTGGAGCTCTGCCCACCAGCAGAGGCCGGCAATACTATACAAGCGGGCAGCACGGTAAAAGGCGCGGTGGAATATATAAATCTGCCCATATCCCTCTCCAGCTATTATTTTGACAGCCCCGTCATAAAAAGCATTCCTGAGGAGGAATTCAATACCTGGAAATTAGCCTACCGCTACGCCATAGGAGATAAGACTCAGGCTTCGGCGCAGATTGGAGAAATACTCCGCCAGTATCCCATCGCCGTAAAATGCGCGCAAAACCAGGATGTGCTTGCCCAGATTACCGTCAAGGGCGGCATAAGCTATATACCCATCACCTTTACCGGAGTCCCCTCCTATTCAGGCTATAGACTGGAAGCCCTGAAGGACGGACAATGGGAACAGATAGAACAGGCATACCTGGGCAACGATTACTGGCAAACCTACTATAACGCGCAGGACGGCTCATATGAACTTACCTTTAACGTCCAGCACTCGGGCGACCCGCAAGCGGAGTATTCCTACAGGCTGGTAAAAGAATAATGCCGTTCCATATAAAACGGCTCATATAACCGAAAAAAACGGACTAGGCAGGGGCATAGGTATAAGCTGCGCCCCTGTCCCGTTTTTTAAGCCTATTTTTTACACCGCAATCTGTTTTTTTATGCCTCAGCCGCATATACAAGCGGCAGACCGACTGCTTGACCTCATTAGTTAGGCGTATAAAGCTGTCTGTAAGGACTGCTGGTATTGGGAGATAGTATTATATACCTGTGATTTAAAAGCTCTTCAGCCTGATAATTAAAATACTCGCAGAAACGATTTATATATTTCTCCACCCGCTTAAGCTCCTCCGGCAGCGCATCCCGCATGCAAACCTGTTCGGATAAAAACGCCGGTGGCTTATCGCTGCGCAGGAATATCTCTCCCCCATGCATGCCCGTTCCGCAAAAGGGGCCCACTATCTGGCCGGAGCTACCCAGGCCCAGAATTATTATGGTGCCGCCCGCCTGATATTCTCCCAAAAAGCTGCCCGCAGCTCCTCCTACAACCAGTACCGGATGCTTCTGCTTATATTCCTTCATATGTATACCCGCACGATAGCCTACGCTTCCCCTTACAAAAATCTCTCCCCCGCGCATAGCATAGCCTATCGCATCCCCAGCGCAGCCGTCTATAACTATAAGCCCATCGTCCATAGTATCCCCTACAGCATCCTGGGCATTGCCCCGCACATATATTTCCGAGCCGTCCAGATACGCTCCCATAGCGTTGCCCGGCGTTCCGTTAATTATTATTCTACGTCCCGCCAAACCGCAGCCTATATATCGCTGTCCCAAAACATTATCTACGGTTATCTCCTTGTCGTTACATTCTCTTATCTTTTCATTTAACTGGGAATAATACTCTCCCTGAGCATCTATCCTTATCATAAACGGCATCCTTTCTATATTTTTATATTTGACTACACCAGTTTGGCCAGATTCTGATGCCTGTATTGAACAGAAAAGGCGGCTAACTGCGGAGACTCCGCCGTCAGTTTGAAATCTATGCTGTTTAGAGGTATCCTCTCCCGCACCAAGGAAGTATATATACCAGCACGTGAAACATCCCCTAAAATTATATAGCCTGAAAGCACATCATCCTTTACGCACAGCCGCTTGTATGTACCATCCTTATTGGAAATAATGCTCTCGCCATCATATGTTCCGCAGGTCACCATGTGCAGTCCCAAAACTCCCATGGAATTCATAGGGACAGCTTTATCAAACCTCATATTGCCGCCGGCCATATTCTTTCCCGCTGTTTCCCCCTGCATATAGGCATTAGGCAGCAAAGCTAAAACTCTGCTCATTCCGCAAGAGATATCAAAGCACTGAGTACAATCGCCGGCAGCATATATATCCTTTAAGCTTGTGCGAGATCCTTCATCTGTGATTATGCCGCGCTCACACTCTGCTCCTGCTTCCTTAAGCAATTCCATATTTGCGCGCACACCTACAGCTACGACCAGCACATCAAATGGTATTATTTCATTGCCAACATCCGCACCTTCAGGCTTAAAGGCCTTAACCCCAGCATTCAGCCGCACCGTTATACCCTTATTTTTAAGATGTTCGAGCATTATGGCAGCACTCTGCTCGTCCAATATACTGGGAAGCACTCTATCCGCTAGATCTACCACCGTTATGCTGCCTACACGGCCATAAAGCCCCTCAGCGCATTTAAGGCCTATAAGCCCAGCTCCCATAATAAGCACCCTAGTCTGAGAGCTTATCTCCTTTTCAAGAGCCAGCGCATCATCCAGGCTCATAAAGGTATATTTTTTCTCCACCTGCTCCAGTCCGCTTATGAGCGGGATAAACGGCCGACTACCGGCAGCATAAAGCAACTTTTCATACTCTATCTTCTCGTTGCCGTCTAAAAATATGCATTTATCATCTGCATTGATTTTTTCCACCGTTCGCCCTGCCAGCAAAACAGCTTTATTCTCATCATAAAAATTATCCGGACGATATTTTATGCTCTGCATATCGGTTTCTCCGCACAAAAGATAGGATATAAGGGGGCGAGAATATGTAAAATACGTTTCAGAAGAAACTATAATTATATCACCCTCTTTATCCAATGCTCTTATTCCCTCAACTCCGCCTATCGCCCCGGCTGAATTGCCTATAATAACATATTTTGCTTTCATATCCTTACCTCCAACAGACCCATAGGCCTTGAATAATAAGTCTTTCGACTATTAAATGCTTGTATCTCCTTATTCATGCAGAGCGCGCTCCCGCCCTTTAAAGAGTTTTGGTTCGCTAAACGCTCGCCAAAACGGGCGCAGCCGTCTTTCGCATCATCACGGATGTTTATTTTTCATTCCGGCTTCTGTTTTTTATCATTGCAATAAGCTTAGCGCCCATATATATCGACCCACCCGCGCGCAGCAAACTGCCGCGGCAATACCAGATTTCTTTCTAGCATGCGGCTAATAGGCAATTTAAAGATCAATAAATATGTCCGCACAGGACTAAGAATTTAATTTATATTCATACTATCTTAATTCTGCATCAAGAAAATCATTTCTTATTCAATGCCGGCTTAGCTCCCTTTATCTTTCCTCATATATGATTGCGCGATTAGGGCAACCTGCAACACATGCCGGCTGTCCGCAGCTATTGTTTAAACACAATTCGCACTTTTGCACCGGCCCATCCTCTCCGGGAAATACTGCTCCATAAGGACACGCCATAACACAGCTTAGGCATCCCACGCATTTTTCCCTGTCAACCGATATAACTCCGGCTTTAGCTCTCATTGCTCCGCTTATGCACGCCTTGGCGCACAATGGCTCAACACAATGTCTGCAGGAAACTGCAAAACAAACGCCGTCCTTCTCCTCTACTCTTATGCGAGGATTGATTTTAACATTTTTCAGCGCATCAGCCATATCTTTTTTCCCCGAATTGGCAAAAGCGCAGTTATACTCACATAAATGGCAGCCCAAACACCATTTTTCATCAACATAAACTCTTTTCACGATTGCGTCTCTCCTATCTATTCACCTGCATGTTTCACGCCTAAAATATCCAGTTCCTTCTGAGTCATTCCTATACCCCTAAGCATCAGCCTGTTGCCGCGCAGGGCCTCGACTGAATTTATGCCCATGCCCCCCATAATCTCCTTAAGCTCATGCGTCCAGGCATTGACTAAATTCACTAAACGCCTGCGCCCTATTTCCGGATTGAGCCGTTTAACCAGCTCAGGCCGCTGAGTAGCTATTCCCCAGTTGCATTTGCCGCTGTGACAATTCCGGCAAAGATGGCAGCCTAAGGCCAGAAGCGCAGCCGTACCTATATAAACTGCGTCCGCTCCCAGCGCTAAGGCCTTAACCATATCCGCGCTTGAACGTATGCTTCCAGCCACAACTATTGAAACCCTGCCCCTTATTCCCTCCTGCCTGAGCCGCTCGTCCACGCTGGCCAAAGCCAGCTCTATCGGAATGCCTACGTTATCCCTTATGCGCGTTGGCGCCGCGCCCGTGCCTCCCCTGAAACCGTCTATAGCTATAATATCGGCGCCCGAGCGGGCTATGCCGCTGGCTATGGCCGCAACGTTATGCACCGCCGCGACCTTAACTATTACCGGCTTTTTGTACTCTGTGGCCTCCTTTATGGAAAAAACAAGCTGCCGCAAATCCTCTATTGAATATATGTCGTGGTGAGGAGCAGGAGAAATGGCGTCCGACCCCTCGGGCACCATGCGGGTGCGCGAAATCTCACCCACTATTTTTTCTCCAGGCAGATGCCCGCCTATACCCGGCTTGGCGCCCTGCCCCATTTTAATCTCCACAGCCGCAGCCGCCTCCAGATATTTTTTATGTACCCCAAAGCGTCCTGAAGCCACCTGCACTATGGTGTTGGCTCCGTATTTATAAAAATCCTCATGCAGGCCGCCCTCGCCCGTATTATAATATATCCCCAATTCTGAAGCCGCCCCGGCTAAGGCCTCGTGCGCATTATAGCTTATAGAGCCGTAGCTCATTGCCGAAAACATTATGGGCGCCGTCAGCTTAAGCTGCGGACTTAAATTGGGAATAAGGCCGCCCTCCCTGCTCCGCTCCAGCCGCTCCGGCTTGGCTCCTAAGAAAGTTACTGTCTCCATAGGCTCGCGCAGAGGGTCTATGCTCGGATTAGTCACCTGGGAGGCGTTTAGAAGCAGCCGGTCCCAGTATACGGGCAGCGGACGCGGATTGCCCATAGAAGAAAGCAGCACTCCTCCGCTCTCAGCCTGGCGGTATATTTCCTGAATAGTCTCCCCACTCCAATTATAATTCGCCCTAAAGGTATTATCGCTCTTAACTATCTTCAGCGCGCGGGTAGGGCATAATGCCACGCAGCGCTGACAGCACACGCATTTTGATTCGTCCGCACGCATAAGACCGCTTTCCTCATCATAATAATGCACGCAGTTGGCGCACTGCCTCTGGCATACCCGGCAGGCTATGCACCTCGTAAAATCCCTAACCACTTCATATTCTGGATGTATATAATTTACCGCCATAATTAAAACCCCATTTCCTAACTGACTTAAAACATTAATTGCTGCGTCTTGCTCATTTAAGGCAACGCCGTATCACATCATATCCAGAGTATATATAACCGGCTCTCCTCCTCTGGGCGCCCAAATTCTGTCCAGCTCGGGCGCAACTGCTCTAATGGCGCATTCTTCGCTGGCTATATAAACCATATCCTCCTTTTCGCCCACCACCATGGACCGCAGCTTTAGCCTGTCGTTAAGCGCCATTAGACCGTTGGAAAAGCCTAAAAGTATGGAAAATGGCCCGGTTACCAGTAAAGGCCCAAAGGTGTTGCGCAGATATGTAAGCCGCTCGCGCTCCTCCTCAGGCAAAGCGTTTATCGTGCTCCAAAAGGGCGCGGCAATAACATTTGCCAGTTCCTTAAGGCTCAGGCCCATACGTCGTACTAGGTAATCTATCATATAGGTTATAACCTCGGTATCTGTTAATAAATTGCACTTGTATCCAAACATCTCAATATACCGGCGGTTAGCGTCATACGAGGATATTTCGCCGTTATGCACTACCGAATAATCCAGCAGCGCAAACGGATGCGCCCCGCCCCACCAGCCGGGAGTGTTGGTCGGATACCTCCCGTGCGCAGTCCAGCACCAGCCCGAATATTCCTCCAGGCGGTAAAACCGGCCCACATCCTCCGGAAATCCTACTGCCTTAAACACCCCCATGTTCTTTCCGCTTGAAAACACATATGCGCCGTCAAGATTGGTATTTATATTGGTTACGCAGCGAGCGGTAAACTCATATTCCTCAAGCTGGCTTTCAGCCAGCTTTGTAGGCAGAGGAGCGACAAAATACCTCCATATCAGAGGCTCGTCAGTAATTTCAGGCAGCTTACGGGTAGGTATCTTAGAAAGGTTTATAATATCAAAATGCCTGTCTAAAAAGCTCTCGCAGCTCTGGCGCGCCTCCGCAGAATTGTAAAACACATGCAGCGCAAAATAATCCTTGTATTCAGGATATATGCCATAGCCGGCAAAGCCCCCGCCCAAACCGTTGGAGCGGTCGTGCATAACGGCGATGGATTTAATTATCTTTTCGCCGCTCAGCCTGCGCCCACCGCGGCAGAGCATGCCCGAAACAGCGCAGCCTGAAGGTATTCTAAATTGTCCCTCTTTTAACATAAAGCATTTCCCCTTTAAGCTCCCTGAGCCTGTTCCAGCGTAAGTTAAGCCGCTGGAAAAAGCTTAAGAGCAAAAATAGATATAAAAAAGACGTCCGCCAGCCGAGCCATAAACAGCTCCGCTGCGAACGTCTTTGTTCTAAATATTATATTAACGGCGCTTTATGCTTTTGTCAACTGATTTTTACATAAATCCAGAGACAGGCATTATATACTTAAATTCCGAATATTCCTGATGCTGCTTGGCGAAATAAATAGACGGCAGGATTAAACAACTCAATCAAAGATGCGTTTTGCATAAATGCCCATTGATGGCTGCGCGGCGTATGATTGAATACATGCCGGGCGTATTTTAAGAATGACAACGCAGCAAAACCAAACAATTCACCCCCTCGGCGACGCATTATAATCTGATTGCATTGTCTATACGCTCCAATAAAAATGATATATTGCTGCGCATTTATAAATATTCACAAAAAGTTATCAACAATTTAAATTATTTTTCGTGTGGGTATTGACTTTTAATATTTGGGGTGTTATCATTAAGACAAGAAATAAACATATTTGGCCGTTACAATCTGCGACGCATACGGTCTTCATTTTAAAGCGCGCAGAGAAAGGGATTAAGCATTTTTTCACATTACTGTCTGCATGGCGGCTTAATTTTGCCGTCTCTCTTTCTGCTCGGATTTATTTTTAAACAGCTTTAGTGTATATTTATGCAAGCAGCTTTTTTCGGCTGTTATTTTTTTGCTATTTCAGCACCCTCAGTTTACAAGGAAGACGGTCAGAAGGCATAAAATTTGCGTCCTGCTGCGTTGCTTTGATTCCATGTACGCCCGGATACATTTTTCCTTCAAGCGCGCTTTACCTGGCGCAAATTTTATGCCTTCTGACTCTGTAGAGCTCAAAGAAAAAGGATTTCTTCATTTTCAAGGCAGACCAAGAAATCGCTACTTATGAGTATACTGATTGAGTATAACGCAGAAAATGAAGAAATTGTCCCGTTTTAAGTCGTGTAGTTCCTTGTAAACTGAGGGTACGCGCGTTCTAAATATAATGGCTTCTTAAGCCGAACAAGCGTTTATTTTACTGTATTATTTCAATGTTTCAGCGGTGGCTCGTTTCGGCGTTCTGAAAATTCTGCCTATACTCCGCAGCCAACTTTATTACAAAAAGGTTCCTCGCTCCCCCTCGCTCCCAGCCTTAAAACAGGCGCTCGAAAACATACCGCGGCACCCAAAGCACGGCTCAGCCATACATAAGCGCTGCCTCAACCAAAGCAAATTGCATTTTTTAATCAACTCGCTTAAAATAAAGCTTGCACATAATATATTTTGCTATAAATATAAACGACCGCTTTGCCGCGCAGGCAGAGCAATAAAGCGCTTATGCAGCAATCCCCAGCGGCATAAAAAAGCAGAGCAAAATAAAGACGATTACGGGATTTTGATGCAGGGAGGGTGACTTCCTCTCCCTCCTCGCGCCCCCTTTTTTCTTTTCTTCGCCCAAAGCCTGACGGCTGCAAGCCCCAGCGCATGGGCATTTCTCCCAAAGCCCCGAAAATCCGCAACCCATTAAACATCTATTTTGCCAAAAAGTATATTCCTGTATTTTGATACCCTGAGGGGTATACGCCCACATGCGCCTTTCAAAGCGCATAATACATATATGCAGCCCGTTTTTTGCCGTATTCACCGCTGCTTTGGCCGCTTTGCCCAGCGCCGGTTCCAGCTCTCAGCCGCTTATTCTGCTAAAGAGCCTCTTCCTGTATTTTGATGCGAGGTTATTAACTTAACACCCTCTCTCCCTCAACGCAAAAACAGCGCCGCAGCTATATCCGCCCGACGCCGTCCGTTTCTCTATATACCGTCTGCAAAGCCGGCTTACCCGCCATATCTCTTTAAAAACTGCCTGGTACGCTCGCTCTGCGGATTTGCTATTACATTTTCCGGAAGCCCTTCTTCCACTATTACTCCATCGTCCATAAATATAATCTTATCCGCTACATCCCTGGCAAAGCTCATCTCGTGAGTTACTACCACCATGGTCATCCTGCGTAAAGCCAAATCCCGTATAACGGCCAGTATCTCCCCTGTAAGCTCAGGATCCAAAGCGCTGGTAGGTTCGTCAAATAGCATAAGCTGCGGATTAAGCGCCAGCGCCCGCGCTATGGATACCCTCTGCTGCTGTCCGCCCGAAAGCTCGCAGGGATACGCTTTCACCTTGCTCTCCAGGCCCATCTGCGCCAGCAGCTCCAGGGCCTTCTTCTCTGCCTCCGCCTTATCTATCCCCAAAACGCGCACCGGCGCCTCGGTTATATTGCGCATTACGCTCATATGTGGAAACAGATTAAAATTTTGAAATACCATGCCTACGCTGCGCCTTATCTCCTCCAGCTGTTCATGCGGCGCATAGGTTCCGTCCTCCTTAAGCATCTCCTTGCCGCAAACGCTTATCCTGCCCGCATCTACCCTCTCAAGCTGACTGATACAGCGCAGAATTGTAGATTTGCCCGAGCCGGACGGCCCTATTATAGCCAGCGTCTCCCCCTGCTCCAGGGAAAAGGAAACGCCCTTTATAACCTCATGCCCTCCAAAGCTTTTGCGCAGCCCGCTAACATTTAAAATGTTCATACTCCGTCCCCCTTAACGGTAATAGGACAGCTTCTTTTCCGCATAGGAAAAGCTCACCGTTACCAATAAATTCAGAATGTAGTAGAATATGCCCGCCGCCAGCAGAGGAATTACGCTCCCATTAGCCGACATATGCTGCTTGGCTATGGTAAACATTTCAACTACGGCCACTACCTGCGCAAGGGAAGTATCCTTAACCAGGGTTATTACCTCGTTAGCCGTAGCGGGCAGCACTCTTTTAACAGTCTGGGGCAGAATTATATGTATAAACGTCTGCTTTTTTGAAAAGCCCAGCACAGACGCCGCTTCGTATTGCCCTCTGTCTATGGATTGTATGCCGCCTCGGAAAATTTCACCAAAATATGCGGCGTAATTAATCGCAAAGGCTATAAAAGCCGCCAAATACCTGTCCATTGGCAGATGAAAAATCATGCTGGGCAAATAAAGCACGGCTATAAGCTGGAGCATAAGAGGGGTGCCCCGCATAATAGAAATATATGCGCCTAAAAGCTTTCTAAGCCAACCGTGTTTGGACATTCTGCCCAGAGCAACCAAAAATCCCAATGGAACTGAGGTAACAAGCGTAACGGCAAATATAAGCAGGGTATTGCCCAGCCCCTCCAGCACCAACATGCCGTATTTTAAAAGTTCAGCAAACAAAGCTAAATCTCCCTTCCTCCATTACCCGGCAATTTACAAACACAAGGCGCCGGCCAACGGCCGGCGCCGCTTAAAATGCGCTGAAATAATATAATCCCATTCAAAACAAGCGCTTAGAAAAGACCAGCCCGTTCTCAGGCCGTCTTAACGGCTATTCCACTACGGTCAAATCCGAGCCGAACCACTTTTCAGAAATCTCTTTAAGGGTCCCGTCCTCTTTCATTTCCTTTATCGCATTCCAAACCTTATCTTTAAGCTCTGTATCACCCTTTCGGAAGCCTATAACATAAAGGTCGTCCCCCAGCGCCTCATCCAGAACGCGGAAATCCTTATTCTGGCTCTTAATCATATACTGCACGGCCACTTCGTCTACAAGCACGGCGTCCACAAGCCCCAGCTCCAGCTCATTGTAAGCCATTGCATAATCCGCATGGCCCACCTTTTCATATTCCATACCGCTGGCCTCCAAAGCCTTTTCACCCTCGGAGCCGTTCTGTACAGCTATTTTCTTGCCTGTAAGCTGGTCAACCGTCTGAATATCCGAATCAGTCTTGACGGCGAACACCATACGGTTATTCATATAGGCGGGCGTGAGCAGCATATCTCTCTCCCGGTCCTCATTTATGCTCATACCGTTCCATACGCAGTCTATGCTGTTATTGTTAAGCTCAATGAGATTCTGGTCCCAAATTATCTCCTTGCACTCAAGCGTCATGCCTATGCGCTTGCACACCTCGCGCGCAACGTCAATATCAAAGCCCACTATCTCGTTATTGTCGTCTTTAAAGCCCATGGGCGCAAAGGTGGCGTCCAGGCCCAGCACCAGCGTATTAGCGTCCTTAGCGCAGCCCGAAAAGAGAAATATGCCGCACAGCATAACAACGCATAAGCATACCGTCAAAATCTTTTTCATAACAACTCTCCTTTATCTTATTAAGTGACTGAAATTTTATCACAATAACGTAATAAAGTCAAGATAAGAGAGTATATAAAAGACAAATTACTGCTCACCGCCCGTTAAAATAATGGATATTTTGAAGAAAAGCCGCAGTATATAAAAAGGTCTCAGAGGCCAAAAGAGTAAATTCCGCCCATGCAGAGCGCCCGAACTGCCCTATCGCTAAAACGCAGCAAGAGAAATACGGCAATAAGAGCAAATTCGGCGGCAAAAAGGGCGCTGCGCCTTATATGCTAAAGGCTATGGATATCAAAATACAGGAACAAGCTATTTGGTATAATATGCAAATATTGGTTTGCAGATTCTCCTGCGTCTGCAGGGGAAAATGCCTCAGCCGCAGGGCTTTCGGGCGCAAAAGGGCAGTAAAAAAAGAAAGGGTGGGAGAGGGGAGAGAGGGGTGCTTTAAGTCCCCCTCGCCGCATCAAAATACCGCACTTTCTCTCTTTGCGCCGCCATTTTACCAGCCCGGCTTTAACCGCAAAAAAATCATTTCACGCCCAGCCCGTCCGACCGCTGCGCTAAGCCCGCCGTCTCCGCCTCTATGCGCCCCGCCGCCCCTGCTCCCCTAATCCGATACCCGCCCTGCCAGTCCTGCTGTTTCTTCACTATAATCCCAACCTGCCGTGCAGGCCTTGCCCTTTCTCCCCAATAATCCCAGCTCGCCCCGCCGGCCCTGCTGTTTCCCCTCATAATCCCAGCTCGCTTAGCCGCCCCTGCTGGTTTCCCTCGTAATCCCAGCTCGCTCAGCCAGCCCTGCCGTCTCTGCCCCCGCTCGTTTCGCTCATACGGCCGCTTGATAACCAAGCTCAACCGCTCAAAGCCCGGCCAATCAAAAGCACCTTCTCATTCCGCCCATATGGCTATCCGGCCATACCGGCTGATACAGTCCGCAAATACAAATATTCCGCCCCATTGCAAATATGCCAACGCCAGCCCGCTCTAAAGTCCCTTCCGCAATCCAGCAAGGCCCCGCCCTCGGCTGCCGTCCGAAATTGACGCTTTTTAAAGCATACCAGCGCTTGCAGGGAATGCCAATCATATAATAAAAAGCCCCGGGCGGCTATAACCTCCCGGGGCTTTAAAATACTATTGCCTAAAGCATTTATCAGTCGGCGCTGAAAGGCAGCAGAGCAACCTGGCGGGCGCGCTTAACCGCTATAGCCAGCTCGCGCTGATGCTTAGCGCAGGTGCCCGTCATGCGGCGGGGCATAATCTTGCCGCGCTCAGATACAAAGCGGCGCAGACGCGCAACATCCTTATAATCTATGCTCTCAACCTTATCCACGCAGAACTGACAGGCCTTTCTCCTGGGCCTGCGCGCCCCGCGGGGCTTTTTAATATCCTTCTCGGACATATAACCTTACCTCCTTTTTAAACTCTCAGAACGGCAGCTCGTCCTCGTCTATAGGCTGAATGCCCTCGGTATAGCTGCCAGAGGGGGCGTCAAAGCTGTTGGCGGGATGCGCTTCAGGCGGCATGGAAGGCATGGCTCCTGCGCCCGCCGGAGTTAAAAATTCCACGTCGTCGGCCACAACCTCGGTAACATAACGCCGCGTTCCGTCCTGAGCGTCATAGCTGCGGGTCTGTATGCTGCCCGTTACCGCTACCTTCCGGCCCTTGGCTAGATATTTCGCGCAGTTGTCGGCCAGACCGCGCCAGGTGACTATAGGAATAAAATCGGCGTCCCTCTGTCCCTGAGCCTGAGCGTCCCGGCTAACGCGCCTGTTTACCGCAATGGTAAAAGTGCATACCGATATGCCTGATGCCGTAGCTCTCAGCTCCGGGTCCCTGGTAAGATTACCCACTAATATGGCTTTGTTCATACACCCTCATTCCTTTCCCAATCAGCTTTCTTTTTTAACTATGATATAACGCATGATATTCTCGTTTATTTTGAAATTGCGCTCAAGCTCTGCGGGCAGAGCGGGCTGCGCTTCAAAATTGACAAGAACGTAATAACCTTCGGAAATGTAATTAATAGGATAAGCCAGCTTGCGCATCCCCATTTCCTCGACTCCTTCCACCGTCCCCTGAGCCGTGATTATCTCGGAGAATTTGTCTATAAGCGCCTTGCGCGCTTCCTCCTCCACGGTAGGCTTGATGATATAAAGCGTCTCGTACTTGTTCATTAAGCTTTCACCTCCCTTATGGTCTATGGCCGCCTAATTTATCAAGCGGCAAGGAATATCGGCAAATTATTATAACATGTCCGCATTTTATTTGCAAATGGTTTTTCCCTAAGTTTACAAGAAACTGCGTGGCCAGAATGCATAAAATTTGCGTCCTGCCGCGTTGCTTTGCTTCCAGGTACCACCCGGTACGTTTCTACTGCAAACGCGCTTTATCCCGCGCAAATTTTCTTCATTCTGATTCTACGGCCTTGTATATTCGTCCATCCAATCATCCTTCATCCATGCCATAATAGGATAATCTCGGCTGGGGACTTCCCCGTCGGGGTCGGGAAAATCCGTATCTATTACCATATATTTATTGCTGCCGTCGTTTTTAAAGAGCACGACGCTTTCATACACTCCCTTGCCAACCGGCCCCTTAAAGCAGAAATAGTCCCCGATAACGCAGAAACTAGCGCTGTTTATACCGTTTATGTTGCCCGCCGTTGTCAAATAACCCAGTTCTGTCTTATTTTCAAAATTAATATCCATGCTTACAAGATTACGCAAGCCGTAACTATCGCCAAAAATGTACAGCGTTCCATCAATTATATTGAAATATCTGCTCTTAGAGTAATCCTCGCATAAGCCTGTGTATTCCTCTTCCCCTGTTTCGGCGTCTATCCTTAATAAAATATACGCTTTATTCTCTTCCCAATGAGACTCGCCCCATATATAGCCGCTGTCATATACTATAGCGCCAATATTATCCCCCGTCCAAAGAATCTTGCTCTCCGAGCCGCTCTGCTTATATATGCGCGAGCCGTCCGCGCTGTCGCTTACTATATATAAATTCTGTCCGTCCGTGCAGATACTGCTGAACTCCTCGTCCTGTTCAGGTTCTCGCGCAAGCACGGGCTCATCCTCGCCCGATATAAGCCTGCGGTAAAGGCTGCCCTCCTCTATATAATAAAGATATTCGTCCAGGCAGCAGAAGACGTCAGGCATAAGATAGGAGAGCCTGGTCTGGCATGTGCCGTCCGAATGCATGCGGTAGCTGTAATAACTATCAGTTTCCGAATCATATATCTCATAATACAGCCATTCGCCCGCTATAAACATTTCATTCATCTGTTCCCCGCTGAAAAATTCCAGCTTATCCGTCCTGGTATCCAGACGGTAAGTGCCGTACGGAACCATTTGGTTCCGAGGCTCGCCGCCCACAAAATAAATATAATTGTCCGCATTTATTATTTGAAGGCTGACAAACGCCAATCTGTAGTTGCTTGCATTATTTTTGCCGTTTACCCCCTGGATATCGT
Source organism: uncultured Eubacteriales bacterium (assembly GCA_900547955.1). GTDB lineage: Bacteria > Bacillota > Clostridia > Christensenellales > QALW01 > Neochristensenella. The sequence continues at coordinate 57,500 of URIR01000003.1, read as the reverse complement.
CATAATGCTCCTTGGGCTCGCCGATAACCGCCGTAGGTATCGGGACGTTCACGGGCGTAGTGGTCGGCTCGGACGTATATGAAGCGGTCGGCCGCGGCGAAAGCGTAGGTTCAGTAGTCTTAGAGGGCTGCGGAGCAGGCGTAAGCGTGGGCGCAGGTGTAGGTGTAGGTGTAGGTGTAGGTGTAGGCGTAGGCGCAGGTGTAGGCGTAGGCGTGGGCGTAGAAGCATAAGCGGTCCCGGTAGGCTGAACCGAGGCAGAGGCGTCCGCCGCTGCTCCGCCGCCGGCCGTACTGCCTATAGGCAGAGTGCCCGCGGCAAAAGTGTTTCCCGCCGTTTCGCCATTTTGGGGCAAATTATAATCCGCCGCCGCAGACGGGCTAAAAGCATTAAGCCCCTCAGCCGACGGCGAAGGTCCGCTTGAAGAAGCGCATGAAGCAAAGCTGAGCATAAGCGCAAAAGCCGCAGCATAAGCGAAAAATCTTTTCATTTTAACTCACCTCGGAATAATTTTAATAAGCCGCAGCAAAATGTCGAATAAATAAGATTTTTGTTTAAAAAATTATATCACATTAAATAATACCGTGCAAGCCCTAATTTAAAGGCAGCTAAACATATTGGCAGCAGTTAAATTTCCCGGCGCCCGCGGCAGGCCAAAAAAAGAGGCCGTCAGGCCTCTCCCAGCTTAACCACTATTATATCCTCCAGCTCGGAAATATATCCGTCCTTAGGGTAGCCCGGCATGCTCTTAGAATATTCAATAGCCTTCTGGGCCTGCTCCCAGCTTGGCTGGATAAGAAAGGTGTATTCCTGATATTCAAACAGCCTTATAAGCTCCGGACAGGTTATATCCCCGCAAAAGGCCACGGCAGAAACAATGGGGGATTCCCCTATTTCATACTGGTCCTTATCCGCCTCCCATGACATTAAAAAGGAATTATAATCCCGGTTGACGAAGCAGACGGGCTTGCGCTCTATGGAATAGCCTGAATTCAGCTCTGTGGCGATATTATGCAGCGCATAAACATTCTTCTGGTAATTGGCCCAATCCTTATAATACAAAAGATTGACGTCCTTAAGCTGCCAAATAAGCAGCAGAGCCGCCGCGCAGGCGCAAAACGCGCGCAGCACCCGCTTATCCCTGAAAATATCCATAATCATCAGCACTATTATGGCTATAAACAGTCCGAAAGTCTGGCAGGTCCTGTAATAAAGCTGGCCCTGAATAACCGGCATAAAAATGCTGAACGCACCCATTCCCGCAAAGAGCAGGAATATAAAGGCGCTTTTTTTCCTGACGCTGTAATATACCGCCGCAGGCACCGAGAGCACGGCGGTCACGGTAAACTCGGCCATGCTGAACAGCTTGAAATTAAGCAGCCTGTAGGCTATGCCCTTTAAAAGGTCTATAACCGGTTTACCCCGGTTGAACAGGCTGAGCCTGGTATGGTTAAGGTTGCCCGTGCACGCCTGAAGCACGGTAACCAGGATATAATACGCCGCCAGCGCCGCAATAAGCGTCAGCGCCAGCTTAAGCCCTGCGCGGCAAAGCTCTCCGGGCTTTTTCTCCCCGTAAAGCGCCTCCAGAAGCAGGACAAACAGCACCATTATAATAAATACTGCGTTAAAGGTTTCATAGCTGCTTACAGTCAAAAGCAGCATAGCCAGCGCTTTAAATAAATCCATCCTTTTATGGGTCTGAACAAAGGAAAACCCAAAAATAACCGCCAGCACGCAGGCGGCGCTGGATACGGCCACCGCTACAACGTCCAAATCATATATGAATTTAAAGGCCATAACCGGGCTGGAAATATAAATCCCTGAAAAAATTACATGCTCAAAGGTATTGAACCGTCCGTTTGAGGCAGCGTCGGCCAGTCCTGAAAGCAAAAGCGCCGAAAACACAATAAGAGCCGCGCTCAGAAAATTATTAAGGAAGGGAATAACGTCCATCAGGCCGGTGAGATAATACAGAGCTATATGCAGCAAACGGCCCTGCTGAAGCATATTATTGCTGCTCTCAGGGCTTAAATCCATATAATGCCCCAGGCCGAAATCGTCTATGCCCATGGCAAAATGGGTTATGGTAAAGCCAAAGGCGGCAATGCCGGTAAGAATAAGAAATAGAACGTATACCTTGTTTTTCAGCAGCCTTATTATGCAGGCGCGTACATTTTGAAACGAAAGAGAGGCGTTTTCAGGCGCCGCCGCGCATTGGGTCATATAAATCAATCTCCTCCTTCAGCATTAGCATTCAGCCGCAGGCGGCCGGGCCGCCTTAAGCGTCCGCATGCAAAAAACAGCCTTGCGTCCGGCCGTTCAGGCTTTCCCCGCTCAAAAAAGCAGCGCCCCGGCCGGCCGTTTAAAAATCCGCGCTCAGGAAACAGCATCTCCAGCGGGCCGTTCAGGCTTTAACCGCTCAAAAAGCCGCGTCTCCAGCCGGCCGTTCAGGCTTTACCGCTTAGAAAATTATGCGTATAGCCGCGCCCGTTTAAACCGAAAACAATTTTCACGGCGGTAATTATAGCACATAAGAAAGGATAATAGCAAGTTGTTATTGTTAAAATACAGCAAAAACCCTCGTTTTTCGCTCAAAACGCACCCGGGCCGGCCGTTTGAAAAAGCCGAACGCCTCCCTTCCCAGTGCGGACGCCGATATTTTCAGCACCAGGCCCTAAATAAAACGCTTTGTTTTTAGCGCGCAATGGTGTATAATATAAATAAGGATAAAAAACGCGCCGCGGAGGGAAAAATATGACCTATAAAATTAACGAAATACTGCAATTCGTCAAGGAAAACGACGTTAAATTTATTCGCCTGGCCTTCTGCGATTTAACAGGCAGACAGAAAAATATTTCCATAATGCCCGGCGAATTGGAACGGGCCTTTGAAAAAGGCATAGCTCTGGACGCATTTTCCGTTCCCGGCTTTGAAAACGCCGTGACCGGCGACCTCTTCCTCTGCCCCGACGCCTCCACCCTCTCCATACTCCCCTGGCGCCCATCCCACGGACGGGTGGCGCGATTTATGTGCAATATAAAATATCCCTCGGGCAAACCCTTTGAGGGAGACTGCCGCAGTCTGCTCTCTGCCGTTCAAAATCAGGCCGCAGAAGCAGGCTATGCTGTCAAGGCGGGCGCAGAATGCGAATTTTATCTTTTTAAGCTGGACGAGCACGGCATGAATACCAACCAGCCGTTGGACCTGGCGGGCTATATGGACGTCTCCCCACTAGACAGAGGAGAAAACGTGCGCAGGGATATCTGCCTTACCTTAGAGGATATGGGCATCCCGCCCGAAAGCTCCCATCACGAAAAGGGGCCGGGGCAGAACGAAATAGACTTTAAATATAACGACGCCCTGACCACGGCGGACAGGCTTATAACCGTCAAATGGGTGATAAGCACCGCCGCCGCGCGCAGCGGGCTGCACGCCAGCTTTGAACCCATGCCCCTTGAAAACGCGCCGGGCAGCGGACTGCATTTTAATCTTTCTCTCTTTAAGGAGGGCAAGAATATATTTAAAGCGGCTTCAGACGGCCATTGCCCTCAGGCTGAGAGCTTTATGGCGGGCATACTGGAAAATATCGGGGATATCACCGCCTTTTTAAATCCCTCTCCCCTCTCCTATAAGCGCTTAAGCGCCCTCAGCTCCCCTCATTTTTTAGGCTTTGAAAGGGGCGCCCGCTCTAAAATAATCCGCATCCCCGCCGCCTCGGGCGAAAACGTCAGGCTGGAATTGCGCTCTCCCGACCCGCTTTGCAATCCATATCTGGCTCTTTCAGCAGTTATACTGGCCGGCCTGGACGGCATAAAGCGCGAGGCCCGGCCTGAAGCGCAGCCCATAAGCGCGCTTCCATTAAGCCTCTCCGAGGCGGCCCGCCGTTCTCTGAAAAGCCCGCTGATAACTCAAAATATGCCCCCCCTGCTTTACAAAAATTATCTGGCCCGCATAACGGGCGGCAAAACGGAGGGCTGAGAGGTGGGCGAGCTGCTTATAATTTCGGGCAGCAGCGCCAGCCTGCCCGTGCTCAAATCGCTTTTCGGGCAGACCGATTATCAGAGAATTGAATGCACCGCAGATTCCTTTCAGGCCCGGCGCATGCTTTCCTGCGCGTTTGATTTGGTTCTGATAAACGCGCCGCTCAAGGAGGAAACGGGCCTGGAGCTGGCTCTGGACGCGGCCGAAATTGGCTCGGGCGTTATAATGCTCGTTAAAAATGAAATGAGCGACGAAATAGCCGCCAGAGTGGAAAACGCCGGAGTGCTGGTGGTGCCCAAGCCCTTAAACCGCGCGCTGTTCTTTCAGGCGCTTCATCTTTTAAATGCGTCCAGACATATGATAAGCCGTTTAAAAAGCGAAAATGAGCGCCTTCAGGAAAAAATTGCAGAAATAAGACTAGTTGACAGAGCTAAGTGCGCTCTGATACAATATGCTGATATGACTGAGCCGCAGGCTCACCGTTACATTGAAAAGCAGGCCATGGATTTGCGCCGGACGCGCCTGGATATCGCCCAGAGCATTCTCAAGGCGTATGAAAAATAGCGCGCCGCCAAAAACGGCCCAAGCAATATAAGGAGGAAAAAATGCAGGAGCAGGAAGCCCGCAGGGGTTATCTAATACTGGAAAACGGCAGAATTTTTCAGGGATATTTCTTCGGAAAGGAGGCCGAGGCAATAGGCGAATTAGTTTTTACCACCGCCATGACCGGCTATTTGGAAACTCTAACCGACCCAAGCTATTACGGCCAATTAGTAATTCAGACCTTTCCGCTTATAGGCAATTACGGCGTTATCCCCATTGATTTTGAAAGCGCCCGTCCCGTTTTAAAGGCATATATCGTCAGAGAGTGGTGTCAGCAGCCTTCAAATTTCCGTTCGGAAGGCCGGCTTGACGCTTTTTTAAAACAGGCAGGCATTCCCGGCCTTTACGGCATAGATACCCGGGCCCTTACCCGCATAGTGCGCGAGCAGGGGGTCATGAACGCTAAATTAAGCTTTACCCCCGACGCGGACGAGGCCCTTTTAGCCCAATTGCGCAATTTCTCCATAAAGGGAGCGGTAAGCAGCGTAAGCGCCCTGCCCCAGCCCCATTTAGAGCAGCCCCAAAGCGGGCCGCTGATAGCGCTCTGGGATTTCGGAGCCAAGCTCAATATAGAACGGGAATTACTCAAGCGCGGCTGCCGCGTAAAGGTAATGCCCGCCTCCAGCACGGCAGAAGATATTTTGGCCGCAAACCCACAGGGCATAATGCTCTCAAACGGCCCCGGCGACCCGGCCGAAAACACAGGCATAATTAAAGAGCTGCGCAAGCTGTTTAAAAGCGGACTGCCTATTTTCGGCATATGCCTGGGACATCAATTGCTCGCCCTGGCCGCGGGCGCCAAAACGGGCAAGCTCAAATACGGCCACCGCGGCGCCAATCAGCCCTGCACCCAAACGGATACGGGCAGAGTATATATAACCAGCCAGAACCACGGCTACGCGGTACTGAACGACAGCCTGCCCTCAGACGCGCGGGTATCCTTTATTAACGCCAACGACGGCACCTGCGAGGGCGTGGATTATCTTAATATGCCCGCCTTTTCGGTACAGTTCCATCCCGAGGCCTCGGCCGGGCCCAAGGATACCGCCTTCCTCTTCGACAGGTTCGTATCCATGCTGGAAAAATGACGTCGGCTCTAAAGTACTGACGCTGAAAATAAAAAACTATTAAAAAGGGGATTTACATAATGCCGCTTAACAAAAGCATAAAAAAAGTCATGGTTATAGGCTCCGGGCCCATTGTCATAGGGCAGGCGGCCGAATTTGACTACGCGGGCACCCAGGCCTGCCGCGCGCTTAAGGAGGACGGCCTGGAGGTAGTCCTGGTTAATTCCAATCCGGCCACCATAATGACGGACAGCGCTATGGCCGACCGCATATATATCGAGCCTTTAACCCTGCCCGTAATAAAGCGCATAATAGAAAAGGAGCGCCCGGACAGCCTGCTTTCCACCTTAGGCGGCCAGACGGGCCTGACCCTCTCCATGCAGTTAGCCAAGGACGGCTTCTTGGAGCAGATGGGCGTGCGCCTGCTGGGGGCCAATCCTGAAACCATAGATAAAGCCGAGGACCGCCAGCTGTTTAAGGACACCATGCAGAGCATTAATCAGCCCTGCATTCCCTCCAGAGTAGTGACCACCCTTGAGGACGCGCTCTCCTTCGCCCGTGAAATAGGCTATCCCCTCATTATCCGCCCAGCTTTCACACTAGGCGGCAGCGGCGGCGGCATAGTCAATAACGACGAGGAAATGGCGGATATTGCCGTCAACGGCCTAAGGCTCTCCCCCATAGGCCAGATACTGGTGGAAAAATGCATTGCCGGCTGGAAGGAAATTGAATTCGAGGTCATGCGGGACGGCGCAGGCAACGTTATAACCATATGCAGCATGGAAAATTTAGACCCCGTAGGAATACATACGGGAGATTCAATAGTAGTCGCGCCCGCCGTCACCTTAGCCGATAAGGAATATCAGATGCTGCGCACGGCGGCGCTGGACATTATCTCCGCCCTAAAGGTGGAGGGAGGCTGCAACTGCCAGTTCGCCCTCAATCCCGAGAGCTTTGAATACGCCGTAATAGAGGTCAATCCCCGCGTATCCCGCTCCAGCGCGCTGGCCTCCAAGGCCACGGGCTATCCCATAGCCAAGGTGGCCGCCAAGATAGCCATAGGCTATAATCTCAACGAAATCGCCAACGCCATAACGGGCAAGAGCGCCTGCTTTGAGCCTGCGCTGGATTACGTAGTAGTTAAGCTGCCAAAATGGCCCTTTGATAAATTCGTATACGCCAAACGCCAGTTAGGCACCCAGATGCAGGCCACGGGCGAGGTTATGGCCATAGGCGTTACCTTTGAAGAAGCCCTGCTAAAGGCGGTAAGGGGCGCCGAAATAGGGCTTAAGAGCCTCTATTCCAAAAAATACGACCTGCCGCGGGAGGAAGCGCTCTCCCGCCTGCATGAAACTACCGACGAGCGCCTGTTTATCGTGGCCGACGCGCTCAGGAAGGGAGTTTCCCCCGAGGAAATACACGACATAACCAAGATAGACCTATGGTTCCTATATAAGATTCAAAACATCATAGATATGGAAAACACCCTTAAGCAGGGCTTTGACAGAGAGACCTACCTGCGCGCCAAGCGCATGGGCTTTTTAGACAGCGTCATAGAGGAATTTTCGGGGCAAAGGGTAGAGAATCCCGCTGTTGCGGTATTTAAGATGGTGGATACCTGCGCGGCCGAATTCAGCGCCGAAACCCCCTATTTCTACTCCTCCTTTGAAGAGGAAAACGAGGCTGAGGAATTTATTCAGGAGCTGCCCGAGCGCAAGCGGACGGTAATAGTATTCGGCTCCGGCCCCATCCGGATAGGCCAGGGCATAGAATTTGACTACGCCTCGGTGCACTGCGTCTGGGCGCTTAAAAACGCCGGCTTTGAAGTGGTTATAGTCAATAACAACCCCGAAACCGTCTCTACCGACTTTGACACCGCCGACCGGCTTTATTTTGAACCCCTCACTCCCGAGGACGTGCGCAACGTGCTTGAAACAGAAAAGCCCTGGGGCGTCGTAGTAGCCTTCGGCGGCCAGACGGCCATCAAGCTGACCAGGTTCCTTTCTGAACGGGGAGAAAACATTTTAGGCACCAGCGCGGACAGCATAGACCGGGCGGAGGACCGCGAACGCTTTGACGAACTGCTGGAGGAATTAAAGATAGAGCGGCCCAAGGGGCATTCGGTAACCGACGCTCAGGGCGCGCTGGCCGCCGCAAATGAAATAGGCTATCCCGTGCTGCTGCGTCCCTCCTATGTGCTGGGCGGCCAGAATATGATAATCGCCTTTAACGATTCGGACGTCAGGGAATACATGCAGATAATCCTCTCCCAGGGCATAGAGAATCCGGTATTAATAGATAAATACCTTATGGGGCTGGAAATAGAGGTAGACGGCATCTGCGACGGGGAGGACGTACTCATCCCCGGCATAATGGAACATATAGAGCGGGCGGGCGTGCATTCGGGCGATTCCATAAGCGTATATCCCGCCTACAACTTAAGCGACCGCATGGTCAGCCGCATAGTGGACTGCACCCGCCGCCTGGCTCTGGCTCTGAATACCAAGGGGCTTATAAACATCCAGTACGTCATATATAACGGCCAGCTTTATGTAATAGAGGTCAACCCGCGCTCCTCCCGGACCGTGCCTTATATAAGCAAGGTAACGGGCGTACCCATGGTGGCGCTGGCCACCCGCGCCATGCTGGGCGAAAAGCTCTACGATATGGGCTACGGCACGGGGCTTTATCCCCAGGGCGCGTATTTCGCGGTTAAGGTGCCCATATTCTCCTTTGAAAAGCTGGCCAACGTGGACAGCCATCTTGGGCCCGAAATGAAATCCACGGGCGAGGTGCTGGGCTTGGCGGGAACCCTGGAGGAAGCGCTTTATAAAGGGCTTATTGCGGCGGGCTATAAGCTGCGCAAGGCGGTCAGCTCCTCCAAAAAGGGCGTATTCCTCTCGGTGCGCGATTCTGATAAGCCCGAGATTGCGGCAGTAGCCAAGAAATTCTATGATTTGGGCTTTAAATTATACGCTACGGCGGGCACGGCTGAAATTATAAAGGCCTCAGGCATGGAGGCCGAGATAGTCAGCAAGATACACGAAAGCGACGTCAACACCCTCACCCTTATAGAGAGCGGCAAAATAGACTATCTTATCTCCACCAGCGCCAAAGGCCGCCTGCCCGGCAGGGACAGCGTTAAAATACGGCGCAAGGCGGTAGAGCGCAGCATACCCTGCCTGACCTCCATAGACACGGCTCACGCCGTAGCCGACAGCATAAAGAGCCGCTATTCCGAATTGAACTGCGAGCTGGTGGACATCAACCATATGCGCACCAAGCGCACCCAGCTCAAGTTCACCAAGATGCACGGCTGCGGAAACGACTATATCTATTTTAACGCCTTTGAGCAGCATATAGACAACCCGGAGGGGCTGTCCATACGCCTGGCCGACAGGCATTTCGGAGTAGGAGGCGACGGCGTGGTATTAATATGCCCCTCCTCCAAGGCGGACGCCAAAATGCGCATGTTCAATCTGGACGGCAGCGAAGGCAGGATGTGCGGCAATGCGTCCCGCTGCGTCGCCAAATATTTATACGACAACCATATGGTTAATAAAGAGGTTATGACCCTTGAAACCCTTTCGGGCATAAAGAGCATAAGGGTGTATACGCAGAACGGCGTAGCCACCTCGGCCAGAGTGAATATGGGCGCGGCGCAGCTCAGGCCGGAGGAGGTGCCGGTAAAATTAGAGGGAGATAAGGTCATAGGCCGGCAGGTAAATATAGGCGGGGAAAATTACCATATAACCTGCGTCTCCATGGGCAATCCCCACTGCGTAGTATTTGTTGAAAACGTAGATTTCTTCCCGCTGGAAAAGATTGGTCCTCAGTTTGAGCACAGCGAGCTGTTCCCCGAGAGGGTCAACGCCGAATTTGTCAAGGTTATAGACCGCGCTACTCTTAAAATGCGCGTCTGGGAGCGGGGCAGCGGGGAAACTTGGGCCTGCGGCACAGGCGCCTGCGCGGCGGCCGTAGCAGCCGTAGAAAACGGACTCTGCGATAAAAATACCGATATAACCGTTAAGCTGCTGGGCGGAGAGCTTAAGATAAGGTATACCGATACGGGCGAGGTGTATATGACAGGCAACGCAGTAAAGGTCTTTGACGGCACGGTTATGGTGTAAAATAGTTTATGCCCATAAAACGGAGGCCTTTAAAAGCTAAAACGCAAATACCCGCGCAAAGCGGCCTGCGCAGTTACGGCCCATGCTCAATATAAACGCCTCGGCGCAGCGCGCAGCGGCTCAGGGCCGCGGGCGGGGATATATATAATGCCCTTAAGGCGCGCGCAGAACGTGCGCGCCTTAAGGGCCGGGCGCGGACTCAAAATTGCCTGCGTCCGAATAAAAACCGGTTTCCGCTTAAGCGGTTAGATTCCAGCGTCCCCAGGGCGCGCCCTCCTTTTAAGGGCGGGGCGGCCCCCCTGCATTAAAATTCTTATACCGAAAGGAGATACATAATGAAAATCAATAAGCACTATCTGGATGTAAAAGACAGCTACCTCTTTGCCGAAACGGGCAGAAAAATAGCCGAATACAAATCAGCTCACCCCGACGCCGACGTTATAAAGCTCAGCATCGGAGACGTAACCCTTCCATTGTGCACCGCGGTTGTTAACGCCCTTGCTCAGGCCGTAGAGGAGATGGGCCGGGCCGAAACCTTTCATGGCTATGGCCCCGACGCTCAGGCCTATGGCTATGAATTTTTGAAAAACGGCATTAAAGGCTATTATCAGCAAAAGGGAGTTTCCCTTTTGGATTCGGAAATTTTTATAAGCGACGGAGCTAAAAGCGATTTGGGAAATATCCTTGATTTATTCGACCGTTCCAACTCCGCCCTTATCCCCGACCCTGTATATCCGGCATATGTAGACGTCAACATAATGGACGGCCGAACGGTAAATTACATAGACGCCAACGGCGAAAATAGCTTCCTTCCCCTTCCGGATAAAAACATACAGGCGGACGTAATATATATCTGCTCTCCCAATAATCCCACCGGCGCAGTATACAACCGTCAGCAGCTTAAAGCCTGGGTAGACTATGCCAACGCCCGAAACGCCATAATCCTCTTTGACGCCGCCTATGAGGCCTTTGTAGAGGGCGACCTGCCCCGCTCCATCTATGAAATAGAGGGCGCGCGCACATGCGCCATAGAGATATGCTCCCTTTCCAAAACCGCGGGCTTTACCGGCACCCGCTGCGGCTACACTATTGTGCCCATGGAACTGGAGCGGGAAGGCGTAAGCATTAATAAGCTCTGGCTGCGCCGTCAGACCACCAAGTTCAACGGGGTGTCCTATATAGTGCAAAAGGGCGCCGCCGCCGTATTTTCACCCGAGGGCCAGCGCCAGATAAAGGCAAATATCCACTATTACAAGCAAAACGCCAGCATAATAGCCGACTGCCTGCGCGCTAAGGGCGTCTGGTTTACCGGCGGCGAAAACTCCCCCTATATCTGGATGCGCTGCCCCAATAATATGGACTCCTGGGAATTCTTCGACTATCTGCTGGAAAACGCACAGATTGCAGGCACTCCCGGAGCAGGCTTCGGCAAAAACGGCGAGGGCTATTTCCGCCTGACCGCCTTCGGAAGCTATGAAAATACCCTTGCGGCCGTAAAGCGGCTTAATAAGCTGCTGTAACGCGCTCAGAATCAAATAACATGTTCAAGAGCATAGACAATACAATCAAAGTACAATGCGCCGCCCAAAGTGTGAATTGTTCGGTTTTGTTGTGTTGTTGTCCTTGAAATACGCCCGGTATTTCTGCGCCCTGCCGCCTTACAAAACCGAATAATTTTCCTCCTCTGCGGTCGGAGATTTTTGCTTAAGAGCCCGTTGACAGCAGCGCGGCGCCTGATTGAATACATACGGACGTATTTTAAAGACCGCGCAGCAAAGCGGATGCGGCGGGATTTATCCAAAAACGCATTGTACTTTGATTGTATTATATTGTATTGTCTAATGAAATAAAAAATATTTAACGGGACGGCATTGCTTGCCGTCCCTCTGCATTTTCTTAAAAAACGCTCAGCCCCAAGGCATCCTTTCCTTTTGCCTTCCGCTTTTTTGTCCCCGTCGGCAAGGGGATAAATATTATCCCGGCGTTAGTTTTGTCTCCTTGTTAGTTATATCCGTCTCTGTACTCCTCCCTAGTTATATGCTAAAGTATCTGTTATAAAAGCGCGGACGCTCTGCCAATGTCTGCAATTCAACTTATTCCGCCGATAAAATGCCTGGTGAGCCAGCCCCCCTAAAGCAGCTTTTAAAATACCCCTCATGGCAGCTCAGTTCTCAATTTAGTTAAAATTATAAGGAGGAACTTTAATGAAAAAGAGCATTTCTCTTGTCCTTGCCCTGATTCTGGCCATGACCATGCTGGCATTTACGCCCGCTCTGGCCCAAAACGACGCCTTTATTGAACTGGATGGCGTCGCCTACGCAAAAGAATTAATATCCAGCCAAAGCTATGACATAGTGCAGTCGGGCAGCCGCGACTGGAACACTCACCGCCTGGATTTTATCCAAATAGATAACTCAGTCCTGGCAGGCGCTTCCTATATAGCCGTGCGCTTTAATTCAGGCTCAGCCAATGGAGGAGGGATGACCCTTATAGCAAGGGACTCCTCTGGAGCTGAATATATTCCGAATGCCGGCGGAGAAATAATAACTCTTACGCTTGACGGTCAAATCCAAATCAAGCAGCTTGTAGACTATAACGGCATAAACGGCATGAGCTGGGCCTTCCCCATGTATTGGTCGGCAGGCTTTGACGGCTGGCTGCTCTTCCCCCTAAGCTTATTTCCCTGCAAAGATATAAACGGGCTGGCCGTGGGCTATGCCGCTCCTACTTCTTCCACAGTCTTTGATATAAGCAATATAAGCGCGCTCAGCCCGCTAAACGAGGAGGAAATATACATAATGTCCGACCCAGATTATATCCCTGTAATGCGCTTTTTGGCGGTAACCGACCTGCATTTCGGCTCACAGGCGCCCGGCGCCTTCCAAAGCGCAATGGACCATCTTTACAAAATGGTGCAGGCGCATCCCTCTTATAATAAGCTGGACGCCGTCATTTCATCGGGAGATAACGTACAGGTCGCGCAGGACGAGGATTATATAAAGCTTCGCGCCGCGCTTGACGGTTCTCTTAAGGAGGGCACGCAATTCATATCCTGCTATGGCAATCATGAATATTTAAACTCTTCCATGGGATGGCTGTCCCAATCTGAGGCGGACGCGCTTTGGAATAAATATATCGGGCTTGAAATGGACGGCGTTTACGACCTGAACGGCTTCAAAATTATAACAAACTCACCGCGCGGCGGCTCGGACTATTCGCAGAATACCCAATGGCTGGCAAACTCCCTGGCTCAGGCTGAGCAGGACGGCCCGGATAAGCCCATATTCGTATTCCAGCATTTTCAGGCTCCAGACGGCGGCTATGGTTCGGACGAAACAATCGCGTCTATGTCCTATCCTTATGAAATAATGAAGAGCTACTCTCAAATTATAAACTTTTCCGGACATACTCATCTGCCTCTAACCTCTCCCAGCTGCGTAAGGCAGGAATATTATACTTCTGTCGTAGGCGGCTATTGGTTCTATAATAACCCTAAAGCCGTGCCCGCCAGCGAACCGGTAAGCTTCAGCGCAATGATAGTGGAGGTGGACGCCAGCAACGAAGTGCGCATTTACCCTTATTCCTTCCGCTATCATGAATATCTGTCCGAACAGCCTTATGTAATCAACAGCGCCGCCGGCCGCACAGGCAGCTTCGCCAAAGAGGATTTTATATATACCGACGCGCGCAGGGATAATTCTCAGGCGCCCAGCTTCAGCCAGGACGCGCAGCTTAATATTACCGCCGCCTCAAGCGATAAATTAGAGTTTTCCTTCAGCGCGGCCCAGGACGATGAAATGGTAGTGAGCTATAAAGCCGTGCTCAGCCGACGGGATACCGGAGCCGTGCTGCGTACCCAAAGCATACTCTCTGATTATGGCATGAGAGAAAAGCAAAGCAGCTTCAGCTATACTATGACCGGCTCATTCGCGGGCATAGACGCCGTACTGAGCGTTTACGCCCTGGACCCTTACGGCAATATATCCCAGCCCCTCAGCTCAGAGATAGCCTTTCCAGGCGAGCGGCTGGAGATAATAAATTTTGATGAAGCCACGGACCAATCTCTGGGGAATTACATTGCTCTAAGCGGAAAAACAGAGGGCTATTCTACAGCCCAGCTCAGCTTAAAACCCGCTTCAGACGGCCAGGGCCAGCTCCTGACGCTGACAAACGTGCCCGAAAACAATGCAAATTTCATATATACCATTAATTCCAAAGCGTTTGCAGGCATTATAACCTACGGTGCGTTAGACCACAAATACTATTCAATGTATATTAAAAATCAGTTGGGCTGCGAGCTGTTCTTTTCGGCTAAACTATACAGCACCCAGAAGCTGGCAGCTATAGAAACTAACGACCATGTATATCTAAAGGATATGCAGGGCAATATTTCCAAGGCAAGCACCGACATAGGCTCCCGCTACGACTGGCTCAGCTTTATGGATACCCGCTACGCAGTAATTCCCAAAGACTTTGAAGGCTATATATACATTTCGCTTGACCCTAAACACATGCAGCAGGGACAATGGAACGGCGTCAACATAATAGATGTGTCCGACGCGGACCAGGTAACTATAGATATCCGTGGCTTCCTGCCTGATGGAAACAGCATTTCCAACATATATCTGGATAATCTGGGACTGACTAAGGAGCTGGCCGTTCAGGAGAATAGGACTTTCCAAATAAACGTTCAGCAAACAGAGGGAGGCGTTATAACCGTCCAGCCGGACGGCCGTGTTAAGCCCGGCTCAAGCGCAGCAGTTACAATAACGCCGCAGGACGGATATATAATTGAGGACGTAATAATAAACGGCGGCAGCGTAGGCGCGGTAAGCAGCTATACGCTGGAAAATATACAAGCAGACATAAGCGTATCCGCCTCATTTAAAAAGCTGACCGATTCTCCCCAGGATACCGGCGCCTCCTGGATGCTGCCCGCGCTTCTGGGGCTTGCAGTCGGTTTGGCCGTTTTAGCGTGGGTCCTATTAATACGCAAAAGACGTCTGCGTTCCAGAAAGCAGCTTTGACCCGCCAGATAGTCTAAATAATGATTAACCCAGAAAACTGCGCAAACAAAACAATATCCATAACATAATTAAACAGAATTTCAGCCATATATGGCTGAGAAAAAAGCGGGTAAGGAGCAGGCTGTTTCTTGCCCGCATTTTCTATTTTACTGCGTGATAAAACCCTATTTGGGGAAAGCGCATATAAAATTATTATATATGCGGTTATTGCCTGGACAATACATTCAAAGCACAATACGTTTTTGCTTAAGAGCCCGCCCCGTCCGCTTTGCTGCGCGGTCTTAAAAATACGCCCGGATATGTCTTTGCCCGCGCGCATACAAAAAGAAAGCCGGAGAAATACCCCGGCTCTCTTTTTAGTCTCTTATTATGCCCTTTGGTTATCTGCTGCGTTTTATCTTTCTGCCGCAGATTACCGTCCCGGACAATCCTGCGCCTGCCGCGAGCATAACAGCAATCCAAATTATCATACCGTTATCTCCCGTCTGCGGAATATCAGTATCCAGCTTCTTTTCCAACGAGGATATGGCATCCTCAATCGCCTCCGCCATATCGTCTACCAAGCCCTGCTCCTTAATATTCTTGCCATATATAACGGCGTCTATCGCCGCTTCCACCTTTGAAAAATCCTTGTATTCGTCTTTATTCAGGGCCTTTGCCTTTTCTATCATTTCTTCCACCCTGCTGTAGTCGGCGCCCTTGATTTGGATTTGTACTGACGTAACCGCGTTGCTTAAATCCTCATTCAGTATACTGTCTTCTGCAGAAATAAAGGTTGTAATAAAAACAGGATACGGCTCGTCATATCCGTCGTCATACAAGCACTCTGCCGCGGCGGCTTTTCCGCCGGCCTTTTCCGCCCAATCAGGCGCCATAAAGATAGCTACAGTCGGCGTGTCTGTTTCATCCTCCTTCACATTCAGAACCTGGATTCCTCCTCTGCTGCCTGACGCATGAATTACGCCGCCGCTAATGGATAAACTGCCGTTATAAATTCGCAGGCCATAAATTTTGTTATTTAAATTCAGCATGGAATCTTCTTTGACCGTTATTATCCCTTCTTCGGCATACATACCAACGTTCGCCTGCGAGCAAACAATACTGCTCCGGCTGACTGTCAAATTACCAGCCAGGCAGTAAAGTCCGGTATCCGGAACCTGAAGTTCCATCTGCGAATCTTCAACAAGTATATCCCCGGAAAATACCCCCATTCCGTATTCTGCAGAAGTTTTAACATTTAGGCTGCTGCCGTTCCTCATAGCAAGCGAGCCGGTATCAATCGCTGTCTCAAAGCCGGTAATCTCAAAAGCGGACTGATTGCTTATTACCGTACCAGTCGTCCGGACAGCATAACCGCAAGGGCTTTCTTCGTTCAAAAGCCTGCCGGTAATATCTACTTTTTCAAATTCCAGATTCCTGCCCTGTATTATAGAGGGAAATGAATCATTATAAAGAGATACCTCCAGGCTTCCCCCGCCTGAAAACTTAAGGCTGGAGCCTGCCGCCCATATTCCCATATTTTTGTATTGCGTATCAGACAGGATAATGCTGTTTTTTCCATTCAAAACAACCTCGACTGTACCAGTTATCCCGCCCTGTATAGCGACGCCGTAACGCTCGCCGGCAGTAGAACTCGCCTTCGCTCCTACCGTGATTTCCGCGTTGTCCAGCGTCAGCTTCTGCTCCTGCGGATTATATACAGCTTTGCCTTCACCGCAAACTACGGTATAATCCTGAGCCGTAGTAATATCCACTCCGTTTACAATAATTCCCTCATTTACGCCCGCGGCGAATACCTGCGCCGGAAACAGCCCTATGCACAGCAAGCCGCAGAGCAGCAGACCTAAAAGCTTATTTTTCATCTTTACTTAGACAATACAATCAGAGTACAGTACGCCGACGAAAGTGTGAATTGCTCGGTTTTGCTGCGTTGTCGTCCTTAAAATACGCCTGGTATTTCTGCGTCCTGCCGCCTTGCAAAGCTGGAAGATTCCCTTTTTCTATGCGGGCGGAGATTTTTGCATAAGAACCCGTTGACACCCGCGCGGCGCGCAATTAAAGACATACCGGGCATATTTTTATGACCGCGCAGCAAAGCGGACGCGACGGGCATTATGAAAAACGCATTGCGCTTTGACTGTATTGTCTATCCCTCCTTTTAAATTCTAATTCCTCAACTCATAAAAAAATGCGTCCCTGCCACCAAAAACCGAAAGTGAAATACGTCTTTTAATCTGATATTCTGCTGGCAAAAAACAGAGTTATTATCCTGTCTGATATAAATGAGTTTCAAAATCTTTATATGTTCATACCATAAATGATAAAAACAATTGTTGCAAGCCTAAATTTAAAATTGCCCTCCGCCCGAATAGACGGAAGGCATTCCTCATATTTTGCCTTATCGTGCGGGCGCACGACTGCCGGCAGACAGTATCAACGCATACCGAAAGGACGGCAGCTTAACTTGTTTTTCAATATCATCAACCCGGCGGCGCGCAGGCGCTTTGCGCCTGCCCGGCCGGGCCAAAAGGCCCGGCCCGCGGCCGCAGGCCGCGGCGCCGCCGGGTTGTTTAGCTTATTCTCCCCGTCTGAGCGGTGCTGCACGCCTTAGCCTCTGCGCCTTTATGCTCAGCCCTTATTGCCCGTCCGGCACGAAACAGTTTTTAAACCCCTTGAAGCCGGCGCTCTATGTCCTCCACATAGGTTTTTACCTTAGGGTCCGTCTTAAGCGCCTGATGTATCTTGCCTATGCCGTTTATAACGGTAGAATGGTCCCGGCCCCCAAATTCGTCTCCTATGCGGGGAAAAGACAGGTCGGTATGCTCACGGCAGAGATACATAGCTATATGCCTGGGCATAACTATAGCCGCGTCTCTTTTTTTGCCCACCAATTCCTCTACCTCCACGCCGTAATACTCCGCTACCGTCTCCATGATTTTATCCACGGTCAAGGTGCGCTGCTGTACGGCGTTATAGTCCTTTAAAGCCTCCGAAACCAGCTCAAAGGTTATATCCTGCCCCATTATGCTGGAATAAGCTATAACCCGCTTAAGAGAGCCTTCCAATTCGCGCACGTTGTCGCTTGCCCGCTCGGCTATGTAAAACAGCAGCTCGTTATCCAATACCGCCCCAAAGGCCTCGGCCTTAAGGCGCAGAATAGCAACTCTTGTCTCCAAATCAGGCGGCGTTATATCCACTATCAATCCGCCCTCAAAGCGGGAGCGCAGCCTATCCTCCAGCGTGGCTATATCCCGCGGCGGCCGGTCGCTGGTTATAATTATCTGCTTGTTCGCCGATACTAATTCGTTAATATTATGGAAAAATTCCTCCTGAATACGCTCCTTGCGGGTGAGGAACTGGATATCGTCTATCATTAGAATATCCACGTTGTTCCTGTAATGCTCTCTAAAGGCTGCAACCCGGTTCTTAGGTATGGAATCTATATATTCGTTTGTATATTTCTCACAGGTGGTATATAAAACGCGCACAGCCGGATTCTGCTCCAAAACATAGTTGCCTATAGCATGCATTAAATGGGTCTTGCCCAGCCCTACGCCGCCGTATATAAAAAGCGGGTTATTCTGCGTAGCAGGCGCTTCGGCTACGCTTAAAGCCGCCGCCTGGGCAAACTGATTGCTGGGACCTATAACAAAGGTTTCAAAGGTATATTTGTCGTTGAGCATAGGCCATTTATTGGGCTGGACGGCGCTCTGCATAACATCCTTGACTTCTCCCTCCAGCAGCAGCTCAACAGAGCATTCCTTGCCCGTGACCATATTAAGCGCAGTATTGATATATATTTTATAATTGCTGTTTCCTACAATATGATTTCGGTGCAGCGCCGAGGGTACTACCAGATATAGGCAGTCGTTCCGAAAAAGCGCCGGCTTTATAGACGCAAGCCAGGTAGTATAGGCCAAGCTGGATATCTCCTTTGTCTCTTTTAATACGGCGGATACCTTTGCCCAGATTTCACTTGCATCCTGCATGCTTCAACAACCCCCAGAAAAATATTAACCGAGTAAAAAGTACAATTTATAGTCCAAAACTTTTCCACAGGCTGTTGATAACTCTATATGGTGTATGACCTATTAAAATAAGGCACAATCCCTAGATTTATTCATTGGCCTAAATGGCTAAAAACGCCCATATAAGGGCGATTTGCATATTTTTAAAGCATTTTAAGCTCCGAACTATAAATCGCCGCCGCGCTACTCTAATCGCTGACGGCAATATAAATGATACCAAAAAACCTGTGGATAAGCAATAGATTTTTGCGTTTTTTTCTGATTTTTTTTAAATTTTATTGCTTTTCACGATTTTTTACACAGGTTTTTACAGGGAATAAATGGTTATATCCAAATATAGTATGCTTATAATTGTTCATATACTAGACAAATTTTTCTCACGTTCCGCTTCCCTTTTCTTCTCTTTTTCCAGCTCAGTACAATTTCATCAGTCTCTCGGAACGGTTCCGCCGGCGCAAAAAAAATAATGGACCATCCTATTATGGACGGTCCATTATTCTGGCAGCGTCAGCCTTTATCCAGGAGTATAGCCGTGCGGCCCGCCCTGACCAGGAGTTTTTCCTGCACTAAATGTTTTCTAATTGCTCCCCGGCCTCTATTCGTTTCTGACCTTTAAGACTTTAAGCAAAATTACGGCTGAGACGCATACGCCCAATATGCAGCATAGCAGAAGAACTCCGGCGTCTCCCGTCGGGTGCTCCTCCTCCATAGGCAAAATTCTGTAAGCTGCCGCAAGTCTTTCAAAATATTCTCCCTCGCCTTCGCTGCCGCATGTATCCACAGGATATATAATTGCCTCCTCATTGGTATAAAGCTGCGTGTACAGCCCTGCCTCAGACTGCGGGTCGGCAAGCTCCACAGTATATGTAAGGCTCGCCCGTCTGGTTATATCCACCGGCGCGTTAATTTCCCAAACTAAATGCTCGCGCGGCTCTGAGGCAGTCCCCTCGGGATAATAACGCAGTATGAAGGGATATTGATTTTGTCCGTTCTCCTCTCCAAAGGCATATACCTTATTCTCCAGCCGGGTCAGCGCGTATTTATCTTCCCCTACCTTCAATTCCAGCGTCTCCGGACTGTTTACAAAATTATATCCCTTATCAATAAGCTCTCCGTCCCTATACTGGCCTTACCCGCTGCCTATTACGTCAATAACCCTGCTGCCCGCATCCAAAAGATATATTGCCTCATTGTATATTCCGTCAAAGGATACCTTCTCTCCCTGAGCCAGATAATTCATAAAGGAAGGGCCCCATGAATATTGCTCGGAGGCGGCTGCCGACGCGGAAGCTGTTATGGCATAGCAGGTATATCCCGCATCCTGGGCGCTTTTATAAGCCATGGCCGTATTATACAGCGCCTTAGCTACCGTCATAGCATGCCCGCTGCGTTCTGAATAGGGGATAAACGGCTCCTTTGCTCCGTAGTTTGCTTCAAAGGTATCTCCATCCGCCTCAATCTGAACGCCGACGGAAGTCAAAAATTCATTACAGTCGCTTGGAGGATTATTATTCTGATATTTATTAGCCCATGCGTCCGGACCAGCAAATACGGCGTTTTCCGCAAACTGCGATGGAATAGCAGCAGGCTCTTCGTTATATATATGTTATCGCATCGCTTATAAAAATCAGATATTTTCGCCTGGCCGGCACCGCGCAATCCTCATCCAGCATTTTTTTGCCCGCTAAGATACCGGCATGAGTATTGGTGCCGCTGCTTATATCCGTCCTGATGCCCTCTAAAATATCCTCATAGCCCGTCTGAATATCGGTAAGGACACAGGTTACGTTAGCCTGCTTATTAAATATAACGACGCCGACCTTAACGCTGGCCTGCGAATTTTCAGCGTGCGCCTTAAGATTAAAAAGCATTTCAACCATCACCTCCTCTACATCCGCGCTTGTGGATATACAAACATTATGTCGCTCGCCAGTTTCTCCTTGGCTGCGGGCAGAGACAAGGTCGCCCTGGCTCTGTAATCCTCATCAAGAAATTCTTTATCCGTTTGCTTGCTTTTTGAAGCCGGCTATGCCAATTTAATATTTAAAAATGTTTCAGCCCCACCCCCAGCGCCTGGCAAATTGCCTTATACTGCTCCGAATATATCGTGCGCCGGCCATCAAGCATTTTTTAAATACCGCCGGAAATATGCCCGCTTTATACGCAACGGTATCAAATTTGCCAAGCTTATTAGTGTGAGCAATGCGCGCGTATCCAACTGGGAGCAGGGCCTTAACCGCCCCGACGTAGACATTCTCGCTTCTATCTGCAACGTTCTTAAAGTGAATCCAAATGAACTGCTGGATATTCGTCCTGATATGGGAACGCGTTTTTGGAGACAGAGCTTTCAAAAGAGGAAGCGCAAATTATATCCCAATACAGGAAAAAGCCAGATCTGCAGCATGCAGTCCGGCTTCTTTTGGGTATAGATAAATTCTGATAAATAAATTTAGGAGCGCCTAAGCAGTTAAAGGGCCAGGGGGGCGGCGCGCCCTTTTGGCGCCCTTACGGGCGCCAAAAGCAGGCGGCCCGCATAATCCGGGGGCTAAAAGCCCCCGGATTATGCGGGCCGCCTGGCCCGGCCGAGCCTTTGGCTCGGCCGGGCGGCGCGCCGCCCCCCTGGCCCTTTAACTGCTTAGGCGCTCCTAAAAGCAGATGCCCGGGAAACAGCGTATAATTATTTACTACTTAAATAAGCTCGAGAATGACCATCTCGGCCGCGTCGCCGCGGCGAGGACCTTTTTTAATTATGCGGGTATAACCGCCGCCCGTGCCCTTCTCTTCCTTGCGCTGCGCATATTTAGGCGCCAGCTCACGGAAAAGCTTCTCCACAACGGGATTATTGACTTCCTTGAGCCTCTGCTTGTAAAGCAGCTTGCTCTCCCCTTCCATCCTCTTTTCTGGCACATTATAAAGATATGCCATAAGCTGACGGCGGGCATGCAGCTTGGCAGGCGTATCCGTCTTAAAGGTCTCGTCCACAAGCTGCTTCTTCTCGTTGCGCACCTGCTTAGTCACTTCTACCTCGCCGGCATAATCGCGCATAGCAAGGGTTATCAGCTTCTCGGTTATTTTACGAACCTCCTTGGCGCGGGCCTCGGTGGTCTCTATGCGTCCATTAGCGATAAGAGCGGTACACAGTCCGCGAAGTACTGCGTTCCTCTGGTCGCTGGGACGGTTAAGCTTTCTGTTACCAGGCATTTTCTGCTCCTTTTCTCCGGCATAATTGCATATTCATAATGCTCGCTGCCGCCTTGTGCCGGCAAGACGGCGAGCCCGTTTCTATTATTCGTCGCCTTTTTTCAGGGACAGGCCTAAGGAAGCAAGCCTCTGGCGCACCTCTTCAAGGGACTTTCTGCCCAGGTTGCGCACCTTCATCATATCCACCTCGTCCCGCTGTATAAGCTCGTCTACGGTGTTTATACCGGCGCGCTTAAGGCAGTTATAGGAACGCACGGATAAATCCAGCTCGTCTATGGTCATTTCCAGAACCTTGGTTTTCTTCTCCTCTTCCTTTTCCACCATCATCTCCAGGCCGCCTACGTTGTCTACCAGATTGATAAACAGCGCCAGATAATCGTTCAATATCTTGGCAGCCAGGCTGACCGCCTCTTTAGGATTAATGGAGCCGTTAGTCCAAACGTCCAGAACCAGCCTGTCGTAATCAGAGCTGCGGCCCACGCGCGCGGGCTCCACAGAATAATTCACCTTGGTTATAGGAGTATATATGGAATCCACCGCTATGGTATCTATGGTCATATCCTCCGTCTTGTTCTTATCCGCTCCCACATAGCCTATGCCCTTGGCAAAGACCAAATCCATATTGAGAGTCGCCCCTTCGCTCAGCGTGGCGATATGATGGTCGGTATTGATAATCTCAAGGCTGGAATCCCCCGTTATGCTTCCGGCGGTAACCTCGCAGGGCCCTTTTGCGCGTATGCTGGCCGTCACAGGCGTATCCGAATGCATTTTCGCTGAAATCCCCTTGATATTGAGCACTATTTCGGTAACGTCCTCCGAAACGCCTTCTATCGTGGAAAATTCATGCAGCACTCCGTCTATCCGCACGCTGGTTACGGCAACGCCGGGCAGAGAGGACAGCAAAATACGGCGAAGAGAGTTGCCTATGGTATTGCCAAAGCCTCTCTGCAGGGGCTCTACTACAATCTGCGCATAGCGGTTGTCCGGGCTGAGCTGTCTGCATTCTATCATGGGCTTTTCTATTTCTATCATTTTTTACGGAACCCTCCTTTATGGTCGATGAGGGCAATGCCTCATTATTTAGAGTACAGCTCGACAATAAGGTGTTCGGCAATCTGGAGGTCTATCTCCTCGCGCTTGGGTATGCTGACCACCGTACCGGTAAGATTGGCGCTGTCCAGGCTCAGCCATTGAGGGATAAGCCTGCCCGTACCCTCACGCAGCACCTTAAACTGCTCCTTTTCGGCGCTCTTGGGACATATGCTTATAACGTCTCCCGCCTTAACTATATAGGAGGGAATGTCCACACGCTTGCCGTTCACCAAAATGTGGCCGTGATTGACCACCTGGCGGGCCTGAGGACGGGATACGCCGAAGCCCAGACGATAAACTACGTTATCCAACCTGCATTCAAGCAGCGCCAGCATATTTTCACCCGTAACTCCCTTGGTGTGCTCGGCCATCTCAAAATATTTGCGGAACTGCCTCTCCAGCACCCCGTAGGTTCTCTTAGCCTTCTGCTTCTCACGGAGCTGGAGGCCGTATTCTCCTACCTTGCCGCGGCGGCCCGCGCCGTGCTGGCCGGGTATGGTCCCGCGCTTTGTAACGGGGCATTTTTCACTATAGCAGCGGCTGCCCTTCAGAAACAGCTTTTGATTTTCTCTGCGGCACTGACGGCAGACAGCGTCTGTATATCTAGCCATATTTAATATCCTCCTATCCTTTATACTCTTCTGCGCTTGGGAGGACGGCAGCCGTTATGGGGGATGGGTGTGACATCCTTAATCATGCTGATTTCCAGTCCTGCAGCCTGCAGCGCTCTTATTGCGGCCTCGCGTCCCGAACCGGGGCCCTTAACATATACCTCTACTGTTCTGAGCCCATGCTCCATAGCCGCTTTAGCAGCCGTCTCGGACGCCATCTGCGCAGCGAAGGGAGTGCTCTTCTTGGAGCCGCGGAAGCCCAGGCCTCCTGCGCTCGCCCAGCTTATGGCGTTTCCGGCAGTATCAGTTATAGTTACTATAGTATTATTAAAGGACGAGCAGATATGAGCCGCACCCCGCTCGATATTCTTTTTTTCAACGCGGCGGCGCACGCCTCTCTTAATATTAGTAGGCTTTGCCATTTATTCAAACCTCCCCTTACTTTTTCTTCTTGCCCGCAACAATCTTCTTGGGACCTTTGCGGGTGCGCGCGTTCTGCTTGGTGCTCTGTCCGCGCACGGGCAGGCCCTTGCGGTGACGAATACCGCGGTAGCAGCCTATCTCAATAAGCCGCTTGATATTAAGAGATACCTCGCGGCGAAGGTCGCCCTCCACCTTGATATTCTTGTCTATATAGTCTCTGAGCCTGTTTACCTCGTCGTCGGTAAGGTCGCGCACGCGCGTATCAGGATTAACCCCTGTCGCGGCGAGAATCTCCTTAGAACGAGCAGGACCTATGCCATAAATGCTTCTGATTCCCACTTCTATACGCTTTTCTCTGGGAAGATCTATTCCGGCAATACGTGCCATTTAGGTTCCACCTCCGTAAATTTTTTAAGAAAAATATATAAAATCCCTATGCGGGCAAGGGGTAATTATACCCGCTCAGCCGCGCCCGCGGGGGACCTGATTTTCTGTTTCCGGGGAATTTTCCTGCCTTTTACCCCAGCCGGCCGCTCCTGCCGGCTCAAGCCTTAAGCGCCCATTATTCCGAAACGGCGCTCTTGGTTTTGCTCAGCTCGTTAAACCGCTCGTATCCCTGCGGCACGCTTAGAACAAGTGCCCGTATAAGCGCCTGCAATCCGAAATACGACTTAAATCCGGCGCTTCAACGCATATCAACCGCGCTCATTCAGCACCTGCGCGCCGGCGCCAAAGCCGCAAAACGCTGCGTATTAACTCAAAACGCAGGGCCTCGCCATGCCGTGACCGGCAAAACCTTTTGCTCAAAGCGCAAACCCCGCCGTATCGGCGTCAACAAAGCCCTTTAGCCAAAACCCATGCTTCGCCTCATCGGAGCCGTCAAAGGGTATTAACTCAAAGCCTCGGCCTGCCATATCGCAGCGCAGCGCTTTAACGCAGAATATCCGCTGACCGCGGCAGCCCGGCGCTCTAGCATGAGCGCAAAACGCAGCTTTATCCTTCTGCGGCGAAAACAAAGCTTAAGCTCAGACCCGCCGCGCACCGGCAAACCAAGCCGCGTTAAGGCAAAATCCCGAGCAGCGCGCCATACGCTTTTCCGCCATGCGAAGAAGCGCGGCCGCCTAAGTATGAGCCGTTTAAGCCCTGCGCCTAAGCGCAGTCCCCAGCCCGGCCCGCTCGCCTAACTCTGCCTGGCTCATCCCGCCCCGCCCGATTGGGCACGGCGGGGCTTAAACCCATAGGAAGGGTTGACTCTGCCGCCCGGCGGCCTAATCCTTCAGCCTGCCGTCCGGCAGTCTAATCTCTCAGCCTACCCAAACCGCCGGCCGTTTTATCCGCCTTAAGCCGTTAAAACGAGCATTCCCTCAGCAATTTCCCAAACAGGAAAGCTTCTTCAGCCCTGTCTCTGCTTATGGCTCTTATCGGCAGGGCATATTACCATAACCTTGCCTTTTCTCTTTATTATCTTGCATTTGTCGCACATTGGCTTAACGCTTGGCCTTACCTTCATTTTTGTTTCCTCCTTAAAATTCCTGCCCGAAACGCGGCAGCCTGTTTAATAAAGCGGTATCTCCGCTCAGCCCTTGCTCCTCCATATGATACGGCCCTTTGTAAGGTCGTAGGGAGATATCTCCACCGTCACATGGTCTCCGGGCAGCACCTGTATATTATGCATGCGCAGCTTCCCAGCCAGATGGGCCTGTATGCAGTGCCCGTTTTCCAGCCTTACTTGAAATACCGCGTTGCGCATGGTTTCCTCCACTACGCCCTCAAGTTCCATTACATCTTCCTTTGCCATCGGCTCACTCCTGTTTTTGTTTGATATTAAAGCCCAGAGCTTCTATAGCGCTCTTCAGCTCGCTGTCAAAAACCTTGCTGCCTGCTTCCAGCTTGGCCCTTACGGCCGGTATTTCCTCCGGGCAAAGCTCCAGGTGCTTTAATTTCTTCTTTTTGGGCGCGCTTAGCCTGCGCACGGCCCCGTCCGAAATATATGCGTAATTCTCTTCAGGCAGGCCGGTTATTACAAAATACCTGCCGGCGTCGCGGCCCTGGCGGGAACGCACCAGCCGGCCAATCTGAAAATTCTCTTCCTTCAAAGCAACCTCCGCAAGCCTTATATGGAAACGTCGGGAGCGGTCAGAATTACCGGCGCGCCGTCCACAACGGCCACGGTATTTTCATAGTGAGCCGCGCAGGAGCCGTCGCGGGTAACTGTAGTCCAGCCGTCCGAAAGAATCCTGACGTCCCCGCTTCCCAGCGTTATCATAGGCTCAATAGCAAGGGTCATGCCCTCCTGAATGCGCAGTCCGTGCCCCGGTTTGCCGTAATTGGGTATCGCCGGGTCCTCATGCAGTTCAAAGCCCACTCCATGCCCGGTAAAATCCCGGACTATACCGTAGCCCAAAGGCTTTATATATTCCTCCACAGCGTGGGAAATATCCGAAATGCGATTCCCTGTCCGAGCCTTTTGAAAGCCCCGATAAAAGGACTGCTCCGCCGCGTCCATAAGCGCCTGCGCCTCATTTGAGCATTCGCCCACGGCATAGGTGCGGGCCGCGTCGGTATGAAAGCCCTTATAATACACGCCCGCGTCCAGGGATACTATATCCCCCCTCTTAAGCGTGCGTCCCGAGGGTATCCCGTGTATAACCTGCTCGTTGACAGATATGCATACTCCCGCAGGGAAACCGCCGTATCCCTTAAATCCGGGAACAGCGCCGTTTTTTATTATATAACATTCGGCCGATTTATTCAAGTCTTTTGTGCTTATTCCAGGGCGGATTTCGCTTTTTAAAAGCTCCAGCGTTTCATAAAGCAGGCGGCCGCCCTCGGCCATCGCCCGAATATTGCTCAGAGTCTTGATATAAAGCATTATTCCTTTCTCAATCCCTCCACTATATCTCCGCATACCTTTTCTATGGGCTGATTGCCGTTTATGTCCAGCAGCTTGCCCAGCTGCCTGTAAAAGGCGATAAGGGGAGCGGTCTGGCTGTTATATATCTCCAGACGCCTGCGAATAGTCTCGGGAACGTCGTCCGGCCGTACAGCAAGAGTCTCGCCGCAAACCGGACATATCTCGGAGGGAACGGAGGAAATGTGATATGTGCCTCCGCAGGCCGAGCAAGCTCTCCTGCCCGCCAGGCGGTCCACTAATATATCCTGGTCTATCTCTACGTTCACCGCCACATCGGGAGGATTAATGCTCTCTAATGACTCGGCCTGATAAAGATTGCGCGGAAATCCGTCCAGCAGATAGCCTCCGGCACAGTCCGCCTGCGAAAGGCGCTCCTTGACAAGGCAGATGGTTAAATCGTCAGGAACCAGCGCGCCTGCGTCTATTATCAATTTGACCTCCCTGCCTACAGGAGTCCCTCTCTTTATATTGTCCCGGAAGATATCTCCCGTGGATATATGGGGTATGTTGTAAAGCCCGGCCAGCAGAGACGCCTGCGTGCCCTTGCCGGCGCCGGGAGCCCCCAGCATGATTAATTTCATAGGCGTTCCTTTCGTTATTGCTAAATTCGGCCCTCATAAGCAGCCATTTCCGCCTGCGGGCAGAATGACTTTTTAAAAAACAGCAGCGTCGCAATGGGCCGGGACAGCGCCAATAGACAGTCTAAGCCCGCAGAGGGCAAATCGCACGGATATGCGCGCCCTCTTCGAGCAAAAATACTGTTATTTATCCAAAAATCCCTTGTAGTGATTCATTACAAGCTGCGCCTCAAGCTGCTTGGTTACCTCAATGGAAACGCTGGTAAGTATCAATAAGCCGGTTGAGGAGAAGGTCAGCGCCAGGTTAAGTATAGGCGCGCTGTTCTCCATGCGGCCCAGGCACGCGCTTATTATCATGGGCAGCACGGCTATTCCCGCAAGGAACAAGCCTGCAAAGAGAGTAAGCCTGCGGTTTATCTTCTTTAAATAATCGCTGGTCGGCTTGCCCGGACGTATGCCCTGGATAAATCCGCCGTACTTCTGTATGTCGTTGGCCGTATCCTCCGGATTAAAGGATATGGAAGCGTAGAAATAGGCGAAGAACAGCACCAGTACTACGCTCAGTACGGCGTAAAGCGGGGTGCCCGCGCCCAGCCAGTTGTCATACCACACCACATGGGGCCAGAACATCTTTATAATTATGTTGGGGAAAGCCAAAAAGCTCATGGCGAAAATCAAAGGCAGCACGCCGGCGCCGTTGGGCTTCATGGGTATGTAGGTGCTCTGTCCGCCGTATACCTTGCGGCCCGAAATGCGCTTTGCATATTGAACGGGTATCCTGCGCTCTCCTAAATCCACGCGCACTATGATAACCACCAGCGCGGCCACGCCCAGAACTATGAAGGGCAGTATCCACCAAAGAGCGGCGTTGCCGCCGCGCGCCTGCTCGGCCGCCTGCTGAACATACGCTATAACCGTCGAGGGCAGGCGGGCGATAATGCCTATGAATATAAGCATGGATATGCCGTTGCCTATGCCGTTTTCAGTTATGCGCTCGCCCATCCATATGGCCAGAGCCGAGCCTGCCGTCAGGGTAAGGCCGATTATCACATAAACCAGGAACAGATTGTCCCTAAAGGTAGAGACAATCGCGCTTGAACCAAAGGACATGCATATGCCCACCGCCTGCACAAACGCCAGGGCGATGCCCAGATAGCGGGTGTACTGCGTAATTTTTTTACGTCCCTCAGGGCCTTCTTTAGAAAGCTGCTCTAAGCGGGGAATAACCACCGTCAGCAGCTGAAGGATAATGGAGGCGTTGATATAGGGAGTAATGCCCATGGCCATAAAGGTATAGCCCGAAAGGGAGCCGCCCGTAATTATATCTATAACGCCCCAGCCGGAATTGGCGCCCACAGCCTCCTTTATAACCGACTGGTCTATAAAGGGCGTGGGAATATAGGTGCAGAGTCTGAAGAGCAGGAGCATCATTATGGTATAAAGCAGCTTCCTGCGCAAATCCTTAACCCGCCATGCGTTCCTGAGTACCTCAAACATTATTCAATCACCTCTGCCTTTCCTCCGTTAGCCTCTATTTTTGCT
The DNA here is from genome assembly GCA_900547955.1 of uncultured Eubacteriales bacterium. GTDB lineage: Bacteria > Bacillota > Clostridia > Christensenellales > QALW01 > Neochristensenella. The sequence continues at coordinate 28,306 of URIR01000003.1, read as the reverse complement.
TGGGCTGTGGAGGTAAAGCCAGCAGCCTTGACCGTGAGGCTCTTAGTAAGCTCGCCGTTGCCAAGGATTTTTATGCCATCTTTTTCTACTTTCCGTACTATGCCTGCCGAAACCAGCACCTCGGGGGTAATGGTCGCGCCGTTGTCAAATCCCTCCAGGGCGCTTACGTTTATCTGGGTGTAAACCTTCCTGAAGTTATTGTTAAAGCCGCGCTTGGGGATACGGCGTATCAGCGGATGCTGCCCGCCCTCAAAGCCGGGGCGCACTCCGCCGCCGCTGCGGGCGTTCTGTCCCTTATGGCCTTTGCCCGAGGTCTTGCCCAGGCCGGAGCCTACGCCGCGGCCCAGACGCTTGGGAGCCTTAACTGAGCCGGGTGCCGGCTGTAACTCGTGAAGCTTCATTTCATCTCATACCTTTCTGTCCGCCCTTACGGGCCTAGATTTTTAGGAGGATTCTGAAATTTAATCCTCTATTTCCTCCACGCCCACAAGATGCTTAACCTTAAAGACCATTCCGCGCATAGCCGGATTGTCCTCCTTAACAACTGTGGAGCGAATCTTCTTCAGCCCCAGAGCCTTTACTGTGGCTATCTGATCGGGCTTGCATCCTATAGTGCTCTTTAAAAGGGTAACCTTCAGTTTCATATAATCATACCTTTCCTTATTGAAAGTAGCATCCGCGCTTTGCCCGCGGCGGCCCGCAGCCGGCACGGTTTCAAATACAGGCGCATAATCCGCGCTTTATAATTTATCGTATAAAGCTCCGCCGGGCGTCTAAAATTCTGCCAGCCTCCTGACGCTGGTATTCCGCGGCCCACAGGCAATCTTAGCGTTAAGAGAGGTCAAAGCCAGCTCGCGCCGCTATGCCCGGCCCGCGGCTAATCCGCGTTCGCATATCCGAACGCCCGCATGTCCGCATACCTGCCTGCATACTCGAGCGCCCGCATACTCGCATGTCCGCATGCCTGCCTGTATACCCGAACGCCCGAACCGCCTTCATGTCCGCATATCTGCCTGTATACTCGAGCGCCCGCATACTCGCATGTCCGCATTCCGCCTGCATACCTGAACGCCCATAAACACGCGCTAACGCGCCCCTGCGCCTAATTTATATCCGTCCCTGAATGCGGCCGGACATCATCCCCGAAAAAATTCTTTTGCTTCTCAGCCAAGTATTTCTTCGGTGGTCTTGCCGCGCAGCCGGGCATATTCCTCAGCCGTCTTAAGCGAGGCCAGCCCCGCCAAAGTCGCCTTTATGCAGTTGGCCGGGTTATTGGAGCCCAGGCACTTAGTACGGATATCCCTTACTCCGGCCAATTCGAGCACCGCGCGCACGCTTCCGCCCGAAATAACTCCAGTACCTTCAGGAGCGGGCATAAGCAGCACTTCGCCCCGTCCGAATTTGCCTATGGTTTCGTGAGGAATGGTGGTGCCCACAACCGGAACCTTTATAAGGTTTTTCTTGGCGTCCTCAGTCGCCTTGCGTATGGCCTCGGGCACTTCCAAAGCCTTACCGCTGCCCACGCCTACATAGCCGTTGCCGTCGCCTACTACCACCAGCGCGGCCATGCGCATGTTGCGGCCGCCCTTAACCGTCTTGGCGACGCGGTTGATGCAAACCAGCTTTTCCTTTAAATCAAGCGTTTTGGGGTCAATCTTATTCTGCATTTTTATAAAATCCTCCTTTTAGAACTCCAGGCCCGCTTCGCGCGCGCTTTCAGCCACCGCGGCGACACGGCCGGTATAGAGGTAGCCCCCTCTGTCAAAAACAACCTGCTTGATGCCCTTTTCCTGGGCGCGCTGGGCGATAATCTTTCCTATAAGCTTCGCGGCCTCAGTCTTAGTCATATCCTGTACCTGAGAAGCTATCTCCTTCTCAACGGTGGAGGCGGCGGCAAGAGTATTTCCGGCGGCGTCGTCTATTACCTGAGTATAGATATGATTGAGGCTGCGGTAAACGTTCAGCCTGGGCCTCTCGGCCGTACCCGAAATCTTTTTGCGCACGCGCGCATGACGCGCAAGGCGGTCAAGATTCTTGTCCTTCTTCTTAATCATCCTATTGCCTCTCCTTTCTTACTTCTTACCCGTCTTTCCCTCTTTGAGCGGGACATATTCGCCCTCATAGCGGATACCCTTGCCATGATATACCTCGGGCTTGCGCACATTGCGCACATCGGCCGCAAACTGTCCGACCTTCTGCTTATTGATGCCCTTAATAACTATCTTGTTCTGCGCGGGCACGTCTATTGAAATATCCGCGGTCTCCTCAATCTCCACAGGATGGGAATACCCTACGTTCAGAACCAGTTTCTTGCCCTGCTTAGCGGCGCGGTAGCCTACGCCCTGAATCTCAAGCGCCTTCTCATAGCCGTTGGTCACGCCCGTCACCATATTGCTGACGAGGGTTCTGGAGAGGCCGTGCAGGGAGCGCTGAAGCTTTGAATCGCCCTTGCGGCTCACTAAAATCTGGCCGTCCTCCTGCTTAATTTCTATTTCCTTGCTGATGCTCTCGGTAAGAGTGCCCTTGGGCCCCTTAACGGTGACGTTATTTTCTGAGTCTACCGTTACGGTAACCCCGGCGGGAACAATTACAGGGAGCTTACCTATTCTTGACATAATAAATTACCTCCGCATTTTCCGCCGTTACCAGACATAAGCGAGCACTTCGCCGCCTACGCCCAGCTTACGGGCTTGACTGTCCGTCATTACTCCCTTGCTGGTGGAAATTAAGGCTATGCCCATTCCGCCCAGCACCTTGGGGAGCTCTTCGCATCTTGCATATATTCTCAGGCCAGGGGTGCTTATGCGCTTAAGGCCCGATATAACCCGTTCCTTGCCGGCGCCGTATTTAAGGGTCAGCTTCAGGGTGCCCTGAACGCCGTCCTCTATAACCTCAACGCCCTTTATAAAGCCCTCGCTGAGCAGAATCTGCGCAACGGCCTTTTTCATATTGGAAGCGGGGACGTCCACCGTCTCGTGCTTTGCTACCAGAGCGTTCCTGATTCTGGTGAGCATATCCGCGATAGGATCTGTAACAACCATTTTAGATTTCCTCCTCTCAAATCATTAACGCTCTTACCAGCTTGCCTTGCGCACGCCGGGTATCTGGCCGCGGTAGGCCAGCTCCCTGAAGCAGATACGGCAGATTCCGTATTTGCGCAGCACGGCGTGAGGCCGTCCGCATATCCGGCAGCGGGTATAAGCCCTGGTGGAGTATTTGGGAGTCCTCTGCTGCTTGTTTATCATGCTTTTTTTAGCCATTTTCTGAAATCCTCCCTCTCTTAAGCGCTGAAGGGCATGCCCATCAGGCGAAGCAGCTCCTTGGCTTCCTCGTCCGTCTCTGCCGTGGTGACAAAGATTATATCCATGCCTCTTACCTGGTCAATCTTATCATATTCTATTTCGGGGAATATAAGCTGCTCCTTGATGCCCAGCGCGTAATTGCCGCGGCCGTCAAAGCCCTTGGGGGAAACGCCGTGGAAATCGCGTATGCGGGGAATACATATATTAACCAGCTTATCTGCAAATTCATACATGCGGTCGCCGCGCAGCGTAACCTTTGCGCCTATATTCATGCCCTGGCGCACCTTGAAATTTGCAACCGACTTCTTGGACTTGGTTATTAACGGCCTCTGGCCCGCTATAAGCGCAAGCTCGGAAACGGCGGCTTCAAATTTCTTAGAATCGTCCTTAACGTTGCCCAGACCCATATTGATAACTATTTTATCCAGCTTGGGTATCTGCATTATGTTCTTATAGCCGAACTTCTGCTGCATGGCCCCGGCAATCTCGGACTTATATTTATCCTTCAATCTTGCCATTTGAATTTTTACCTCCCTTTCCTTACTTATCCAGAGACGCGCCGCAGGGAACGCCGTCCACCTTTTTCTTGCAGACGCGCACCTTAACGGCCTTATCCCCCTGCTTTTCAACACGGTAGCCCACTCGGGTAGGCTGTCCGCACTTGGGGCATATAACCATCGCGTTTGAAGCGTCTATGGGAGCTTCCTTTTTAATCCTGCCGCCCGCCTGGCCCGCCTTGCGGGGCTTGGTGTGACGGGTAACCACGTTCACATCCTTAACCAGTATGCGGTTCTCCTTGGGATAGCAGGCAAGCACCTCGTGCTCGTAGGTTTCCTTATTATCGGCGCGGTATTTGTCCTTGCCGGTGATTATCCTGACTTTATCGCCCTTTTTAATCTTCATCGTCGGCGCCTCCTTATAAGACTTCGGGAGCCAGCGAAATTATCTTCATATAGTCCTTTTCGCGCAGCTCGCGGGCTATGGGCCCGAATATACGGGTGCCCCTGGGCATTTTCTGGTCGTTGATTATAACGGCCGCGTTATCGTCAAAGCGGATGTACGTCCCGTCGGGGCGGCGCTTGGCCTTGGTCGTGCGTACTATAACCGCCTTGACCACGTCTCCCTTTTTGACTACGCCGCCCGGAGCGGCGCTCTTTACAGATGCGACTATGGTGTCTCCTATGCCGCCGTGGCGCCTGAACGAGCCGCCCAGCACACGGATGCACATGATTTCCTTAGCGCCTGTGTTATCGGCAACCTGCAATCTTGTCTGAGGTTGAATCATAATTATTGCCTCCTTCCGGCAGCGGCTTATTTAGCCTTCTCGATTATTTCTACCAGTCTCCATCTTTTTTCCTTGCTCAACGGCCTGGTCTCCATTATGCGCACGGTATCCCCTATGCCGCATTCGTTCTTCTCGTCATGCGCCTTTAAGCGGGTGGTGCGGTTAACAGTCTTGCCGTAAAGCGGATGCTTTACCTTGGTCTTTATAGCCACGACTATGGTCTTATCCATTTTGTCGCTCACTACTACGCCCGTTCTCTGCTTGCGGAAATTTCTCGTGTTTTCCATTTTTTAAGCTCCTCCCTTCTTACTCGGCCTGCGCCAGCTCGCGCTCGCGCAGCAAGGTCTTTACTCTGGCGATATCCTTCTTGCAAAGGCCTATCTGCATGGGATTCTGGAGCTGACCGGTGGCGTTCTGGAAGCGCAGGTTGAACAGCTCGCTCTTAAGGTCCTTGAGCTTATCGTTAAGCTCGGCGTCAGTCAGGTCGGAAAACTTTCTTACCTTTTTTTCTGATTTCATTCTGCGTCACCACCCTGTTCCGTTTCAAAATCTGATTTCTTTACGAATTTAACCTTCAGGGGCAGCTTATGAGCGGCCAGGCGCAGCGCCTCGCGCGCCGACTCCTCGGGAATGCCTCCCATCTCAAAAAGCACCCTGCCCGGCTTAACCACGGCCACCCAGTATTCGGGCGAGCCCTTACCGCTTCCCATTCGGGTCTCGGCCGGCTTAGCCGTTACCGGCTTATCGGGAAATATCTTGGTCCATACCTGGCCCTGACGCTTGACGTAACGGGTCATAGCTATACGGGCCGCTTCTATCTGGTTGCTGGTAACCCAGGCGGGCTCCAGCGCCATTATGCCGTATTCGCCGTAGGCAATGAAATTGCCGCGCTGGGCCTTGCCCTTCATGCGCCCGCGGAATACGCGCCGTCTCTTAACTCTTTTAGGCATCAACATGACTTATTTGCCCCCTTCCGCTGCTTTGTCGTCCTTCTTGACCTGGGGGAGCACTTCGCCCTTATATACCCAGACCTTAACGCCTATGCGCCCGTAAGTGGTGTGCGCCTCGGCAAAGCCGTATTCTATATCCGCCCTCAGGGTCTGAAGGGGAATGCTGCCCTCATGATAGCCCTCGCTGCGGGCAATTTCAGCTCCGCCCAAACGGCCCGAAACCTGAGTTTTTATACCCTTGGCCCCGCCCTTGACAGCGCGCTGCAGGGCCTGCTTCATGGCGCGGCGGAAGCTTATGCGCTTTTCAAGCTGAGCCGCTATATTCTCGGCTACAAGCTGCGCGTCTATGTCCGGCTTCTTTATCTCCATAACGTTTACGTTTACCGGCCTTCCGATAAAGGCGGAGATATCCTTGCGCAGCGCCTCTATTCCAGCGCCGCCCTTGCCTATTAAAGCGCCCGGCTTTGCGGTATAGAGATAAACGGTGGTGGAATTGGCCTTGCGCTCAATCTCTATCTTGGATATGCCTACGCTGTAGAGCTTTTTCTTAAGATACTTGCGGAGCCTGTCGTCCTCCGCTATATAGTTTGCAAATTCCTTTTTATCAGCAAACCAACGGGCGTCCCAGCCCTTTATAACGCCAACCCTGGCGCCGTGAGGATTAACTTTCTGACCCATCTGTATGCCTCCTTTACTTAATCTCGTCCAGAATCACGGTAATATGGCTGGTTCTCTTGAGTATGGGAGAAGCGCTGCCCTTTGCCCTGGGCATGAACCTCTTAAGGCTGGGGCCCTGGTTGGCAAAGATTTCAGCCACATATAATGTGTCCCTGGATAAGCCCAGATTGTGCTCCGCGTTGGCTATAGCCGAATTCAGCAGCTTTTCCACAACGGGGGAGGCGCTTTTGGGGGTGAAGCGGAGAATGGCCAGAGCCTCGTCCACCTTTTTGCCTCTGATAAGATTGATTACAATGCGTACCTTTCTGGAGGAGATGCGCACATATTTTGCAGTTGCATGCGCGCGCTGCTCGCGCTTTTCTTCATTGCGCGCTCTTTTGAGCGCCGATCTTTTTCCCATTTTCAATGCTCCTCCTTACTTGCCTGAGGATTTCTCCGAACCGGCATGCCCCCTGAAGGTGCGGGTCGGAGCGAATTCGCCCAGCTTATGTCCTACCATATCCTCTGTAATATATACTGGTACATGCTTCCTGCCGTCGTGAACGGCAATGGTGTGGCTCACCATGTCGGGGAAGATAGTCGAAGCTCTGCTCCAGGTCTTTAAAACCTTTTTCTCGCCCGATTCATTCATGGCCACAATCTTCGCCAGCAGCTTTTCGTTTACATAAGGTCCTTTTTTAACCGATCTGCTCATGCTTAGACTCCTTCCTTAGCCGTTACGGCGCTTGATAATGTATTTATCCGACTTGTTCTTCTTGGCGCGGGTCTTGTATCCCAAGGTGGGCTTGCCCCACGGGGTAACCGGACCCGGCCGGCCTATGGGGGACTTGCCTTCGCCGCCGCCGTGAGGATGGTCGCACGGGTTCATAACCACGCCGCGGACGGTAGGACGGACGCCCATATGGCGCTTGCGGCCCGCCTTGCCGATAGAAACGTTTTCATAATCCAGATTGCCTACCTGGCCGATAGTGGCGCGGCAGTTCATGGATATCATGCGCACTTCGCCGCTGGGCAGGCGCACCTGGGCGTAAGCGCCCTCCTTAGCCATAAGCTGCGCGGCGTTGCCTGCCGAGCGGACAAGCTGGCCGCCTTTACCAGGCGTAAGCTCGATATTGTGAATTAAGGTACCCACAGGGATGGCCGATATGGGCAGCGCGTTGCCCACCTTGATATCAGCGTCCGCACCCGAATAGAGCGTATCGTTGACATTCAGGCCGTAGGGCGCAAGAATATATCTTTTCTCGCCGTCCCTATAGACCAGCAGCGCGATGTTGGCCGAACGGTTGGGATCATATTCAATACTGGCCACGCGGGCGGGAATGCCGTCCTTAGCGCGCTTGAAATCAATAATCCTGTACTTGCGGGTGTTGCCGCCGCCCTGATGGCGCACGGTCATACGGCCGGCGTTATTGCGGCCGCCGTTTTTCTTGATATTACCCAGCAGAGACCTTTCAGGGCTTTTGGCCGTTATCTCCTCAAAAGCGGAGACGGACATAAAACGTCTGGCCGGGCTTGTAGGCTTATACTTCTTAATCGCCATTTTGCTATTCCTCCTCTGCTTTTAATCAGCCATGCCTTCAAAGAACGCAATGGGCTTGGAATCTTTTTTCAAAATTACATAGGCCTTTTTGGTGGTGGGGGTTCTGCCCTCCGAGCGGCCCATGCGCTTAATCTTGCCGGTGGTGGTAACGGTGTTCACCTTTTCTACCTGCACGTCGAAAATGCTCTCCACCGCTTTTTTAATCTCCACCTTATTGGCGCGCCGGTCCACTATGAAAACATAGCGCTTATCCCCTATCATATCGTAGGTTTTTTCAGAAAGCACCGGCTTTCTTATAATATCCTCGTAAAATTTCATTACGCGTACACCTCCTCAATCCGCTCAACCGCTTCCTTTGTAAGGAGCAGCTTATCCGCCTTGAGCATATCCACCACGTTGAGGGTGTTTACCAATGTAACGGCGGCCGTGGGAAGATTTCCGGCGGCGCGCTGAACCGTCTCGTCGGGAGCGCTCAGCACGATAAGGGTCTTGCCCTCCATTTTGAGGTTAGCCAGCACCTTAACCATCTCCTTAGTCTTGGGAGCGGCCAGATTCAGGTCCTCAACCACTATAAAGGAATCGTTTACCACCTTATCGGTAAGCACGCCCTTAAGCGCGAGGCGCTTAACCTTCTTGGGAACATTTATTCTGAAGGAACGGGGCTTGGGCGCAAAAACTACGCCGCCCTTTGTGAACTGGGGAGCGCGCGTAGAGCCCTGGCGGGCGCGGCCCGTTCCCTTCTGGCGGTAAGGCTTCTTGCCGCCGCCGCGGACTTCGGTGCGGGTCAGGGTGCTCTTTGTGCCCTGGCGCTTATTGGCCAGCTGCGCGCGCACAACTGAATGTATGACCGCCTTATTTATATCTGAAGCGAATATCTCATCGCTCAACGTAAGCTCGCCCGTCTGCGAGCCTTCGAGATTGTAGACAGCTACTTTAGGCATTTAAATAACCTCCTTGCTTATTTGCTCTTGACCGACTGGCGAATGGTTACTAACGCGCCGTCTGCTCCGGGCACGGCGCCCTTAAGCAGTATAACGCCTCTTTCAGCGTCCACGCGGGCCACTTCAAGATTGAGTATCGTCACCCGCTCGTTTCCCCAATGTCCAGGCATATGCTTATTCTTAAACACCCTGCTGGGAGAAGAATTGGCGCCCATGGAGCCTACGCCGCGGTGATAGCCCGAGCCGTGAGCCATAGGGCCGGTATGCTGGTTCCAGCGCTGAATAACGCCCGAGAAGCCGTGGCCCTTGCTGCGGGCGGTAACGTCCACGCGGTCGCCCTGAGCAAAAACGTCGCAGGTAATGGCCTGTCCTATTTCATAGCCCGAGCAGTCGTCCAGGCGAAGCTCCCTAACATAGCGCATAGCGGGCACGCCTGCTTTTTTGAACTGTCCGGCGTCCGGCTTATTGACTAACTTTTCGCGTATCTCGCCGAAGCCTACCTTCAAGGCGTCATAGCCGTCGTTTTCAACAGTTTTCTTTTGAATTACCGTACACGGCCCCGCCTGGATGACAGTAACGGGAACTACCGTGCCGTCCTCTTTAAATATCTGGGTCATGCCCAGCTTTTTTCCCAATATAGCTTTTTTCATATTCCGTCACCTCCGCCCTTAGAGCTTTATCTTGATATCCACGCCTGCGGGAGGATCAAGCTTTGTAAGCGCTTCGACCGTCTTGCTGCCGGCGTTATAGATGTCGATGAGACGCTTATGGGTACGCATTTCAAACTGCTCCCGGCTGTCCTTATATTTATGAGGGGAGCGCAGGATAGTAACTACTTCTTTTTCTGTAGGCAGCGGTATGGGACCTGAAACAGTTGCGCCTGTCCTGTTGGCGGTCTCCACTATCCTGGCCGCTGTCTGGTCCACCAGATTGTGGTCATACGACTTAAGATTGATTCTGATCTTCTGACTTGCCATTAAAATAAACCTCCTTGTAAGCTCAAATACACGTTTCCGTGTGTGCCGCTTTTAAATTTTTAAAGCGGCCATTTGGCCTGTCGTCCGATTATCGGACAATTGTCCGCGGAAATTACCCGGATTATTCCGGCAACCTCCCGCTTCATACCGTTTTGCCGCATTCGGCGCGTTTTGCGGCTTTTTTATATTACAATAAAAATCCGCGCTTGGCAAGCGGTTTTTTTAATTTTTCTTAAATTTTTTATTACAAACGGGTTTTAAGGAGAATACAAAGGTTTTTTAAGCTGAAACGGTTGAAAATTTCTTTTCTAGAAGGCTTATGCGTTAATCGCGGGGACGCCCCGCCCTTTAAAGGAGGGCGCGCGTTTTACGCGCGCCCGGGCGCCCCTGCCGCCGCACGCTGCGCGGCGGCAGGGGCGCCTTATTATATAATCCCGCCCGCTTTGCGCTTTCTAGCAGGGCTATATCTTTGAGCGTTCTTCCCGGCTTTATTCTGCGGGGCCGGCGTTTGCGGCCGTACGGCCGCAGGCCGGGCGCGGCAGCGCCCGGCCCAGGCAGGCGCCTGCGGCGCCTGCCAAACGCCGGCCCCCGCCCGCTCAAATGTTAATAATTGGTTAATTTTTATCCAGATATAATTATTGCATACACATATAATATATAATACTATATCATTTAATCAATAAAATCAAAATACAATGCGTCCCAGGACAAACAAAACAATATCCTTTTAAAAACGCATTGCCCTTTTGATTATATTATCTATGGCGCGCCATTTGGCGCATGGAAAGGATTAACCCAATGAAATTTGACGATTATCAATATCAAAGAGTGCCTCTTACGCCCATACCGCCCGAAATCTCCTCCATCCCTGAAAAGCTTTGTTCCGCGCAAAGCCCCGAGGAATTTCTGGAGCTGCTCAAGCAGGCGGACCATTTTAAGCGCCGATTATCTACCATGTACAATATCTGCTATATCCGTCACACTATAAATACCCAGGACGAATTCTACAGCGCGGAAAACGACTATTACGACCAGAACATGCCCTCGGCGGAGCAGCTTTCCACCGACCTCAGCCGCGCAGTAATGAATTCTCCATTTCAGGAGCTGGCTCGCAGAGAACTGGGAGAAACCTATTTTCTTAACGCACGGCTGGCCCAAAAGGCGTTTTCTCCCGAAATTGCCGAAGATATGGCTGAAGAGAACCGGCTTCAGAGCGAATATCAAAGGCTCATAGCCTCGGCTCAGATTCCCTTTGACGGGCAAACGGTCAATTTAAGCCGGCTCACACCCTTTAAACAAAACCCGGACAGGGAAATACGCCGGCGCGCATGGGAAGCAGAAAGCAAATTCATGGAAGAAAACGGCGCAAAACTGGACGAAATATTTGACAAGCTGGTGAAAACCCGCACCCGCATGGCCAAAAAGCTGGGTTTTGACAGCTTTACCGACATGGCCTACTGCCGCCTTAAACGGGCCGACTACGGCCGGAAGGAAACCGAAGCCTTTTGCGAGCAGGTACGCAGAGAGATAGTGCCCCTGGCTACCCATCTTATAAAGCTTCAGCACGACCGCAACGGCATAGAGGACGCAATGATATGGGACCGCTCCCTGAGCTTTAAGGAGGGCAACCCCCGCCCTCAGGGAACCCCTGAGGAAATATTCGAGAAGGGCCGGAAAATGTATACCGAGCTTTCTCCCCTCACGGCTGAATTTATAGAATTTATGCTCTCCAACGGGCTGTTTGACGTTCTGAGCAGGGACGGCAAGGCCAGCGGAGGCTACTGCACCAGCATCCCCGACTTTATGGCGCCCTTTGTTTTTGCCAATTTCAACGGCACGGCAGGAGACGTAGAGGTGCTCACCCACGAATGCGGGCATGCCCTTAACAGCTATATATCCCTTCGAAAGGTCAAATATATCGAGCAGGAAGAGCCCTCCTACGATATAGCCGAAATTCATTCCATGGGCATGGAATTTATGACTTACCCCTATATGGGACTGTTTTTCGGGGAGAAAAAGGATAAATTCATCTATCAGCATCTTGCAGACGCAATAATCTTCCTGCCCTACGGCTGCATGGTGGACAGATTCCAGCACATAGTTTACGACAATCCTGAGCTGACTCCACAGGAGCGGCATGAGGAATGGCTGAAGCTGGAAAGCGCCTACCGTCCCGATATAGATTACGGCGATATATGCTATTTCGCAAAGGGCGGCTGGTGGCAGCGGCAGCTGCATATCTACATGCACCCCTTCTATTATATAGATTACTGCCTGGCTCAGTCTGCGGCGTTCATGCTGCTCAATATAATGCGGGAGGATTATAATGCGGGACTGGAGACATATATGAAGCTGGTCCAAAAGGGCGCGCAGTTCACCTATCCTCAGCTGCTTGAGGAAATGGGGCTGGATTCGCCCTTTAAGGAAGGCGCGCTCAGACAAATTGTAGGCCCTTCGTATATGGAGCTGCTCAGGCGCAACGCCCAGCTGATTCCCTAAGCCGCTTTAAGCCTCGAGCGTTTGGGCGAAGCACAGCAAAAAGGGGGCGAGTCGGGGCGCGTTGTGCCCCGGCCGCCCCCTTCGGCTCCCCTGTATTAATAAAAGGACGGCGCAGCCGTCCTTTTATTAATATGGGGAGCGTCCGCGGCAACGCGGCTTTCTTTACCGCTCTTTGACTATACGCATATATCGTTCGCCTATTTCGTACCGATATGTCTCTTCGTCCGTTTTGTTTTACAATACAAAAGCTTCCTTCCTCCGCCCCTCCCAATGCCGCGCATATGCCCCTCAGGCGTTTTTTCCTCTTTGGCATACGGTGGAGTATTTGCGCTCATGCTTAAAAAGGGTCTGAGTGCTTAAAATGACTTTTACGCCATATTTAACATGGGTTTTTTCAAAAATCACAAGACAGAAGCATGAAAATATGCTATAATAAAAAATATAATAAGGTTGCTGTTTTTTAACGGTTCAGCCTTTCAACTGCTTTTTTCAATTTGCTTTAATAATCCGGCGTTTAAGCCGGGAAAGGAATAGCGTATGCTTGTCCATCTGGGCGGAGACGTCAGCGTGCTTCAAAAAAAAATCGTAGCCGTGCTTGAGCTGAACGGTGAGCTGACTGAAGATACCCAAGACTTTATAAAGATTTCCAGGGAGGAGGGCTTTCTGATAGAAATAGGCCCGCCTCCTTATAAATGCGGAATACTGACGGCCGATAAGCGGGGATACGTCTTTTATCTTTCCCCCATAACCGCGCAGACCATTATTCAGCGGGCGGGAATGTAATGCTCAGGAAGCAATATTAAGGAAGGGATTAATTATAATGCAGCAAAACAATTACGATGCTTCTCAAATTCAGGTGCTGGAAGGGCTGGAGGCAGTACGCCGCAGGCCGGGAATGTATATAGGCTCTACTGACGAAAGAGGCCTGCATCACCTCGTCACCGAGCTGGTGGACAACAGCATAGACGAAGCGCTGGCAGGCTACTGCGATACCATAGAGGTTATTCTGCACGCAGACGGAACGGTAAGCGTGCGGGACAACGGCCGCGGCATACCGGTAGATATGCACGAAAAATACCATAAGCCCGCCGTAGAGGTAGCCATGACCATCCTGCACGCGGGCGGTAAATTCGGCGGCGGCGGTTATAAGGTTTCAGGCGGCCTGCACGGCGTAGGCATGAGCGTAGTCAACGCCCTGAGCGAGGAGCTGCATGTGGAGATAAGCCGGAACGGCAAAATATACTCCCAGGATTACCGCCGGGGAGACCCCATTAATGAGCTTACCGTGATAGGTGAATGTCAAAGCACGGGCACCTATGAGCGTTTCCGGCCGGACAGCGAGATATTTGAAACAGTAGAATTCAATTACGAGACAATACGCAGCCGGCTGCGCGAGCTGGCCTTTTTGAATAAAGGCATACGCATACGCATTAAGGATGAACGCGGCGAAGGGCGCCAGGATGAATTTCATTATGAGGGCGGCATAATAGAATTTGTTAAATATTTAAATAAGAACAAGAATGCACTGACTCCCGAGCCGCTTTATATGGAAGGAGACAAGGGCGCCTCCATAGTGGAAGTGGCCATGCAGTACAACGACAACTATAATGAATTAATATATACCTACGCAAACAATATAGCTACTCACGAGGGAGGCACTCATCTTCAGGGCTTTAAGACGGCCTTGACTAGAGTGGTCAACGACTACGCTAAGCGGCACCATATGCTAAAAAGCAACGAGGCTTCCCTGTCGGGCGAGGATGTGCGCGAAGGGCTGGTAGCGGTTATAAGCGTTAAATTGGAGGAGCCGCAGTTTGAAGGACAGACTAAAACCAAGCTGGGCAATTCGGAATTCCGTTCGCTGGTAGATAACGTGGTGGGCAGCACGCTGGACGCATTTTTGGAAGAGCATCCGGATGAAGCGCGGGCCATAATAGACAAATGCCTGACGGCCAACAGAGCGCGGGAGGCCGCGCGCAAGGCGAGAGAGCTTACCCGGCGCAAAAACGTGCTGGAATCCAACGCGCTGCCCGGCAAGCTGGCAGACTGCTCGGACAACCATCCAGAAAACTGCGAAATATTCATAGTAGAGGGGGACAGCGCGGGCGGAAGCGCAAAGCAGGGCCGCGACAGCAAATTCCAGGCCATACTTCCCCTGCGCGGCAAAATATTAAACGTAGAGCGCACCCGGCTGGACAAGATGCTTCAAAATGCCGAAATACGGGCCATGATAACCGCATTCGGCGCCGGCATAGACGTAGAGTTCAATGCTGAAAAGCTGCGCTATCATAAGATAATATGCATGACGGACGCCGATGTGGACGGAAGCCATATACGCACCCTGCTTTTAACCTTCTTTTTCCGGCATATGCCCAAGCTTATAGAGGAGGGTTATGTATACATTGCCCAGCCGCCGCTCTTCAAAGTGACGCTGACCCGCACAAAGCAAATAAGCTATTTTTACAATGACACAGAGCTGAACCAATATCTTGAATCCATAGACAGACAGAATTACGAGGTGCAGCGCTATAAGGGATTGGGCGAAATGAACGCAGAGCAGCTTTGGGAAACCACCATGAATCCCGCAACCAGAACGCTGCTTAAGGTGACATTAGACGACGCTATGGCGGCCGACCAGATATTTACCATACTGATGGGAGACCAGGTAGAGCCGCGGCGCGAATTTATAGAGCAGAACGCTCTGCTTGTAGCCGACCTTGATATCTGACCGTATATGCAGCGCTCCGCGTGCCGGAAAATAAATTTCACTATGGCATAGGCGCCAGCATTAAAAGAAAAAAGGGGGCGCCCCGCCCTCTAAAGAGTCCCCGCCCTGCGGGCGGGGACTGGGCCCGCGCGGACTAAACCGCCCGCGCGCCGCCCATACATATCACACCCGCCCGCGCCCCTGCGCGCGACCGCGGCTTCAAATAGTTAAAGAGGCTTTTTTGCTTCTGCGATATACGAACTTAAAGCAAAACACCGGGAGGATATTAAATTGGAGAATAATCTGCATAATCGTACAATTAACGTAGATATTGAGGACGAGATAAAAAAATCCTTTATATCCTACGCCATGGCAGTCAATATAAGCCGCGCCCTGCCCGACGTAAGGGACGGTCTTAAGCCTGTACACAGGCGAATACTCTATTCCATGCACGAAATGGGCCTGTATAACGATAAGCCCACCCGCAAAAGCGCGCGTATCGTCGGCGACGTTATGGGTAAATATCATCCCCACGGCGACAGCTCCATATACGACGCGCTGGCTCGTCTGGCCCAGGATTTTTCCATACGCTATATGCTTGTTCAGGGCCAGGGCAATTTCGGCACGGTAGACGGCGACCCGCCGGCAGCCTCCCGCTACACCGAAGCTAAGCTTTCTAAGATTTCAGCCGAAATGCTGGCGGATATCGATAAGGAAACTGTGGATTTTTATCCCAACTTCGACGAAACAGAGCTTCAGCCCAAGGTGCTGCCCTCCCGCTTCCCCAATCTTTTAGTGAACGGCTCTGACGGCATAGCCGTAGGCATGGCTACAAATATTCCCCCGCATAACCTGCGCGAAACCATTAAAGGCCTTATAGCGCTTATAGATAACCCGGATATAACCGTAGAAGAGCTGATGGAGCATATAACCGGCCCTGATTTTCCCACCGGCGGAAGCATATTGGGACTAGCCGGCATACGGGAAACCTATCTGACCGGCCGAGGCCGCATAGTGGTTCGAGCCAAGCATGAAATAGAGCAAATCTCCGCCGACCGCGCGCGCATAATAATACGCGAGCTGCCCTATCAGGTCAATAAGGCTCGGGTAGTTGAAAAGATTGCCGAGCTGTATAAGGAAAAGCGCTTTGACGGACTCAGCGCCCTGAGGGATGAATCCAATAAGGACGGCATGCGCATAGTTATGGAGCTGAAAAAGGACGTCAATCCTACCGTAGTGCTCAATTATCTCTATAAGCATACCCAGCTCCAGGAAACCTTCGGCGCTATTATGCTGGCGCTGGTAGACGGCGAGCCCAGAATACTCAACCTTAAACAGATGCTCTATTATTACCTTGAACACCAGAAAGAGGTTATCCGCCGCCGCACCCAGTACGATTTGGATAAAGCCCTGGCCCGCGCGCACATTTTAGAAGGCCTTATAAAAGCGCTGGACATAATAGACCAGGTTATAGCCTTAATCCGTTCCAGCCAGAATTACGAAATAGCCCGGACGCGGCTGGTAGACGAACTGGAATTTTCAAATGAACAGGCAAAAAGTATACTGGATATGCGTCTGCACCGCTTGACTGGTCTGGAATTATCCCGCCTGACCGAGGAATTGGAGGAAAAGCGCCGCTTTATAGCCTACTGCCAGAAGGTGCTTGCCAACGAACAGAAGGTTATGGATATAATTAAGGAAGAATCCACGGTCATAATGGAAAAATACGGAGACGACCGCCGCACCGAAATAACCGCCCTGAGCGATGAAATAGACCTGGAATCGCTAATCCAGGAGGAGGATATGGTAATAACCATGACCCACTTCGGATATATCAAGCGTCTGCCCAGCAATACCTACCGCTCCCAGCGCCGCGGCGGCAAGGGTATAACCGCTCTTACTACCCGCGAGGAGGATTTTGTCGAGCAGGTAATGGTAGCCAGCACCCATACCGATTTGCTGTTCTTTACCAACCAGGGCCGCGTACATAAGCTGCGCTGCTATCAGATACCTGAGGCAGGACGTACCGCCAAGGGCACCGCAGTAGTCAATTTGCTCAGCCTCGCGCCCGGTGAAAAGGTTACGGCGGTAATCCCCCTGCCCGAAATGCCGGAAGAACGGGAGGGCCGCAGCCTTATAATGGCCACCCGCTGCGGATTTATAAAGAAAACCAAGCTCAGCGAATTTGAAAATATCCGCGCCAACGGGCTCATTGCGGTTATCCTGCGCGAAGGAGACGAACTTGTGCAGGTAGCCTTAACTTCAGGCTCAGACGATATAATCCTGGGCACCCGCCTGGCTAAGGCCATCCGGTTCAACGAAAAGAACGTCCGAAATATGGGCCGCGCCACCCAGGGCGTAACCGCCATAGATTTGGCCGAAGAGGACTATGTAATAAATATGGCCGTGGTAAAACCAGGCGCCAGCGTGCTGACCATAACCGAAAACGGATACGGCAAACGTTCGGACCCCGACGAATACCGCGTGATAAACCGCGGCGGCAAGGGTATAATCACCCACGAGCTGACAGATAAAACGGGCGCGCTGGTAGAATTAAGGATGGTAGAGCCTGACGAGGATATTATGCTTATTACCTCGGACGGCGTAATTATCCGCACTCCTGTAGAGGATATACGCCTGGCCGGCAGAGCTACCCAGGGAGTAATAATTATGCGGGTAGCTGAAGATGTAAAGGTGGTCTGCGCCGCGCCCGTCCCCGCCGAAAGCGACGAGGACGCAAACGAAACGGATAACGCGCAAACAGACTCGCCCGAAGCCCCGGAAGAAATTTAAGGTTGGGCAGCGCGGGCCGCGGGCGGGGGTACATTAATCCCCGCCCCCGTCCGCAAAAAAGCTGAAAAGCTCCCCCCAGGCTCGTACCCTGAATCAGCTTAGAAAAAAATAACCCGGCGGGGGCGGTCCTTAATAGGGCGGGGCGGCCCTGCCCCAATTACCAAAAACAACGCTTAAGGAGAAATTCTATGAAAAAAACCCTCTCTCTTATTGGAATAGGCTTCGCTTCCTTTAATCTGGGAATAGCCTCCATCTTCTTCCCCATATTCATGATATTCCTTATGATGCTGTTTCCCCAAAATATAAACGCAGTCCTGATAGGAGATTCCGCGCTCTGCGGCATTATTGCCGCAATTGTACTTATCTGCTACAGCGTAAAGCGCGCAAAAAACGGTCTCAGCCCAAATCCTTATGCCTGGAGCGCCTTTGCCGGCTATGAGCTGGGCGTCATAGTTATTCTTATATATCTTATCAGCGCGGTAATATCAAACAACTCCGGTCTAGGTATAATAACCGGCTATTAATAATATTAATGCCGTAAAATAAAATATAACCGAAAGGATTTTTCTCAATATGGATAAATTAAGAGCAAAAAAGGGCTTTATCTGCGATATGGACGGAGTTATCTATCACGGCAACCGTCTGCTGCCCGGCGTAAAGGAATTCGTAAGCTGGCTGCAAAAGGAAAATAAACAGTATCTTTTCCTTACCAACAGCTCCGAACGCTCTCCGCGGGAATTATGCCAAAAGCTGCGGCGTATGGAATTAGACGTGGATGAATCGCATTTCTATACCAGCGCTCTGGCTACGGCTACCTTCCTGAAAAATCAATCCCCGCGCTGCCGGGTGTTCGTAATAGGCGAACCGGGCCTCTATAACGCAATATACGACGCCGACCTCACTATAGACGATGTAAATCCAGATTATGTGGTTGTAGGCGAAACCAGGAATTATAACTACGAAAGTATATTAAAGGCCGTAAAGCTGGTGCTGAACGGCGCCCGGCTGATAGGCACTAATTCAGATATGACCGCGCCTGGAGAAAACGGCATAATTCCAGCCTGCCGTGCGCTAATGTCCCCCATAGAGCTTGCCACAGGCAAAAGCGCCTATTATATAGGTAAGCCCAACCCCTTAATGATGCGCACCGGTATAGCGCTCTTAGGCTGCTCCTCTGCCGACGCCGCCATAGTGGGCGACCGCATGGATACCGATATAATTTCAGGCATAGAGTCGGAAATTGATACCGTGCTGGTGCTCTCAGGCGTGAGCAGCCCTGATACTCCCCGTACCTTTGCCTATCGTCCCAAATATGTACTCAACGGCGTAGGCGACATTGTAAACGGCCGGATTTCAGACGTCTCCGCTAGGGATTAATTTAACTCCCGGCGTTTTTATTTAAAGCAAGCGCTCAAATGGGGGGCGGCGCAGCGGCCTCCGGCCGCTTGGCGCAATAAAGCCCTGAGGGAAAGCAAGCTTTCCCTCAGGGCTTTATTGCGCCTCCGCCTGCGCCCTTTCAGGGCGCAGGCGGGCGCCGCCCCCCATTTAATGCGCTTCGCTTTAAATTCCCTACCTATTGCAGGAAAACAAAACCCCGCAATTAAACAGCGCCCCATCAGACGTTTTATCAAAATATACTTCAGCATGCCAATAACCGATAGGATAAGAAATGCCTATATCATCTTCTAAAATTTTATCACGCGTTACATCATACCTCGAAAATAAATCTTAAAAACAAGCCTCTTCAAATATCGCATACGCCGCTGCCTGAGGATGGAATTCGTAATAGTCATATCCAAGCGGCGCCGGCGTGTCAGGCTCAAAAAAACGCCCTGCTAAATAACGATTGATTGCGTCCGCCTCACCAGTATCATGATGCATAAACGAGCATACCCAAGGCATAGCCGAGCTAATCCGTTCCTTTATCCCCTCTTCAAGCTTGGGTAAAAACTCGTTCCGACATATCCACATATCCATCCATTCTTCTTTTGTCCTCCATGCGTTTCTCCCAATAAATCGCATTGCAGGTGATTTAATATATTTAAAATTTACCGTTTGCCCTTCGCCCTTCACTATAACCTCCAATAATTCCAATTTAAATCTGATTATAATCTACCCTCAGTTTACAAGGAAGACGGTCAGAAGGCATAAAAACGCGGGAAGCGCGGCCTAATCGCCGCGCTTCCCGCTTACCAAGACTTTTAAAGGAGAATGAGAATGGCTTTTTTATGGCTTTAACTCAACTTTATTGCTACCGTCAAGGTTCATACGCCAAAGAATAGAATCATCTGAGTCTTTAAAAAATATATAATCCTGTGTTATAAATAATGGCGTTGAAAAATCATTATTAGTTGTACATATAACCTCATATTCTGAGCCATCTTCTCTCATACAACATATGCATAGATAATCCTCTTTTTGTTCAGATTGCCTTACAAAGTAAATCCATCCATCCTTATAATTCCATGTAAGCTCCGTTAGATAAAAAATGATATCTTCAATCAAACATGTGTTCCCAGAGCCGTCCAAGCGCATTCTGTATATATCGCTTGTATCTTCATAAGCAGGACGATTTTTATTCAAAACTCTATAATACAGCCAGTCATCTACTATGAAAAATTCATTCTTAACATCAGCACTTACTTGCTGAGGCTGGCTGCCGTCCGGTCGGCATTTATACAGACCCGCATTATGACTGCCTCCGACAGGCGATTCTGTAGTACCACCGCCAGTAGTGAAATACAGCCAGCCATCGTAAATCTGCATAGTATTTACACAAACGTCCTTATCCCCTACCAAGGATTCCGCCTCGCCTATGCTGCCGTCGCTGTTTATCTTAAATCTCAGCGGCCGGTCATTCTTGAAATTAGCATCCTCAATAAATTGGTAAAATACTGTGGCGGCGCTGGCATATAAATATCCGTCATAGACAAACATATTGTCTATAATATATGGCAGTTCGCTCTCAGGGCCTTTCTCCGAACCGTCCGGGCGGATACGGCAGAATTTAACTATATCCCCATCGTCAAAGGTATCGGCGCTGTCATATTCATAATACATATAATATATCCAGCCGTCATAATAAGTCATGCTAAACATGGGAACATCATTTATCTGCTCTGCTTTACCGGTAGATATATTCATTCTATAAGTTTTACCTTTATCCAGGCCGGCGTCATAATCAAGATGGTGATAATAATATATATAATCGTCTATTTGTATAACACCTTCACCAAAAAGCGTTATATAATTCAAAAGACCGTTTTCTGCGCCAACCTCCGAAACAGGCGATTTAGAGGGAGATACGCTGGGCTTGGAAGTAACGGCTGACGTATTCCCAGCCGTGGGGGCAGGCGTAGCCTGCCCCTGCGTCTGAGGAGATTGTGCTTCGGAGGTTAATGTAGAATTAGCTGAAGCTGAAGCCGTTTGAACGGCCTGCGTTCCGTTTAATGTCGCCGTAGCCGAATTATTTGCCGTTTCGGCCGCGCAGCCCGCCAGCAGCGCCGCGATAATTAAAAGAGATAAATATTTTAATTTTTTCATGTTGTACCGCCCCTTGAAAATGCGTTAAAACTTGTCCATACAAAGCTAGCATAAATGTTATTTAAATCATAGCACCGCAATTATTCGATGTCAATAGACATTTTTATTACATTTAACAGAATATTTTATTACAATTCAATCAAACATTAATTCAATTTTTTATTCCGCATAAAACGCGGGAAGCGCGGCCCAATCGCCGCGCTTCACGCTTACCAAGACTTTTAAAGGAGAATGAGAATGGCTTTTTTATGGCTTTAACTCAACTTTATTGCTGCCGTCAAGGTTCATGCGGTAAATATTAATATCCTTAATACCGTATTCTTTATTCACTATACCGTACTGAACTTCACTACAAACAATATAGTCCTCAGTAAGCACTAAATCCCTAATGGAGTATTCTGTACCGCATTCAAATAAAACTTGCTTCTCCGTACCGTTATCTCTAACACGGCATAATTTAGACGTGGATTTAGTCGAATCTTCTTCGGTAAAATACACCCATCCGTCCATATAATTAAAATTGCCGTCTAAACTTAACTTATCGCATAAAAGAGTGACAGACGAGCCATCCAGACGCATTTTATATACTGCATCCGAATTATCCTTGTCCAAATTCTCTATACCATAATAAATCCAATTATCATAAATGCAAAACCAATAATATTCATTTCGGCCATTTAAAATTTCGCCAATTTTATTATTGCCTGTTCCATCAAGCCCGCATCTATATAATCCAAAATCTTCATTCTCAGCATTATTATTTCCAGTTCTAGTATAATACAGCCAGCTATCATAATACACCATTTTATCTGCCGCAATACTTTCATCATCAAATAGCAACTCACGTTCCCCTAAAGTACCATTGGCATTTAACTTAAATTTAACAGGCTTTTGAATATCATTATATTCCCAATTATATAGTATATCGGCAATGGCATATAAATAACCATCCTGTATAAAAGCGTTCCTGATTTTATGCGGCATGTCGCTTACCGGCCCCTTCTCAGAGCCATCCGGCTTAATCCGGCTGAAACAAAGTTCATCCCATTCTTCGTGAAGTAATTCTCCCTCATACTTAGTATAATATGTATAGTATATCCATCCATCGTAATAAACCATATTATACATTTTTACATCATTAATTTGTTCGGTCTTTCCCGTATTGATATCTATACGGTAAGTTTCGCCTTCGTCTGGATCTCCTTCGTCTGATATTAAATAAATGTAATCATCTATCCTTAACGCATTATTTCCTGGGCCATTTTTACTATCATTTTGCGTCTGACCGGATGTCGAAGTTGCTCCCGACGTAGCATCTGACGTATTCCCCGCCGTGGGGGCAGGCGTAGCCTGCCCCTGCGTCTGGGGGGATTGTGCTTCAGAGGTCGATATGGAGGAGGTATTTGATGCTAAAGCCGTACCCGTTTGAACGGCCTGCGTTCCGTTTAATGTCGCCGTAGCCGAATTATTTGCCGTTTCGGCCGCGCAGCCCGCCAGCAGCGCCGCGATAATGAAGATAGATAGAAATTTTAGTTTTTTCATGCTGCTCTCCTCCCCATTATCACGATATGCCGTTCTTGTCTCGTATGATTTCCATGGTATCAGACAAATCATCGCCATAGCCGGAACGGCCATTATAGGCCTTTCCTACCACACGGAGCGCGTCAATATTAAACGGATTATTTTTAAGCGTACTCAATGCTTTAACTCTCTCCGAACTACCGCTATTATTGAGCTTATTGTCAAGGAAACGGAACATAAACTCCAACTGCTCAACATTGCCGGTAGCCATACGGTCTATTACGCTCTCACCTGACATAGCCAATTTATATCCGCTTGCACTATTGCCCATAAGCTGCATACAACCATAACTAGCGCCAGCAAACACTACTTCCCTTTTATCACCTGCTAAATCAGCTAATTCATAGAGATATCCATATCTCTCAAATCCTAAAGCCCCAAATGTTCCCTTATTAACATTCTTACCATTTTTATATAATTCCCAAAGTGCAGGAGTCGGACCGTTTTCTACAATATCCTTTAGTTGTGCATATGAAGTAATTTCCACTTCTCCAGTTGCAGTATACTTTGCGCGTAAAGTGTAACCATTATTCTTAAAAATCTGCCAGTAATCCGGCCCCAGATTATAAAGTATATTCTTGCCTTCTATACGAATAAGTGGCTTTCCATTATCGGTATAAGTAGTAATACCCGAACACTCACGCTGAAGAATACCGGCCAGCACCAGATAATGAGTGCCCAAAGCGTCGGCCATTTCCTTTAATACTTCCTTATAGCCGCCCTGAAGAACATAATTGGACATAATCCTTCCATTATCTGAGGAATGTCCCTCAAGAGGACGGACGTAAAGGCTGGTTTTAAATATATAACCTACCTGGCCCGTGCTGTTTACTCTGACTTTTACAAAGTCATCGCTGTAATCTGTCTGTTCAAGAATGGTAACCGCCGTATCATTGGCTAAAGTTGCAATTACATCTCCGTGGCTGGGAGCATCTCTGAGATTCATAACATCGTTAGCGATATAGGTATACCTTACCGCTCCCGGCGCGTAGTAATCGTCATGCTTAAGGAACATGGCGTCCTCAAAGCCCTCGGGAAGCTCGCCGCTGGAGCCTGAGCTACCGATATCCGAAAGGAAGTTGGAGCTGCAATAGCCTGTATGTCCCTGATACTCTATATGATACCATGAAGGATTGTCCATGTCAATAATATTTACCTGCGCGCCGGCGGGAATTTCAAGAATATATTCGTAATCCGTGCCCGGGCCGGTGCGGAGATTGACGGCGTTATCCACTTTCATGGTCTTAATATACTCGGAAGGGTTCTCGCGGACCTCTGAAATATAGTCGTTAAACATGTAGCCTATATGGAAATTACTGCATACTATAGACCATTCATCGTTGTAGTTTTTATAAACTACCTGCACATCGTCTCCCTTATCCACCGTAGTGATTATATTGGAGCTGTCGCTGGTATCCGGCTTTCTGCGTATGCGCACGCCGTCGCCCGAGGAATACATATTCTGATTGTTCAGATTGTACCAAGCGTCGTCCCCCTGGCTTACCGTAACATACGGGCCATCCTGCTTAAGCACAAAGCCGACCATATTATTAAGAGAGCTGTCGCTGCTTATAACCCGCACCGCATACCAGTACTTTGCGGTATTTAACAAATATATCTCCTTAAGCAATTCAAGGCTCTGAATATTATCAGGGGTAAGCGTAGCCAAAACAGGCGTTTCATCATAATAATTGTCAATAAGCTCAACCGACTGAGTGATATCCAGTATGGTGGGGCTGGGCGCAACCTCCGCCTCGGACTGGCCAAGGAACTGGGTATACACATAGCCCAGGCAGTAGGCTCCGCCGTAATTGGCGTATACCAGCGACCATTGAGAATCATAGTTAAGCTCTATAACGGTAACCGTTTCGTTTATCTCAAAGGTATAGTCGTAATCCGAGTGCGCGTCAGGCTCCGTACGGAAGGGAGTTTCCTCCTGAACGTAATAGGTCTGGTAGGTCTCCTGCCATTCGTCAAAGCGGTTGTAATTCACCAAATCCAAATCTGACTTGTTAATAAAGCCCGTCATGCCTGTATACTGATTGTCGCCCGGAATATATACGCCGTACTGGGTATCAGTCTCCCAGACCACGTTTACATATAAGCCCTCGGGCAGAGAAACAGGAGTAGTTATATTAGGGCTGTTGACCTCCATTATTACATTATCTTTATTGGTCTTGTATTCAGCCGGTCCGGGCTCCTCAGGCTGAGTAAAGGTAAGGCTCTGGCTGTTTATATATCCGTAGGCGCCGTTGGAGGTTTTAACAAAATAATAATCTCCTATAGAGGCGCTGGCAGCGACAGTCACAGCCACGGCGTTATCCAGCGCAGAAGCAGTACCGGCATTCGCATAAGGCTGCTTAAGCAGATTAACGTCCTCAGTTGTATACATTGTTACCCATAAATCCTCTGAAATGGGCTTGCTGCCTGCAAAGGGCTGAGTAAGATTTAAGGAGCAGTAGCCTATAAGCCCGTTCAGCTCCGCATCCTCGCTCCTGACTCTCACCAGCGACCATGGGGTATTTATTCCCTCCTCTATTATCTCAATAAGACCATAGAGAGGTATTTCGGCTATAAGGTCGTATTGGGTAGAGGGACCGCTCCTGAGATTGAGCCCGTCCGGATAGGTTACCTGCACGGTCCGGAATTCGTTCTCCTCGGGCGCGTCAATCTGCTCGTCCGAGAGCATGTCCAAATCCAGCCAGCCAATATAGCCGTCCTGAGTCATTACTACCGCCTGAGAAATATCCGCAGCGGTAAAGAGCACGGTTACAGGCTGATTAAAGGACAGATACATGCCGCTGACCTGCGAATCAGTCTCCGACTGGGAAACCGAGGTTAAATACAGACCCGCCGCGTTTACATATTTAACGGGGAATTCCCTCGAATAATAGCTCTCCGAATCGCTCTGGCTGACGCGGTATACGCGGGAATAATCATTCAATATCCAGCCTACCGTCCGAGAGGAAGCGCTTACATTTGTTACGTCGGACACAGCCGCATATTTTACGCCGTCGTCTGTCTGCATAATATAAAGGATATAGGCGGTTTGGGCATTAAGCGCGGGAATTTCCTCTACTGTACCCGTCCCGTCAACCGACATATAATAAGCGTCCGGCTCATAGGGCGCCCAAATTTCAAGATAATCCATGTCCTTAAAGGGCGAGCTTACTGTTTCTGACGCGGACAGAGCGGAATTGGGCACGTAGCCCACATAGCCGTCGGGATGCTTTACAACGCTCCAGCCTGAATCATCCACATCATATTCATACAGCTTGACCTGGAGATTCAGCGGCAGAGAAGCTATATTATCCGACTCCACATCGGGCAGCTCGTAAAGCAAGCCCGCTTCCATTATATAAAGGGTGCTTCCGGCCTCCGGATTTTGAACAGGCTCAGAGAGCGCAGGCGGCTGGGCAAAGGAGGTTATATTTTTTACCTCATAGCTTACTATTTCGGAATATTCGCCGTTTTGCACGCTGCGCGCCTCTATAAGGGCATTAGCGCTTATGCTCAGGGGCTGGGAATATTCCTGCCACTGCCCGGAATCTATACGGTATTCCACGCCGGCAGCGCCGTCCGGAACAGTTATGATTACGCTTACCGGCCCCGAGGTTACCTCTTCAATAGACGGGCTGGCTGTAATTTCAGGCGGAGCAAGAGAGGAAGCCTCCTCTATAACCACCTCATACTGAGCCGTTTCAGAAACCTCGCCCGCGGCATTATAGCACTTAGCGTAAATCGTAAGGCTCTGG
Organism: uncultured Eubacteriales bacterium; assembly: GCA_900547955.1. GTDB lineage: Bacteria > Bacillota > Clostridia > Christensenellales > QALW01 > Neochristensenella. The sequence goes on along the minus strand of URIR01000003.1, from coordinate 1,755 downwards.
GTTATAACCAGGCTGCCCGTATAATCCAGCCATTGGCCGTTTTCGCCTATGCGGTACTGTTTTACCACAGCGCCGGCCGGATAATTTATAGTAATGGTATAGCTGGCGCTGGGCACCGAGCTGTCGGGCTGGCTGGTAAAGGTAGGCGCCGCCGGAGGCAAGGATACTTCATATGTATCAACTTCCGAAACGTTGCCCGCCTGATCGTAGCACCGCGCCTCTATTGTCCCGCTTTGCGAAAGGATAAACGCCTGAGTATACGTTTGCCAGGCGCCGCCGTCTATGCGGTACTGCTTAACAAACGCGTCCTCGGGATAATTTATGCTGACGCTAATACCCTCTTCTACAGCCGCAGCTGAAATTTCGGGCGCAGAAGGCGGAGTTTTATCTATATTTGAAATGGTATAGGTTGCGCTGGGCGATAAAAGATTCTGACCGTCGTAATAACGCGCCGAAACCGTGCTGTTTAATTCCACCGTAAATGGAGCGGTATAATTCTGCCAGGCCCCGTTATTTATGCTGTATTGCTTTACTGACGCTTCAGAAGGATAAGTAATTGTGACTGTGACGTTTTGATTGGTAATGGATTCGGGTTCTATAGAAATAACCGGCGGTGAAAGAGAAGGCCCTTGAATTGTCCAGTACTGAGTATTGCTGCTCGCGTTTGCGCGCTGGACCAGTATTGAGCCGGCGCTGTTGTTCTGGCTGGCAGCAGAGTAATTCCTGTCGCTGCTCTTTGACTTCAAAATATAATAATTACCCTGCTTAACTATGTTCCAGCGCTTATTAGCCGCATCGCTGTCGCTGGTAATTATAAGATTTTGATTGCCCTCGCCGCTTGACTGAACGGCCAGCACCATATTATCATTCAGGGCGGAAACAATTTTATAATAGCCGCCCTCTGTCAAAACAAACTTCCAGCGGTAATTGCCCGTTTGAAGCACGGAGTTTTGAGTAACATTACTGTTATTTGAGCCTGAGGTATACATATACAGACCGCTTGAGGCGTTTTGAATATTGTATATTGTATTTTCCTCTATGCCCGCCGCCGCCGAAGGATAACTTACCGCCGTATCGGTCGGCTGCTGTACGGCGACAGAATCGTGAACATAATTCCAGGCCTGGGAATAAGCGTTATATACCTTAAAGTACCGGCCTGATTTTGTGCCGTCCCATTCCATATACGCGCCCGAGGCATATTCGGTAATGGTGCCGCCTCCTGCCGAGGAACGAACGTTTACGCAATAATCGTCCTCTTCATAAACCAATTTGACAAGCTTTGTGCCCGTCTGAAGAATAGTAATATAATCAGCCGAGCAATAGCCAACTTCATTGCGGTAATTTACTCCGCCCGTTCTGTAATAATAACGAACCTTACCCTCAGTTTACAAGGAACTGCACGCCTCAAAACGGGATAATTTCTTCATTTTCTGCGTTATACTCAATCAGCATACCTCCTAGTACGCTTTTTCGTTTACCTTGAAAATGAAGAAATCCTTTTTCTTTGAGCTCTCCAGAGTCAGAAGGCATAGAATTTGCGCCGGGTAAAGGGCGCTTGAACGAGAAATATACATGGGGCGTACTTGGAATCAAAGCAGCGCGGCAGGACGTAAATTATATGCCTTCTGACCGTATTCTTTGTAAACTGAGGGCAGCATATCGTCTAATCAACGGTATGTTTTTTTATTATTGACAAGGGAATACACGCCTCCAGCGGTCTGATTTCGGCATTTTCTGCGTCATCGTCAATGGGTG
>URIR01000002.1 GCA_900547955.1 uncultured Eubacteriales bacterium | reverse complement strand
CAAACGTCCTCCCGTACCTGTCCACTCCTACTATGTTGTTAGTGGTGTAGCCCAGCTGCTGGGTGTAATCCGGCGAAGGGCTCAAAGAGGGGGAAGGAGTGCTGGGCAGACGAGTGGGCTGGGCAGATGTGGGCTTAGGTGTTTTTTCTGCTGTCGTTGAAGAGGACGCTGCGGTTGTGGCAGCGGTTGGCTTTACGGTTTCTTCTGAATAGATTGAAGGGGACGCTAATAAGCTGGAAGTGTTTTGAAGAGAAGTCCCCGGAGTAAGGCCGGCGGTATTGGCTGAGGCCGAAAAAGCGGAGGCTGAAGCGCTTGAAGAGAGGCTTCCTGCGGAAGGGGAAGTCTGCGCGTTTTGACAGCCGGATGCTGGTATTATTAATAAAACAGCGAGCAGGGCCAGAAACTTTTTCATATAAGTACCTCCGCTATTATATAACTATGAAATTACTGAATTTATTATAGCATGGCATGTTGAAAAGGAAAGAGACGATTTTAACCTGTATAAGCATTATATTAATAATGTGTTCCAATAATGAGTTTAAATGCATAAATGGACATATTTGCATTTTGATTTTCTATATAATAAACGAGGGGATAATTAGTATAAAGGCATGCGTCATTTTGGCTATTGCACATCAGTTCTGGAGCGGACTGCGAAAGCGGAGCCTTTATCTTTACGTCTTGCAGGAAAATATGCTTTGAAAAACGAGCGCGGCGTGTTATAATATATTTCAAGATTTTAGCAGCTTGGGCGTTGGGCCTGCGTGAAAATTTTAGATCTGCGTCGAGAGGAGCGAATCATAATGGTCAAGTTGGGCAATGACTGGGATGCAATTCTGGCTGATGAGTTTCAGAAGGAGTATTATCTTAAATTAAGAGAATTTTTGAAAAAGGAATATTCCGAATATACCATATATCCAAATATGTATGATATATTTAACGCGCTGAAATACACGTCCTTTGCGGATACTAAGGTGGTTATTATAGGCCAGGACCCTTATCATGGCCCAGGTCAGGCCCATGGCCTTTGTTTTTCCGTTCAAGAAGGCGTTCAACCGCCTCCTTCTCTGATGAACATCTTTAAAGAGATAGAGGATGACCTTGGCATAACTATGAGCGGAAGCGGGGAACTGACTAAATGGGCCAGGCAGGGCATACTGCTTTTAAACACCGTGCTGACGGTTAGGCGGGGCAGCCCCAACAGCCATAAGGGTATGGGCTGGGAATTATTTACCGACAGAGTTATAAGCGAATTAAATAATAAAACATCCCCTGTCATATTTCTTTTATGGGGGGCAAACGCCAGGAATAAGGCTCAGCTTATAACAAATCCCAAGCATCATAAGCTGACTGCGCCGCATCCTAGTCCGCTTTCGGCGTATAACGGATTTTTTGGCTGCAAGCATTTTTCCCAGACCAATAAACTGCTTCAGGAAGCGGGTATGACTCCTATAGACTGGCGTCTTTGAGCTGCAATAGGTATCTTTTGCAGATTGAAGTTTATATTTGGGCGTTAATGGATATAAAGAGTGTAATGTCCGCATTGGGTGTTGATTGAATATTTTTAACAGCGTTTTTAGGTGATGCAATAAAGACGCAGCGCAATAGAAACGGCCTCGTCGCTTTTTTTGATTAATACAAAAAGGGACGGCTAAATATATGTAAAAAACAAAAAAGGGGAAGCGAATGGAGAAATTGAGCGAATTAGAGGCTAAAATATTTGCAGGCGTTCTGAAAATGGTAAAGCCGTATTTAACGGGCGAGTCGGTTGAAGAAATGCGGCAGTCACAGGAAAGAGCGTGCGCGCTCATACCTTTTCCCTCCGGGGTAAAGGTGGAAAATTGCGAATATTGCGGTCTGCCCGCTCAATGGATACGCCCTAAAAGCATTCGGCAGGATAAAATTATGCTTTATTTTCACGGAGGAGCATATGTAGCGGGCAATTTGAAATCCAGCCGGGGACTGGGCGCTAAGCTGGCTGATGTATGCGGGCTGGGCGTGCTTTCCTTTGAATATCGTCTGGCGCCAGAATATCCTTATCCGGCCGCTTTGGAGGACGCAATGGGTATATACAGGGCGCTGCTTGGTGCGGATATATCCGCTCAGAGCATAATTTTTGCCGGTGAATCTGCAGGCGGAGGGCTGGCGCTGGCATGCGCCCTTAAAGCAGAGGATACTGGTTTGCCTCTGCCGTGCGGCTTGGTATTGATGTCTCCATGGACTGATTTGGCTTTTACGGGAGAGAGCGTTGAATTAGAGGACAGGGACCCGGTGCTGGGCGTGGAGGCGCTAAAAAACAACGCCAGGATGTATATAGGCGGGGATAAGGCGGATAATCCGTATATATCGCCTATTTACGGCGAGCTTTCGGGTATGCCCCCAATACTTGTTCAGGTAGGTTCGCGGGAAATACTTTTAAGCGACAGCACCCGTTTAAGGGATAAAATTGAGAATTCAGGCGGTATGGTAAAATTAAGCGTTTGGGAGGAAATGTGGCATGTGTTTCAGGCTTACGGACTGCCGCAGTCCAAGCAGGCTCTTGAGGAAATAGCGGAGTTTACTGCCTCGCTATAAAATTCCATAATATATGCCGCGCAATTATATCTGGAGGAAGAGTATTTTATGAACGCAACAGTTATTGGCTGCGGGAGATGGGGCAGCTTTATAACATGGTATTTGGATAAGCTTAATTTTAACGTTATGCTCTACGGCAGGGAGGACTCGGAGCATTTTTTCCGAATAAGAGTCAATAATGGCAATGATATGGTTAAATTTGGCCCGAATGTCCGGTATTCAGAGGATTTAGACGAGGCTTTGGCTTTTGCTGATTGGATATTTATATCGGTAGGCGCTCAGGATTTCAGGGAGCTTATGGACAGCATGGCAGCAAAGGATACAAAGGGCAAGACGCTTGTGCTTTGTATGAAGGGCCTGGAAAAGGGAACGGGAATGCGGCTCAGCCAGATTGCCGGGCAGTATGCGCCTCAGGCCAATGTGGCAGTATGGCTGGGGCCGGGGCACGTTCAGGAATTTGTTAAGGGCAATCCTAATTGCATGGTTATAGATTCTATGGATTCCGGGGTAAAACGCGAGCTTGTCAATGCCTTAAGCGGCAGGCTGATAAGGTTTTATTACGGAGATGACCTTATAGGCAATGAGGTGGGGGCCGCGGCTAAAAATGTAATAGGCATTGCGGCGGGCATGCTGGACGGCATAGGGCGTTCTTCCATGAAAGGCTCGCTTATGGCGCGGGGCGCGAGGGAGGTTTCGCGCTTGATAAAGGCTATGGGCGGCAGAGAAATGACGGCTTACGGACTGTGCCATCTGGGAGATTATGAGGCGACGCTTTTTTCCGAGCACAGTCACAACAGAAGCTTTGGCGAAGCGTTCGTATGCGCTCAGTCGCAGGGGAACCGAACCGAAATGGATATTCTCAGAAAGGGCAGGCATAATATGGGCTTGGCCGAGGGAGTTAATACGGCGCAGGCCATTATGCTTTTAAGCTGTGAATATAATGTTGATATGCCGATATGTTCGGGGGTATACAGCGTTATATTTCACGGAATGGAGGTTCAGGAGGCATTGGAAATTATGCTTCTGAGAGGTATAAAGAGCGAATTTTATTGATATAATTGCTTAGACAATACAAGCAAAGTACAATTCACCTCTCTGCGGTCGGAGATTTTTGCTTAAGAGCCCGTTGATGGCCGCGCGGTGCCTGATTAAAGACATACCGGGCGTATTTTAAAGACCACGCAACAAAGCGGACGCGGCGGGCATTTATGCAAAAACGCATTGTACTTTGCTTGTATTGTCTAAACTGCAATATTAAAGGCTGAAAGCTTTTAATGCTGCGGCTTGTGGCGGATATGCTCCGGGGGCGGGGGCGTTTGCAGGCGCTTTGCGCCTGCCGGGGCCGAGCTTTTAGCTCGGCCCTGCGGCCTTAAGGCCGCTAAACGCCCCCGCCCCCGGAGCATATAAGGGGGAGCGCGGCTGATGATAATGCAGAAAACATACGTCAGGGGCTGAAGCGTAGAGCCCCCCTGCAAACTAAGGGTACTAATGCTGCAAGCTTATTAGGGACAAAAGGAGCTTTTTAATGAATACGTTTGAGAAAATATATGAGGTTGTGCGCCGGATACCTGAGGGAAAGGTGGCGACATACGGCCAAATCGCGGCTATGGCTGGAAATCCCAGATGGTCAAGAGTGGTTGGATACGCGCTGCATGTTAATCCTGAGCCTGGAGTAATTCCCTGTCACAGGGTAGTGGACAGATTGGGCAGACCAAGCAGCGCCTTTGCTTTCGGCGGTATGCAGATTCAGCTTGAAATGCTGCGGGAGGAAGGGGTGGAGGCGGATGAAAACGGCCGCATAGACCTTGATAAATATCAATGGTGAGATTGCTCCGGTGTTATGCTTCAGAGTCTGGAAATGAAAAAAACGGCTTTTCAGCATGCCGGTTTTATCCGGCCGTCTGTTTCTATAGCCTGTATCGCCTTGATTGTTAGAGCTTGAGCGCCCTTAAAAAGGCGCTTTTTAAATACCCTTTGCAAAAAGTCAATAGATAATGTATAATATATTAGATATTCTACTATATATGGAGGCGCTTTGATGAGCGAATATAATGCCAGCGATATAAGGATACTGGAAGGGCTGGACGCCGTCCGCATGAGACCGGGTATGTATATAGGCACTACGGGCAGCAAGGGCATGCACCATCTGTTATGGGAGATAGTGGATAACGCCATAGACGAGGCGGCAAACGGCTATGCGGACCATATGTGGGTGACGCTGCATGCGGATAACAGCGTAAGCGTAGAGGATAACGGACGGGGTATGCCTGTGGACATACATCCCGTTAAGGGTATTTCAGGCGTTGAGGTTATTTTTACTCAGCTTCATGCCGGCGGCAAATTCGACGATTCAAATTATAAATACAGCGGCGGCCTTCATGGCGTGGGCGCTTCGGTTGTCAACGCGCTTTCCGAATGGCTGTATGTGGAAGTATATCACGATTATAAAGTATACAGGGCGGAATTTGAAAGCTATTATGACCCCCAGCAGCGCAAGGTGCTTTCGGGGGTATGCAAACAGCATTTAAAGGAGACGGGCAAAACGCATAAGCACGGTTCGTTAGTATGCTTTAAGCCCGACCCTAAAGTGTTTGATACGGCGGCATTTCAATACGACGTAATAAAGCGAAGGCTGAAGGAGCTTGCATTTTTAAACGGCGGCCTGACTATAACATTAACTGACGAGCGCCAGAAAACCGCCGAAGGCTTTAAAACGGCGGAATATCATTTTTCAGGCGGCATATCCGACTATGTGGAATATCTGAATAATGAAAAAGAGGTTAAATTCTCTCCTCCCATTTATTTAGAGGGGGAGCAGGACGGCATATACTGCGCCGCCGCCATACAGTATACCGATTCTTATACGGAGAGCATATATTCCTTTGTCAATAATATTCCTACTACCGAAGGGGGCACGCATGAAACGGGCTTTAAATCGGCGCTTACAAAGGTGCTTAACGATTATGCCCGGAGGGTGGAGCTGCTCAAGGAAAAGGACCCTAATTTTAACGGCGAGGATTTTAGGGAAGGTATAACCGCCATATTGACGGTTAAGATGCAGAATATTCAGTTTGAAGGCCAGACCAAGACCAAGCTGGGCAATGTCGAGGCTCGTCCGGCGGTAGAGGCTATTATCTCGGACAGCCTTAAAAGATATTTGGACGACCCTAAAAATTCGGCGGCGGGAGAATGCATTCTGGAAAAGGCCGTTCAGGCGGCCCGGGTGCGGGAGGCGGCTAAAAAAGCCAAGGATATAGCCCGCAAGCGAAGCAGCCTTGAGGGCGCGCCCCTTGTGGGCAAGCTTTCAAGCTGCACGGGCAAAAAGCCGGAGGAGAACGAATTGTTCATAGTGGAGGGAGATAGCGCCGGGGGCACGGCTAAGCAGGGCCGCGACCGGCGCTTCCAGGCAATACTGCCTCTTAGGGGCAAGCCTCTTAACTGCGAAAAGAAGAGACTGGACCAGGTGCTTACCAACGAGGAATACCGAACGCTGATAACCGCTCTGGGAACGGGCATAGACGTGGATTTTGATATTAATTCACTTAAATACCATAAGGTTATAATACTGGCCGACGCCGACCAGGACGGCGCGCATATCCGCTCCATTCTGCTTACTTTTTTCTACCGCTATATGCGCGAGCTGATTATAAGCGGACATGTTTTTATAGGCGTACCGCCGTTATACAGGCTGGAAAAAACTTCTACTAAAGAGGTGGTTTACGTCTATAACGATAAAGAACGGGCAGAGGCGGCTCAGCGCATGGGCAGAGGATATACCATACAGCGCTATAAGGGCCTGGGGGAAATGGACGCGGCGCAGCTCTATGATACTACCATGAACCCGCGGACGCGCAATCTTATTCAGGTTACTATTGAGGACGCGGCTGAGGCGGACAGGCTGGTAACCGTGCTGATGGGAGACAAAACTGACGTGCGCAAGGCCTATATAATAGAAAACGCTGATTTTAACAAAGTGGATTTATTTGCAAGGGAAAAGGGGGTGCAGTAAAAAATGGCCAGAAGGGACGATTATATAGTACCTCTTTCGGAGCAGAAGGTAAGCTTTCAGACCATGGAAGAGGTTATGCATAACTCCATGATGCCCTATGCCGAGCATGTTATACTTGAGCGCGCTCTTCCGCGGGTGGAGGACGGGCTCAAGCCTGTGCAGAGGCGTGTGCTTTACGCTATGTATACTCAGAATCTGTTTCCTGACAAGCCCTATAAAAAGAGCGCGTATATCGTGGGGGAAACCATGGCTAAATACCATCCTCACGGGGACTCCAGCATATATGAAACCATGGTGCGCATGGCGCAGGATTTCAGTCTGCGCGAGCCTTTAGTGGACGGCCACGGCTGCTTTGGCTCCATAGACGGGGACGGAGCTGCGGCGGCCCGGTATACCGAGGCGAGGCTTGCGCCCATAGCGCTGGAATTATTAAGGGATATAGAAAAGGATACGGTCAAATGGGCGCTGAATTACGATGACTCCCTTAAGGAGCCTACTGTGCTGCCCGGCCGGTTCCCTAATCTTCTGGTAAACGGTTCTTACGGTATAGCCGTAGGGCTGGCTACCAATATTCCTACTCATAATCTGGCCGAGGTTATAGACGGCGTGGTGGCTCAAATAGATAATCCGCGCATAACTCTTTCTGAACTGCTTAAATACGTTAAGGGCCCTGATTTCCCTACGGGCGGCTATATAATAAACGGTCCGGATATTGAGAATATTTATAAGACGGGCAAGGGCAGGCTGCTGGTGCGTTCCAAAACCCATATAGAGAACGGTCCAAACGGCAAAAAGCTTATTGTTATAACCGAAGTGCCCTTCCAGGTAAATAAGGCTAAAATGCTGGCTGATATAATGAAGCTAAGCGATGAAAAGAAGGGGATACTCTCTTCCATAAGCGATATTCGGGACGAATCAGATATGAATACTGGCATGCGCGCCGTAATAGAGCTGCGCAGGGACGCGGATGTGGAAAAGGTGCTGGCTTATCTCTATAAATACAGCGAGCTTCAGGCGTCCTTCGGCGTTAATATGGTGGCTATAGCCGAGGGCAAGCCCGTTCAGCTTGGGCTTTTGGAGATAAACAGGTATTATATAGAGCATCAGCGGGAGGTTGAGCGTAAACGGGTGCGCCACGACCTGGATAAGGCGCGTTTGGATGAAGAGATATATTCAGGCTTGCTTATTGCTATTCAGAACATAGACGAGGTAATAAAGATAATTAAGGGCAGTCCTAACGTGCGCACGGCGCGTGAAAGGCTGCGCGCGGCGTTTTCCCTTTCAGAGCGTCAGGCTACGGCTATACTGGAAATGCGTTTGCAGCGGCTTACGGCGCTGGAGGTTGAAACAATTGAGCAGAAGCTTAAGGAGCTGCGCGAGCTTATAGCTTATCTTGAGGGACTTTTGAACAGTAAGACCAAGCTTATGGAACTGATTAAAAAGAATCTTCTGGATATAAAGCGCAGATATAAATCTCCGCGCAGAACGGTTATTCTGTCCGAAGCGCCAGCTCAAACGCATACTGCGGAAGATTTCAAGGTAGTGGAGGATGTTGTAATTGCCATAGATGCGGGCGGTAATGTAAAAAGGGTGTCCGCTAAAAATTACAGCCGTTCAAATAAGGATTACGACGGCATACAGGAAAATGAAATTCCTCTCTTTATCTTAAATTCCAGCACGGATAAGAAATTGCTGGCCTTCAGTAATTTAGGCTACGCTTACAGCCTTAACGCAGAGGACGTGCCCGAGTGCAAATGGAAGGATAAGGGCGCTTTGCCTGCTAAGGTATTTAACGGGATACAGCCTGAAGAGAAAATAGTCCATATAATCTCATATAAGGAGCTGCCTGAGGGCAAATTATATTTTTATACTAAAAACGGCCTGATTAAATGCAGCGAGTTCAGCGAATATGCCGTTAAGAAGAGCAGATATGCTGCGATTACCCTTAAAGCGGGAGACTGTCTTATAGGCGTCGAGCCTGTCCGAGAGGGGGGGAGCGTACTGTTTATTTCGCAAAAGGGCATGAGCCTTAATATGATTAAGGAGGATATTCCCGTTACCGGCCGGGTATCTTCGGGAGTTAAGGCTATGTCTCTGGATGACGGCGACAGCATTATATTTGCTTCGCAGTGCGACGGAGAGGGCGAAATAATAGTATGGACGGAAAAGGGATATGCCAAGCGCTCGCTGTGCGTGGATTATGAGCTTTCGGTGCGCAATCGCAAGGGCCTTAAAACCTTTGATTTTAAAAAGAACGGCGCTAACGGCACATGCTTGGTGAGCGCTCTGGCAGTTAAGGAGCCGTTTGACATGCTGTGCGTTCATACGACGGGCGAGGTGGAGATTATTAATACTGAAAGCCTGTTTATAGAGCCAAGGCTTTCTGGCGGCAAGCCGTATGTGCTTGGAATCTTGGGAGACGCTTTGGAAAGAGTATATAAAAAGCTGTAGAGCATGGATATTGACAGCGCTAAGTCCGGGTTAAAAATAATCTTATATAAAAATATTTAAGGAGCGGCCCTAATGGTAACGATAATAGATTACGGCATGGGCAACCTGCGCAGCGTGCAGAAAGCCTGTGAATTTTTAGGAGAAGAGTGTTTAATAACCGGGGAGGCCAAGCTGGTGGCGAAGGCGGACAAGCTTATACTGCCCGGCGTAGGCGCTTTTGGCCAGGCCGTCGAATGTCTCAGGCAAAACGGGCTGGACGAAGCCGTTATAGCCTCTGCGCGCGGCGGTACGCCTTTATTAGGAATATGTCTGGGCATGCAGTTGCTGTTTGAAACAAGCTATGAGGGAGGCGCTTTTACGGGTCTGGGGCTTATTCCGGGGACTATCACTCGGTTTGGCGGGAACATAAAATGCCCTCATATGGGTTGGAACAGCATTACGCCTATGGAAAACAGGCTGTTTAACGGTGTTCGGGCGGGAGAGTATGTATATTTTGTGCATTCCTACCGTGCGGCGGAGGTGTCTGAAAAATGGACCGCTGCCGTTTGCTCATACGGAGGTGAGTTTACCTGTGCAGTTGCTTTAGGAAATGTTTTCGGCACTCAATTTCATCCGGAAAAGAGCGGCGCGGCCGGTCTGAAAATTCTTAAGAACTTTTTGGATATGAGGGGGTGAGGGATAAATGCTGACTAAGCGTATTATTCCCTGTTTGGACGTAAAGGATGGCCGGGTGGTTAAGGGAATAAATTTTGTAAATCTCAGGGATGCGGGCGACCCGGTGGAAACGGCTAAGATATATAATCAGGCCGGAGCGGACGAGCTTTTATTTTTAGATATCAACGCTTCAAGCGAAGGGCGCAGGACTATTTTAGATGTCGCCGCGCGTACTGCCGAGCAGGTATTTATTCCCTTTACAATCGGAGGCGGCATAAGAGATTTAAATTGGATAAAAACCCTGCTTAGAGCGGGAGCGGATAAGGTTTCTATAAATTCTCCGGCAATAGAACGGCCGCAGCTTATAAATGAGGGAGCGGACCGATTCGGCAGTCAGTGCATCGTAGTGGCCATAGACTGCAAAAGGATACCAGGAACGGATAATTGGGAGGTTTACGTTAACGGAGGCCGTACCCCAACGGGGAAAAACGCGCTTTTATGGGCTGAAGAGGCTGAAAAGCGGGGAGCCGGAGAAATACTGCTTACCAGCATGGACGCCGACGGTACCAAGGACGGCTACGATTTAGAGATAACCCGGGCCGTATCTGACGCGGTGGGTATCCCTGTAATTGCTTCAGGCGGAGCGGGAAAACTGGAGCATTTTTATGACGCTATTGAAAAAGGGCATGCTGACGCAGTACTGGCCGCGACGCTGTTTCATTATAATCAAATCAGTATCAGCAGCTTGAAAAACTATCTCGCGGAACGGGGCGTGCCCATAAGGCGATAGAAGCACGGATATCTTTCTTTAAGGATAAGCGCGGGGAGCCTGCGGCTTTTACGGCGCGCAGAGATAATACGCTGGGGGCGGCGCGGCATTTTGGCGCCCGTAGGGCGCCAAAATCAAGCGCGGAACGCGCTTGCCGGCCTTACGGCCGGGCCGCGCCGCCCCCCTTTTTTTCAGCTTATTGCGCGCCGTAAAAGCCGCAGGCTCCCCGCGCTTTTTCTTTTTATACCTATATTCCGTCAAAAAGCGTTTTACTTTTAATTAGGAATGTGCTATAATTCAACAGAGCCTTTAAGGACAGTTCGGTGAAACTGGCAAGGCGGAGGTTGTTATATTTTAGCTTGCGTAGTCGCCCTGCCTTTTTAGGCGGGGCTTTTTTGTGCATCAGGAGGAAAATTGTGGATAATTCGGAACGACTTAAAGCCCGTATTATGGACGCGGATGGGATTAATAGAGCGCTGAGCCGGATTGCTCATGAAATTATAGAAAAAAATAATGGAGCGGATGGGCTTGCCCTTATAGGCATTCAAAGGCGAGGGGTGCCCTTGGCGCGGCGTATAGCTTCGGTTATAGAAAGAGTTGAGGGAAAAGCGCCGTTGATGGGAATTTTGGATATAACTTTGTATCGGGACGATTTATCTCTGCTTTCGGACGTACCCCAAATAAATGGAACGCATATACCCTTTTCTATAAACGACATACGCTTAGTGCTGGTGGACGACGTTATTTTTACCGGGCGTACTGCGCGCGCGGCTATTGACGCGATAATGGACTGCGGCCGTCCAAAGCGCATACAGCTTGCCGCGCTTGTGGACAGAGGACATAGGGAATTGCCTATTCGCCCTGACTATGTAGGCAAAAATCTTCCTACCAGCCTGAATGAAGTAGTACTTGTTAAGCTGCCCGAATTTGACGGAGAGACGGGCGTGGATTTAGCGTTTAAAACAGATATGAATTGAGCGGGGCTGCCGGCAGAAAAATATACGCGGGTATCCGCTGATAAGAGGTAAATTTCTATGAAAAAAGACCTGGTAAGTATGAATCAACTATCCGGAGAGGATATACAAAGGATATTGGACGCCGCCTCTTTTATGAAGCAAATTATTCTTTCGGGCAATAAAAAAGCTCCCCATCTTCAGGGTAAAAGCATTGTGACGCTGTTTTATGAAAACAGCACGCGCACCCGTATGAGTTTTGAATTGGCCAGTAAATATCTGGGGGCGGCCAGCGCCAATATCAGCGCTTCGGCTTCCAGCGTGGCCAAGGGAGAAACTCTAATTGATACAGGCAGAACGCTGGATATGATGGGTACTGATATTATAATTATCCGTCATCCCATGAGCGGGGCCGCCGCGCTTCTGGCTGAAAATGTAAACGCGTCGGTAATCAACGCGGGAGACGGTATGAACGAGCATCCGACTCAGGCGCTGCTGGATATATTTTCTCTTAGGGAGAAAAAAGGGAGCCTGGAGGGGCTTAAGGTGGCTATTGTGGGGGATATCTATCATTCCAGAGTGGCTCGCAGCAATATTATTGGCATGCGTAAAATGGGGGCCAGGGTGGTGCTTGCGGCCCCTGAAACGCTGATGCCGCCCCGTATAGAGGAGCTGGGAGCGGAAATTGCCGCCAGCGCGGATGAAGCGGTCAGCGGCGCCGACGCCGTTATGGGCCTGCGCATACAAAAGGAACGCCAGCAGGCGGGTCTGCTGCCCAGTCTGCGCGAGTATTTTAAATATTACGGCCTGGATGACAGGCGCATTGCCCTTGCAAAGCCGGACGCGGTTATAATGCATCCCGGTCCTATGAACAGAGGCGTGGAGATATCCAGCTCGGCGGCGGACAGTCCTGCAAGTATAATAAATGAACAGGTGCGCTCGGGCGTGGCCGTCAGAATGGCGCTTCTGCATATATTAGCCCATTCAAAGGAGATATAATAAGATGGAATTATTAATAAAGCATGGTTTGGTGGTTAGTCCGGAGGACGGGCTTAATTCTGAAGCGGATATATATATCAGGGATGGACGGATTGCCGATATTGGAGAGAATTTATCATTTGACGGCGCCAATATAATAGATGCGGAAGGGTTTGCGGTTTTTCCGGGGCTTGTAGATATGCATGTGCATTTCAGGGAGCCGGGCTTTGAATATAAGGAGGATATCCTTTCGGGCTCGCGCGCGGCGGCGGCAGGAGGATATACCTCTGTCTGCTGCATGCCTAATACCAAGCCTGCCGCGGATAACGCCGCTGTGATTGAATATATTAAGCGCAGGGCCGAAAAAGCGCTTTGCCGCGTATATCCTATAGCAGCCATAACCAAAAACCAGGAGGGGCGGGAGCTGACCGAAATGGGCGAGCTGCTTGAATGCGGAGCGGTCGCATTTTCGGACGATGGCAGGCCGGTGGAAAGCAGCCGGATTATGAGGCTGGCAATGCAGTACCTTAAGGGACTTAACGGCGGCTTTGTTATATCTCACTGCGAGGATGTTTCCCTGACTGACGGAGGCGTTATGAACGAGGGCAGACAGAGCACTTTTCTGGGCCTTAAGGGGGCGCCTGGAGCGGCGGAGGCATTGATGGTGGCGCGCGAAGGGCTGCTGGCGGAGACGCTGGGAGTGCATGTGCATATAGCGCATGTATCCTGCGCACAATCTGTTAATTTAATAAGGGATTTTAAGGCCAGAGGGGTTAAAATTACCTGCGAAACCTGTCCGCATTATATCTGCGCCAGCGATGAGGAGGTTAGCTTTACCGATGCTAATACAAAGGTAAATCCTCCCCTGCGCGGCAGAGAGGACGTAGAGGCGATAAAAAAAGGGCTGACTGAGGGAGTTATAGACTGTATAGCTACCGACCATGCGCCCCATCATGCGGATGAAAAAAATGTGGAATTTAATTTGGCGGCCAGCGGCATTTCGGGCCTTGAGACCTCATTTGCGCTTTGTTATACTCAGCTTGTGCGCGGAGGGCTTATGGATTTATCAGGACTGCTCAGGCTTATGTCCGCTTCGCCTGCTCGCATAACCGGCCTGGAGGCCGGAGCCTTGAAAAAGGGCATGCCTGCGGATATAGCTATAGCCGATTTGGAACGGCCCTTTAGGATAGATGTAAATAAATTCTATAGCAAGGGCAAAAATAATCCGTTTAATTCCCGAGAGGTTTACGGTAAGATAAAATATACCGTCCTAGGCGGGGAAATAGTATATAAAAGTGAGAATTAATAGATATGGATAGACTGATAACCGCGATAATGGAAAAACAAAATCCTACTGCCTTGGGGCTGGATACGCGCTTGGAATATGTTCCTCAGGCGCTTAGGGAGAAATTTAACGAAAAGGGCAATAGCTTTGAATCATGCGCGAGAATTATATTTAATTATAATCAGCTGCTTATAGACGCGCTTTGCGATATTGTACCCTGCGTCAAGGTTCAGCTTGCTTATTATGAGATGTATTCCTACGCCGGAATTAAAGCGTTTTATGATACCTGCGCTTATGCTAAGGCGAGCGGAATGTATGTAATAGCCGACGGCAAGCGCAATGATATCGGAGCTACAGCCGAGGCTTACAGCGCCGCATATCTGGGAAGGACAGGACTTTCTGGCGGAAGCCTGGACGGCGCGTTTGCGTGCGACTGCCTTACAATAAACGGTTATCTGGGCTCGGACGGCATACTGCCCTTTAAGAATAACTGCTCTCAGTATAATAAAACAGCTTTTGTTTTGGTTAAAACCTCTAATCCGTCTTCAGGGGAGTTACAGGATTTGATTCTGGAGGATGGACGCCGTGTATATGAGGCTATGGCGGATATGGTGCAGCAATGGGGCGAAGGCAATATAGGGGCCTATGGCTATTCAAATATAGGAGCGGTAGTGGGAGCTACCTATAAGGAGCAGGCCGCGCGGCTGCGGGAAAAGTATAAGAATATGTTCTTTCTTATTCCGGGCTACGGCGCTCAGGGAGCGGGATGTGAGGACATTGAGGTCTGCTTTGACAGCAGGGGCCTGGGCGGCATAGTTAATAATTCACGCGGACTGCTCTGCGCGTATAAAAAGCCTGAATACAGCAATTTGGAGCCTGAGGAAGCGGCTCGGAGGGAAGCGGAGCGCATGAAAGAGGATATAGTGAGCTGCCTGAAAAGACATAATAAATGGGCATGCGGCGGCATGGGGGTGCAAAATGCGTGAGCTTACCGCAAGAATAATAGATAATTTTTCTGTCGCCAGGGATATTTTTCTTTTGCGCGTGAAATTGCCGGAGGATTTTACTGAGGAAATTAAGCCGGGGCAATTTGCGCATATAAAGGTTCCGGGGGATAAGCTTCTGCGCCGGCCGATTAGCATAAATGATTATGAAGCTTCAGCCCGTATATTGAGCTTTATTTATCAGGTTAAGGGAGGGGGGACGGCTCAGCTTTCCGGCGCGAGGGAAAGCTTAAGCATGCTGCTGCCTTTGGGAAACGGTTTTCCTGAGCCATCGGGCAGAGTGCTTTTAGCCGGCGCCGGAATAGGCTGCGCTCCTCTTTTATACGCCGCTAGGCTTTACAAAAAGGAATGCGGCGCGGCCCTGGCCTTCAGGAGCATGGATTATGCTTATGAGCTGACGGAATTTAATTCGCTCGTATCTGAGCTTTATACCGCTTCGGACGACGGCAGTCTTGGAGAAAAATGCTATGCGCATCAGCTTGTAGAAAAGGCGCTTCAAACGGGAAAATATAGCTGCGTTTACGCTTGCGGACCTGAAAGGGCGCTGGAGCTTATCAGAAATGTATGCGCCCGTTACGGCGCGGAAAGCTATTTATCCCTTGAAGCGAGAATGGGATGCGGAATGGGTGCGTGCGTAGTCTGCAATGTGAAAATAGGCAGTCCGGAAAAATGGCATTATTTGCGCTGCTGCAAGGATGGTCCGGTTTTTGCGGGAAAAGAGGTGCTCTTTGATGATTGATATGTCTGTAAGCGTCTGCGGGGTGCGCTTTAAAAATCCTGTTATCGCGGCTTCGGGCACTTATGGCTTCGGCACGGAATATGAGCCGCTGTATCCGCTAAGCGTCCTGGGCGGGGCGTCTCTTAAGGGCATGACGCTGCTGCCGCGCGAGGGGAACGGAGGCGTGCGCATAGCCGAGACACCTATGGGCATGCTCAACTGCGTGGGCCTGCAGAATCCGGGCGTGGAATATTTTATTCAGAATTATCTACCAGTTATTAAAAATTCTGATTGCGTCCTTATTGCCAATATTGCGGGCAATACTATTGAGGAATACTGCGCAATGGCGAAAAGGCTGGCTCAGGCTGAGATAGATATGCTGGAAATGAATATATCCTGTCCTAATGTTAAAAAGGGCGGCGTGCAGTTTGGTACAAAGCCTGAATTGGTGAGGGAGATAACATCTGAGGTTAAAAAGCATGCGCGGCAGCCTCTCATAGTGAAGCTTTCGCCTAATGTAACAGATATAAGGGAGACGGCTCTAGCAGCCCAGGAGGGCGGCGCTGACGGCCTGTCGCTTATAAATACCATTACGGGCATGGCTATAGACGCAAGAACGCGGCGTCCTCTGCTGGGGAATGTGGTGGGCGGATTATCCGGACCGTGCGTTAAGCCTGTGGCGCTCAGAATGGTATATGAGTGCGCCAGAGTAGTGAATATACCCATTATAGGCATGGGTGGAATTAATTCAGGAGAGGACGCTGCGGAATTTATGCTTGCGGGCGCTTCGGCAGTTATGGTGGGTACGGCTAATATTGCCGACCCATTGGCTTGTCCGCGGATAATAGAGGAGTTAAAAGACTTTGGCGAGCTAAATGAGCTGGAGAAAATCAGCGAGCTGACCGGCGGGCTTATAGTTTAAGCCGGCTTTTTATGGACAGCGCGCAGGAAAGCCTTAGAGGCCCAAGGGGGCGGCGTTTGCGGCGCTTATAGCGCCGCCGGGGCGCGCTTAAACGCGCCCCGGGCAGGCCTACCGGCCTGTCAAACGCCGCCCCCTTGGGCCTCTAAGGCTTTCCTGCGGTTTTTCAAAAATTTTGACTAGACAATACAATCAGAGTACAATTCACCATTTTGGCGGCGCATTGTATTTCGATTGTATTGTATATGCTATTATTAATTGCTATAAGCCGAATTCCATGCGTACCCTTCTTATCCATTCTGGGTCCACATGTATGCTGCATAGGTTAACGTTTGGATAGAATATTTTGCCCGGGAGAGCGCTGAATTCTTGTCCGCAGGAGCCGTTCCATATATAACGCGCTTTTTTAGCGTTTTCTCCCCAGATAAACGCTTCTTTAAGCTGATTAAGCTCTATTTGAGTAATTTCCGGTCCGTTGGAAAAGCGCAGTATGCCGGTATTGGTCCGGCCTTCCTTTATAAGCCCTTTTTTCTTAAGTCTGGCCTGAAGCTGCTGGTAAAAAGAGCAGGCCTGATATGCGTCGTTAAAGCAGACGGCGGTTTCTATTCCTAATAATGGACGGCCGCGTTTGTTATAGTCTATTTTACCGCCGGCAATTCCTGTTTCCTGTTCCAGATATATTTTATTAATTTTTATATCCTCTGTATCAAATCGTATGCAGCCGTTTGTGCCTATGGGTGAGTTTTCCTGCGTTATCGTATATTGGATTAATCTTTCTCCGCAAAATATTGGCTTGCGTTCAAAGCTGGAGGCGCTGAAATGTATTTTCAGCATGCAGCCGGCAGCTATAGCTGCGTTCAGCGCCTGTTTATTTATAAGGGGCATAACTCCGGGCATATCCTGGCATATAGGACAGTAAGCAATACCCGCTGCGTCTGAATTGGGACATGAGCAGAAGAGCTTGCTCATGGTGTTTATAGGAAAGAACAGCGTCAGCCCGGCCTTATTATTCATTTGCTTTTCCTCCTTATGCAGATATCGGGGATATATAATTTAATTTAGAAGCTCTTTCAAATTCATTTCCCAGAGCTAAAAGCATGTTTTCACTATGTCCTCGCCCTAAAATAAGCATGCCGAGCGGCATATTTTGAGAAAAACCGCAGGGCAGGCTTAAGGCGGGCAACCCGGTCAGGGCAGGTATAGCGGTAAAAAATGCGTCTGCCTGCAAGCTTCCTCCTAATTCGGGCGCAAATGAATATCCGCCTGGACAGATAAGGGCGTCTACCTCGCTCAGAGTTTGTTCCAGCTCACGGCAGATGCTTTCTCTTACGCTTTTTGCCTTTTTAAAATAAATTCCCTTGTTTTTTGCAATTAAAATATTTTTTAAAAGAATGTTTTTTTGAGCGTGATAATTTAATTGTTCTATTTTGTCTTGAACAAGCATATCAGCAATGCTCTCAACACATGATATAACCCGAACGGCTTCATAAACAGGATAATTCATGGGAACCTCTATTTCCTCTATTTTGGCGCCCATCATTTTAAATACCTCTATGGCTTTGAGTATTCCTTTGCGCATAGCGCTGTCCGTCTTTTCCAGCCAGTTTACCGCTAATCCAATCTTAAAAATATTCAATTTAACCGGCATATATTTATATAATTCCATATATCTTTCTGAGGGAACGCATGTGGAATCCAGACGGCTGCCGTGCAGCAGCTTTTCTGCTATCAACGCTATATCCAGGCAGCTTCTGGCCATTATGCTTATCTGCTCCAGGGAAGGACATATTGATATAACGCCATGACGGGAAATAAAGCCGTAGGTGGGCTTGAGACAGACCGTGCCGCAATAGGCGGCGGAGCTTAGCGCCCCGCCGCCTATATCCAAGGCCAGCGCGGCCGGAATCAGACGCGCGGCGACAGCTGCTGCGCTTCCCGAGCATATTCCCGCGGTTCGGGCAGCATTCCAGGGATTTAATACTTCTCTTAATGCGGGGGTTTGGGCATTCCAGCCCAGCCCGAATTCGTTCATATTCAGCTTTCCAATTACGGCGGCTCCGGCGTTAAGCATATCGCTGACGCATTCGGCGTTGAAGTCAGGTTTATAGCTGAATGCGTTTGAGGCGCATGTTATAGTTTTATCTTTTATGCAGATATTATCGCTAACCGCGTAGGGCAGCCCTAGAATGTGTGAATGCACAGGCCCGGCGGAAAAAGCTTCTATAATGGTTTCAGGCGGGAAAATTTCTATAAAGCAATTATATTTATCCTGCGCTTTTGCATGCTCGCACCAAAGCAGGGCTAATTCTTCGGGCGAGAGCATGCCTTTGCGCATATAGGCGCTTAATTGAAATATGGAGCCGTTAAATAGCTCGTCCAGGCCGTTATTCATTCTTCCCGCTCCTTTTCTAGGCCTGTGAGCCTGGGCTGGTCTTCTCGCAGCAGATTGTTATATAGGGGCAGAGGAAGCTGTTCGGATAATTGAGAGGGAAATTTTAAAAGCTCGTCCAGCGTTTTCAGCTCGGAGAGAATTTCCTCCTGCATGCGTTTTTCCTGTACAGTTGAAATACCGTAAATTTTTAAGATTTTGTTTGGCTTAAGCATTGCGGCTATTGCTCCTTACAACTGATTATATATTGATTATAGCTTCAAGCTTAAAACTTTGCAATACTAAAAATGCTTGCGTAAGGGCGCGCAAATGCGCAGAATCTGCATGCTGAAAAAAAGTTATGTTTGTGCTACACGAAGTCAGGAATGTGCTTGCGTTGGTTATTAGCGTATATTGACTATATTATAATGAGTGCTATTATAATTTTAATATGTTTTTGAGGAGGGTTTATTATGAAAAAATTGTGCGCGGCGCTTGCGTTTATTTTTTTGATTCTGTGTATGTCCGTTTATACCGGCGCTTATGCGGACTCGGACGGTCGGCCCACTCCATGGGAGGATTCCGGGCTTAAAGTATGCGTAGCCGAAACCTTTTCCGAATTTGAGGATGCGGATATTGATTTGATGGAAAGCTATCTTTGGTTTTCGCCCGATTATGCGGCCGCTACTAAATGGGAGGACGGCAGATATGTTATAACTGACAGTCCAATGATTGAAAGATATGCCTTCAGGATTGCGTCTGAAGCAATGGGGCAGGCTCTTACTCAGGAGGAACAGGACGGCGCGCTGGGTATGGGCTTTTATATTGAGAATAACACCTCTCAGGATTTTTACGCCGGACCGTATATGGTGGGTACGAGCGCAAATGCGGTTGTAGCTCAGGGACGCCCGCTGTATCTTGTCGGCTTGGATGGGAATATAACTAAGGCGGAGGATTCTGAGGGCATGGGAATGGCGCTGATACCCTCAGGCTTTAGGGGGCATATCGTATTTTTTAAGGAGGATTTGACGGGCGCCGGGGGTACGGGAGATATCCCGGCGGGCAATTATATAGGCTATCCAGGGTTTGAATTGGTTTATTCGTCGGTGGACGCTTCTAAAAACGAGAGCATAGTGCTGGATAACGTATTCTTTTTCGGCTATGACTTTGAGGACAGCCTGCGCGAATTGATAGACCAACCAGTACAGTCTGATTATCCCGTTCCTTCTCCAAACCAAACGGACGCTGCTTCAACGCCTGAGCCGTCCTCTGCCGGACAGCCTGGGCAGTCTGAGCAGCCTGAGCAGACTGCAACCTCCGGCGCGCAGCTCGAAAACAGCTCTTCGGCAGCTATAGATACGCCGAACGGCTCGGGCGGCAATGCCCGGCCCTCTTATGAGCCTGAACAGCTTCAATCTGACGGAGGTTTGATATGGTACATATTAGGGGCGGCGGCTATTCTGTGCGCGGCGGCGGCCGTTATAATTATTATGGTCAGGAAGAATAAAGCTAAGCCGCAAAAATAATAGCGCTGGCAGAGGAGGAAAATAATGAAAGCTAGATTTATCGGCGTTTGTCTTGTATTGTTGCTTGTTTTGGGCTTGACTTTTGTTCCCGCGCAGGCGGCGGCGGAAAATGATACGGATAATCATATTTCTGCGGATAACGGGGATTGGGAGATTCCTGCCGCGCCTGAATTGCAGTCATATGAAAACGGCTGGATACGGGACCAGAAAAACCTTATCACTAATTTTTACAGCATGTACCAGCCGGAGGTGGTATATGTGCCCGAATGGGACGACGGCCAGGGGTATCCGTATTTAATGTGGTTTTTTGCCTGGTCGTATAATCAGGAGAACGACCCGCAGGGCGATTATCCGGGCTATCCAGGAGGGGACGCAATATTTCTGGCGAGAGCAAAGGCTTTGGAGGGGCCGTGGGAGATATATTCGGTTAATTACGAAACGGGCGAGCATTTTTGGGACGCGGAGCAGAAGCCCTTTTACTGGTATCCGGTTATAACCTGTCAGGACGTCTGGTATGATTCCTGGCATGTGGGAGACCCGTCGGTAGTATATAAGGAGGGCGTGTTTTACATGGCCTATTCGGCCATGGGCTGCGACGAGGACATGATACCCAGCCATTACGAGGGGGATACCGACGGCAACGCCTCATGCATAATGGGCGCGGTTTCAACCGACGGCATTAATTGGGAGCGCTCTGAAAAGCCTCTTTTAGTATGGGAGGGGGAAAAGGGATATGCTGAGGCTGAGAATAGAAATTCGTGGTATGGCGGGCATCAGCGGCCCAGCCTTATGTTTGAGGACGGCGTCTGGAAAATGTGGTTTGATTATAAGGAGAACCAGATAGGCTATGCTGAGTGCAGCGGGGATTTCCTTACGGGAGAATGGAAGGAAATACGCGGCGGGCAGCAGCCATTATTAACGGGCGTAGATTTTGATGTGGTTAAGATAGGCTCGGTTTATTACGCTTATGGAGATCCGTATATAGACTGGTATAAGATAACAGATGATGAAATCCCCTACTACAGCGATGACGCAAGCAGATGGAGCCAGAGGCAGATTGTGGAATATCAGTCGTTGGACGGAATAAGCTGGAAGGCTACCGGCTGGTTCAGGCCGGACGAGGGGTATGACGCTAATCAGATACCACAGGTTTTTCTGGACCATAAGGAGAACAGGGTGTGCATATTTTATGCTACTCAGCGGGGCAAGCGAGAAAGCTCCTATTACGACTGGCGCTGGGATAATATAAGGATGATGTATAGGGATATAGAGCTGTTTGCTTCGGGCGCGGAATTTTCTCCGCTCGTTACGCCTTCGCCCTCGCCGGAATTGTCTTCCGATTCTCCTGCTGCGCCTGAAAAAACCCTTTCATCAGGTACGGACGTCAGCACGGATTTAACGGCGGGAAACGGACAGACTCAGGCGGCGCCTAACGGGGAGAACAGGATAAATGGGGGGATTACCGGGCTGGTAATTCTTATTTCAGCCGCCGCTGTATCTTTAGCGGCCGTGGCTATAACATATCTGGCTCTTAAGCGCAAAGGAGGGAGAGATTAGCGTATGATGGACCAATTTAATGACATGCAGGGGCATATAGACGCGATTAATAAAAGCGGCATACCTGAAAGGCCGGTTTTATTAGGAGCGGATTCAGGCTGGATACGGGACCAGAAAAACCTTATCACTAATTTTTACAGCATGTACCAGCCGGAGGTGGTATATGTGCCCGAATGGGACGACGGCCAGGGGTATCCGTATTTAATGTGGTTTTTTGCCTGGTCGTATAATCAGGAGAACGACCCGCAGGGCGATTATCCGGGCTATCCAGGAGGGGACGCAATATTTCTGGCGAGAGCAAAGGCTTTGGAGGGGCCGTGGGAGATATATTCGGTTAATTACGAAACGGGCGAGCATTTTTGGGACGCGGAGCAGAAGCCCTTTTACTGGTATCCGGTTATAACCTGTCAGGACGTCTGGTATGATTCCTGGCATGTGGGAGACCCGTCGGTAGTATATAAGGAGGGCGTGTTTTACATGGCCTATTCGGCCATGGGCTGCGACGAGGACATGATACCCAGCCATTACGAGGGGGATACCGACGGCAACGCCTCATGCATAATGGGCGCGGTTTCAACCGACGGCATTAATTGGGAGCGCTCTGAAAAGCCTCTTTTAGTATGGGAGGGGGAAAAGGGATATGCTGAGGCTGAGAATAGAAATTCGTGGTATGGCGGGCATCAGCGGCCCAGCCTTATGTTTGAGGACGGCGTCTGGAAAATGTGGTACGATTACCACGGAAATTTAATAGGCTATGCCGAAAATGCAGGCGAATTTATGGATAGTTCGGAATGGCGGGAATTATACTGCGGCGACCGGCCTCTTATTAAGGCGGTGGATTTTGATGTAGTTAAGATAGGCGGTATCTATTATGCCTATGGAGACCCGTTTTTATATTGGTATGGCATTGACGATACAACCCTTCCTGATTACCCTGAATTAAGCGGGAGCTGGAATAAGCGGCAGATTGTAGAATACCGTTCGACTGACGGGCTGAATTGGGAGGTTACCGGCTGGTTCAGGCCGGACGAGGGGTATGGAGCCAATCAGATACCTCAGGTATTTTTGGACCATAAAAACGGACGGGTATGCATATTTTATGCTACTCAGAGAGGCCGGAAGTTTTCAGATGAATATGACTGGCGCTGGGACAGCATACGTATGATGTATAAGGATATTAAGCTGTTTTAAAGGAAAGGAGTTAAAAAATGAAAAAGTATTTAAGAAGACTGCTTGCTTTGGCAGGCATAACGGCGGTTTTGGCGCTTGCAGGCTGCGGCGGAGGCGGAGAGCCTTCTGCGAGCGCCACTCCTGCGCCAACCGGCTCTGCAGAGGCGGGCCAAAGCGGAAATAATCCCAATAACGCTATTAAGGAGGGGGAAATTTACCGTTATTATGTTTGGAACACAGAGGATGAGAGCGACCCGTTTAAAAATATAGACGGGGTGCGCAAGGAAATGGCCATTAAGAATAAAGCGGAGTTTGAGGAGAAATACGGCGTAACTGTACGCTATGTGCTTTCTGCCGGCGGTGACGACTGGTACACCGTGCCCTTTGCTTCAGCCCAGGCCGGGACTCCCATGACGGATATCTTTAATGCGGGAGGCTCATATGTAACTCTGCTCGCATATACATATGGAGGCAGCGCAGGACGTATATTGCTTCCTTTGGATGATTATGCTCAGTATGCGGATTTCAGCGATTCGGAATACTGGGATCAGGCGGCGCAGGAAATATGCACTCTGGGCGGCAAGCTTTATTTTTGTGTTCCATCTCCTTTAGGCTGGGAATTAGTCGCTAATAATAAGGTGACGCTGTTCAATTTTGATTTAGTGCGCCGGGGCGGCATGGAGCCGGAGGAATTATACGAAATGAGCAATAGCGGCGAATGGACATGGGATGCTTTCAGGGAGGCGGTCGTAGCATGCACCTTCCCGGAGGAGAATATATTCGGTACGGCTTTGGGAGATAACGTAGGCATAATGGCGGCGCTGATAACCTCCAACGACGCGGCTTATTTTGAAAAGCAGGAATATGACGGCCAGCTTATAGACAGATATGTGGGCAATTCTTCAAACGCTATAGAAGCCTGGGATTTCTTTGTGCGCCTTTCGCTGGAGGACGGCGCTGTGGATATATCTGGTACCGCTGAAATTACTACGTTTTCATCCGGACGCATAGCGTTTCTTTTAACGGGCCTTGCGCGCACCAGTACTATTTATCAGCGCATGCAGTCGGATTACGGAGTGCTTATGCCCCCTAAAGGGCCTAAGGCGGAGAATTATATGTCTGACTCGGATTCCTTTGTGCCGTTATGCATTTTTAACGGAGTGAGCAATCCGGAGGGCTGCGCACAGGTGCTGGGAGAATATTTCCGTCCGGCATATGGCCGGAGCAGCAGCGAAAATGAAGCGCTTTTAGAGGCGGAATTGTCCACTTATCTTAGAGACGGCCAGTCTCTGGAAATATGCAAAAAGCTGCCGGCTGTTTCCAAGGTACAGAGTCATATGCTTTATATTAAGCTCAGGACGGCAAGCGAGGATCAGGCTATGCTGGAATCCATTCTTTACGGGCACGCGTGGGATTTTGCAAGGGGCGAAGAGACTCCGGCGCAGTACCTTGATTCTATTGTGGATATGGTCAATAGTACGGTTTATAACGCTATTAATCCGCAGGGCTGATTCTCGCAGGGCGGAAATATGTAAAATAACGGCGCGGTTGGGTTGACTGCGCCGTTATTAGTATTATTAGCGTATAAGAACGTAATGCGTAAAGGTAGATTTGCGCAAATGTGCAAATAAAGCTTTTTTACTGATAGCCGGTTGGTGTTCATTTCTTTATGCCGTAGATTTTGGATACGGATAAATAATTAAAAAGGCAGATTAATGAGCAAGTGGATAAAACGGAGGCGTTTATTATGAGTGTTGGGCAAATAAATGGATAATCGCCCGCTCGGTAAAATTGCATTAAGAATGGATGAGCGTACTTATGAAGGCTTCTTTTGGATAATAGCTTTAAAATTACAAGCAAAGCGCTGTATTTTGCTTTAGGCTAATATGCCCCATACTCTGTTTTCGCCCAGCTTTTAATTGCTTCGGCGGGCAGCCAATTCCTTGCATTCAGGGCAGATGTAATATATCTTTAAATCGTACGAAAGAAAATCATCTCCCAGCTCTTTTTGCAGCGGAGAGGTTAAATCCTTAAACTGTACGTCTGAAAGCCTGCCGCATTCCTTGCATATAAGATGGTCGTGTCTGGCCGTGCGGTCGTATCTGTCCGGCTGGCCCTCCAAGGATATTCTGCGGATAAGCTCTGCTGAGCAAAGCTTATTTAAATTGTTATAGACCGTCGCCAGCGAAACTGAAGGAGAACTTTCCTTCAGCTGGTCGAAAACCTGCTCGGCCGTCATATGATTGCGGGATTCATTTACGAGATTATATATTTGAAATTCGTATTTAGTCATTTAAGAGCCTTCTTATTAGAATTATTATAGATATATTATAATTATTCTAAATTATTTGTCAAGGTAGAAAGACTTTTTTCAGACTAGATTTACCCTCAGTTTGTAAGGAAGCTGCACGCCAATAGAGCGGTGAAATAAGCAAATTTTAGCAGGGGCGGCAATCAGCCGCCCCTGCCTTGTTTCTTAAAGCACCGCGCTGACATCCTCCGTACGAAGTGTCTTCCTTAAGGGACGCCTTTTATTATGCTGCATGCAGCAGTTATTTTGTTTAGAATTTTATTTATTTGGCCTGCGCTCTCAGCTTTTCCAGCAAGGAGGACATATCCTGGGGCAGAGGGGCGGTAAAGCTCATGCGCTTTGAGGTGTCGGGATGAGTTATCTCGAGATAATATGAATGCAGCGCCTGGCCGTTAAATCCGCTTTTATCCAGGCTGGTGCCATAAATGGGGTCGCCTAGAAGCGGATGGCCAATATGGGCCATGTGTACTCTTATTTGATGGGTGCGGCCTGTTAAAAGTCCGCATTGAATATACGCGCAATTTTTGAATTGCTCGAGTACCTCGTAAGTGGTGACGGCAGTTCTGCCCTGAGGGGTGACGGCGATGCGCTTGCGATTTTTTGCTGAACGGGCCAAATTGGCGTTGATGGTGCCCTGGGTTTGCTTAAAGCGGCCCCATGCAAGGGCGCGGTATAGCTTTACGCAGGTACGGTTTTTGAATTGTTCGCTCAGATTATGATGGGCGGCGTCGGTTTTGGCGACAATTAATAAGCCGGAAGTATCCTTATCCAGCCTGTGCACAATGCCGGGACGCATATTTCCGTTTGCGCTGGATAGACTGTCAAAGCAGTACATAAGCGCGTTGGCCAGCGTGTTGTCCCAATGACCGCCTGCCGGGTGGACTACCATGCCTCTGGGTTTATTTATTACCGCTATGCTTGCGTCCTGATAAATTATATCCAGAGCTATATTCTGCGGGATTATATTGCCGTCTTTGGGCTGGGGCAGAGAGGCTGTGATAATTTCTCCGGGAGCAGGCTTATATTTTTTGGGCTTTTGCCGTCCGTTTACCAAGACGTTTCCGCTGTCTATAAGTGAGGCCGAGGCGCTTCGCGTAAGGCCGGATTTTTCGGCTACAAGCACGTCCAGGCGCTTTTGCGCATCCTCGGGCAGCGCTGTAAATTCAAGGCTGGAGCTGCTGGGCGTCATCTGTCTTTTCCTCAGAGCTTTTCTGGGAAGCGGATTCCCTTTTAAGCTTAATATATTTATCATGTATAAAAAGTATATATATTCCAAGCAATATGGCGCCTACTACCACCATGCTGTCTGCGATATTGAAAATAGCGAAGTTAATATTGACATGTATGAAATCTCTTACGTAGCCCAGGAAAATGCGGTCTATTAAATTGCCTGTTCCGCCGGCTAATATAAGGCCCGAAGCGACGCGCATAAGAAGATGGACCGGCTTGTTTTTTATGAGCCACCAAATTAATGCGGCCGAAATCAGCAGCGTAATGGGAATAAAAAGCCAGAAGGCCCCTTCAAACAGTCCGAACGCCACTCCGGTATTATGAGTATATGTAAAAAACAGCACGTTGTCTATTATGGTTACCGATTGGTTTAATGTTATATTCTGAGCTATCAGAATTTTTGAAATTTGATCTAAAACCGTTCCCAATACGGCTATTATTATTACTAACGGCATCTTAAAACCTCGCTATTTTTGCTTACAGCTATTATAAGGCATTCGCAAGGATTATGGCAAGCTATTTGTTTCTCTCAACTATATCCATAATATACGAAATAAGCTTGTCAATTATAGGCACGCCGCTTCCGGCAAGCACGGTTAAGAGATATATTACAACGGCGCCCAGTATTGAAAAGCCTACGGCCATGCCCAGGCCTCGCGCCAGTCCGGCTATGAGATTGTTTTTTATTATTTTTTTGGTGTCAGTAAGGTAGTTCATATAGTCGTCTACCGTATATGCCGCTATGCTGCGCGCAGTTTTGTTCTTTATATGCTTGGCTCTCACATATCTTTTAGCCATTTTTTCACCACCGGTATCATCATTAGTGCTCAGGGGGTAACGTACTGCGGACGCGGGTAATTTGCCGGTTTTGCATTATGCTCAAGGGGAGGAGGCGCGCGCCTTATTCGGCCGTCTGGAAAACAGGCCTTAAGGATTTGACGCCGGGATTTATCCTGGCTCCTTTTAAAGCTTTTGCATGGCCTGTCCTCTGCCGTGCGTTAACCCAAAGCGAAGCAGCGGGAAAGCAAATTAACGCCGGAGGTTCGCATTGTCTCCTTAGCACTAATGCTATTATGTGTCAAAATTGCCTGAGCGATACCGAACTGCGCTTTAATATATAAAATTAAATTTGTATTCTGGCTTAGTATTATTACGCCGGGCGGCGCCAGGCGGGGCTTTATATAATAAAACAAGCGCCAAACATGCCTGTCAATAGCTTTAAAATATATGCGCATATATGCATATTAAACCTGACGAGGGAAAATTGAATGGGACGCCCGTATAAGGCGTCCCATTAGTAAATTTGCTTAGCTATTATAGCGCCGGCGGCGCGTTTTAGGAATATTTTTCATCCTTATACAGCTTATAGACCATTGATTCTACAAGCGCTATAGCGCTGGCCTCAATTATATCTGAGGAAACGCCTACGGTTACCCAGTAATTTTTGCCGTCCGAGCTTTCTATAAGGACTCTGACCCGTGCGCCGGTAGCGCTTTTTGAATCCAGCACGCGCACTTTATAGTCTACCAGATGCATGTCCACAATAGCGGGGTAAAACCGCTCCAGGGCTTTTCTCAGCGCCTCGTCCAGCGCGTCTACTGGACCGTTGCCTTCGGCGGCAGTCAGCTCTGATTGATTGCCCACGGATAATTTCAGCATTGCGCTGGAGGCAGTACGGGATTTGCCTGTAACCTGCTCTTCTATTACCTTGAATTTTTCTAGGGTAAAATATTCGTTTAAGTTCCCCAGCTCTCGCTGTACAAGCAGTTCAAAGGAAGCGTCTGCTCCTTCAAATTGATATCCTTCCGCCTCAAGCTCCTTAAGTCTGTCGGTAAGCGCGCCGGTTATTTCGGCGTCCTTGGTTAATTCGGGCGCAATCACGCTTAATTTTTTAAGCACGGCTGAACGGCCGGATAATTCGCTTAATAATATTCTGCGTTTGTTGCCTACAATTTCGGGCTTTATATGCTCAAACGCGCCAGGGCGCTTATTTAAGGCGTCTATATGCATTCCTGCTTTATGCGCGAAAGCCATTTTGCCTATATAGGGCAGATTGGCCGGCAGTATTACGTTGGCTATTTCCGCAACGGTACGCGCCTGCTTGGTAAGCAGGGATAACTTTTGAGAGGGAATGCAATCCATGTTCAGCTTTAGCATTATAGTGGGGATTATGGCGGAGAGATTGGCGTTTCCGCAGCGTTCCCCCATGCCGAGCAGAGTGCCCTGAACATGGAAAGCTCCCGCCTGTATTGCTGAAATAGTATTAGCCACTCCGCAGCCGATATCGTCGTGAGCGTGCATGCCTAATCTAAATCCCATGCTTTTAAGCCTGCTTATGATTTCATATATTTCGCTGGGCAGACGGCCTCCGTTGGTATCGCATAGGCAAATTGTTTCAGCTCCCGCTTCGTGAGCGGCGGTTATGGCGGCTAGGGCGTATTCACCGTCCTGAAGATAGCCGTCGAAGAAATGCTCCGCGTCAAATATCACCCTTCGGCCTTCGCCTAGCAGCAGCCGTACCGATTCATAAATCATACGCAGATTTTCTTCCAGCGACGTGCCCAGAACGCTGTGCACGTCCTCGGCGTTGGCCTTGCCGAAGATGGAGACGTATGGGGTTTGGGCGGACAGCAGCTTTATTAGTCCTTCGTCGGAGTCGGCGGAGGAATTTTTATGCCTCGTGCTTCCAAAGGCGGAAATGGAGGCGTTTATGGGCATATCCTTAAGCCTACGGAAAAATTCCCGCTCGCTTTCATTAGAGGCGGGATTGCCCGCTTCTATTATGGGTATGCCCAATTTATCCAGGGAGCTTACGATATTCAGCTTATCCTGTAGGGAAAAGGATATGCCTGCGCCCTGCGCGCCGTCCCGCAGAGTGGTGTCCAAAACCTCTATCTGTTTCATTGCTGCGCCCCTATAACTGCTTTTATACGGCGCACGCCTGCGGACGAGCTTTCCTCCTTTTTAATTTTGAAGCTTACTAATTCGCCCGTACTGTGCGCGTGCGGGCCTCCGCATATTTCCTTGGAAAAGTCTCCCATGGTATATACCTTTACGTTTTCGCCGTATTTGCTTTCAAAGAGTCCTATAGCGCCGCTCTGTTTTGCCTGCTCCAGAGGCATTTCCTCGCAGATTATGGGCGCGTCGGCTTTTATAGCCTCGTTAACCAGCTCTTCCACCTGCTTTATTTCTTCGGGGGTCATTTTACGCTCAAAGGAGAAATCAAATCTAAGCCGCTCAGGGGTTATATTGCTGCCCTTTTGAGCTACCTGACTGCCCAGCACCCTTCGGAGAGCCGAATGCAGCAGATGAGTGGCCGTATGCAGACGGGCGGTTTGCTCGCTCTGGTCGGCCAGCCCGCCCTTGAAGCGCTGCTGCGCTCCTGCGTGGCTCTTGGCCTGATGCTCCTTAAAGGCTTCTTCAAAGCCGGCGGTATCTACGTTTATATTGTTTTCCCGAGCCAATTCTACCGTCATTTCTATGGGGAAGCCAAAGGTGTCGTAGAGATGAAAAGCGGTAAGGCCGTCTATGCAGTCGCCCGGCTTAAGCGCCGCGGCAGCCTTGGTATATTCCTTAAGGCCCTGGTTGAGGGTGCGGGCAAAGCGCTCCTCTTCCAGATTCAGCTCCCGCATTATTCTTTCGCGGTTCTTATTCAGCTCAGGATATTGATGCGCATATTTTTCTATAATCACCTCGGCAATTTTGCTGTATGAGCCGACGGGCAGCTCCAGGGTTTTGCCGTAGCGCACGCTGCGGCGTATTAGACGGCGCAGCACATAGCCCTGGTCTACGTTGCTGGGGGTAACGCCCCGCTGGTCGCCTAGAATAAATACCGAGCAGCGGATATGGTCGGCTATAATTCTGAAGGCGCGGGTTATTTCTTCGCTCTGGCCGTAGGCTTTGCCCGAAAGCGCGGCTATTTTATCCAGAATATCGCTGAAGGCTTCGGTTTCATAAACGGATTTTTTGCCGGTCAGCACGCATATGGTGCGCTCCAGCCCCATGCCGGTATCTACGTTTTTGCGCTCTAGAGGAGTTAAAGCGCCGTCGGCAGAGCGGTTATACTGCATAAAAACGTTGTTCCATATTTCAAGGTATTTGCCGCAGTCGCAGGCGGGCGAGCAGTTAGGGCCGCAGGCAGGCTTGCCGGTATCTATAAACATTTCGGTATCTGGTCCGCAGGGGCCGGGAATTCCGGCGGCCGGCCACCAGTTGTTCTCCTTTGGCAGATAAAAAATACGCTCCTTGGGTACGCCGCATTCCTCCCAATAGCGGGCTGATTCTTCGTCTCTGGGGCAGTCCTCGTCTCCGGCAAATACTGAAAACGCCAGCCTTTCGGGGTCAATGCCCAGATAATCCTTGCCCGTTAAAAATTCCCAAGACCAATGAATAGCCTCTTTTTTAAAATAGTCTCCCAGCGACCAGTTGCCAAGCATCTCAAAGAAAGTAAGATGGCTGGAATCGCCTACGTCGTCTATATCCCCTGTGCGCACGCACTTTTGTACGTCGCACAGCCGGGAGCCGGCAGGATGCCCCTGGCCGAGCAGATACGGGACTAGGGGATGCATTCCCGCCGTGGTGAAAAGCACGGTAGGGTCGTTTTCAGGTATAAGGGACGCGCTCTGTATAATCGCGTGGCCGCGTTCCTTCCAAAAGCTGAACCATTTTTCTCTAAGCTCGTCCAAAGTCATAATTAATACTCCTTCTTTCTGCGGCTGAACAGAACAGTATTCGCCGCAATATAATTTCAAGTTTGACCGCCGGCTCCGCTTTATGCCGTTTAAAACGCGCCTGAGCCTTTTTAGCGGCTGAGACGCTGTTATTGCCGTGTGTTGTTATATTATATATTTTTATTATTTTCGTGTCAATTTGAATGTGCTTTTTTAAGAGCCTGGGCGGCCGGATATGCGGTTTAACCGGTTAAAGGGGAAAACGCAGGGCCTTTTGCATACCGCCGCTGCGGTTAGTATTGTATAGAATGCGGATAAAATAGTGCTTAAATGGAGGTGATTAAGCCTTGTCCGGCGTGCGCCGGCCTTTTAAAGGGCATGCGCCTTTTGCCTTGAACTGCTCCTTAGGGCAGGGTTCAGAGATAAAAATAGGGCTGAAAGGGGTTAATAATGTGAATGTTTTGGTTAGGATTGTATCTTGTAAAAAACGCGGACCATGATTAAATTAATAATACAGCGGCGGTATGCGGCGGGCAATATGCGATTAATCATAAGTGAAACGGCGTTAAAGCCGGCGCATATTTATAGTGCGGAGGTTTTTATAATGCAGACGCCGCGGCTGCGCAGATTAAAATTTTGCTGGGGAGGATAGCTATGAAAAGGATGGTTTTTGCGGTGTTGCTGGCTGTAACTATGCTGCTGCCCTGTTTTTCCTTTGCGGACGGCCAGGAGCTGATATTAGAGAATTTTGAGGATGCGGGCGTACCGGCCGGGGAGCTTTTTAAACCGGAGGATTTGTCTAGCTGGGGCATAATGCCTCCCGATTCCATGACCTACAGCGAGCAGGGGGCCCAGAGCGGAAATGGACTGCTGGTTGTATTTGGAGAAAGCGGAGGCACTCAGACCTATTGCATAGAGCAGGACTGGATTAGCGGCGAATTGGCTCCCGGATTGGAGAGCTATAAATATTTCAGGCTGTGGGTAGATAATAAAACTCAGGGGGATTTGCGCGTTACAATAGTATTGGCAGAAAATTTAGACCCTGACCCGGTAATACGCAGAGCGGGCTATCTTCCTGTTAGCGGTGTTTACGGCGTTTGGGAGGAGGACGGCTATGTGGATGAATTTCAAACTGGCCCCAGCCTTTGCGACCCGGACAATAATCCGGACGCAAGCATATATATTCCAAGCGAATTCAGAGGATATGTTTACTGGGAGCTGCCTGAGTCGGCGGAGGAGCTGATTTCTCAGACCGAATGGGGCGTTGGAGCCGTTAGCTCGTTTGATAAGGTTGCAGCAATGCAGATTGACGTAAGAGGCGAATATGGGACAGACGGTAACTCATATCTATTTGACAGCATAAGCCTGAGCAACGGCTGGGAGCAGGAAGCGGAAAGCTCTCCGGCCGCGACAGGGGAGAGCGGAGGCTTGACCGCTTCGGAGACTGCCGCCGGCTCGGCTGGAACAAACGATATTGGACAAAACCCGAATAATGCGGGAATATATATTGCCGCGGGCGCTGCTGCGGTTGTAATAGCGGCGGCCGTCGTGACGGTTATAGTCGTCAGGAAGCGAAAGTATCCTAAGGAATAAATGAATAGAAAAAAAGCAGCCTGCCGCAGATTAATGGACGGCAGGCTGCTTTTTGCATTTTTGGTGGGAACAGCCAATAGGCTTTGCGCAAATTTACGACGGCTTTTATGGCCGGGAATCAATTATCCTTTTAAAAATATTAGCAGGCGCTTTGCGCCTATAGCGCGGAACGGCAAAATAACGCGCGGAACGACAGGGTAGCACGGAACGGCAGGGTAGAAAACGATTCCCAATAAGCCGGGAATACGGCTGATGAAAGGCGCGCTAATAGATAATAACGGTAAGAGCGCTAGGAGTGATGCTTTCAATGCTTATGCCGCGTATATCGGTAACCAGCCATGTGTCGGTCTGCAAAGTGTGCGTTCCTGCCGAGAGCCCGGATAAATCTACTATTATCTGAACGTCAGAGGCGGTAATGGAATTAATATTAAAGTAATTCCCGCTGAACACTACCTGCGCCTGAGAGGCGCTGGCCGTATAGTTAAAACCGCTTGGGAGATTGCGGTACTGTATTTCAAGAGTAAACTGCCGGCTTATTTCCTGTTCGCCTATGGTTATATCCAATATGGTGGGAGACGGGTTTAATATGGTTACGCCGTCGGGTATTACAAGATTGGCGTTGATTTGCTTTATCGTGCCGTCCATGCCCGACATATCTATATCCTCTATATGAAGCGCGTCTATATTTGCCAAGACTTCGGCTTTTCCTATAATTTCAACGGTGCCTTGACGGATTTCGGCGCTTTCAAATTCATATCCTTCCGCAAGCTTATCGGTATTAAGCAGGTGAGAGGCGTATTCTATAGGCACGGTTTTTTTGGACGCTATGCCCATATCTACCATTACGCTTGTTCGGTTATCGGCAACTTCAATGCTGGCCGAGCTTATGGTTTCGCCCTGAGAATCAATAAATGTATAAGGCAGGCTGGCAGTATAGCCGTCGGTCATAACTGAAAGGTCTATGTCTACTTTGGCGGCGGCTATTTTGGAAACGTAATTCTCCGGCCCGGAGATATTTAGCACGCCGGGAGAAATAACGGCTTCAGACTGCATGTAAAGATTATCGGGCAGCGTATTGGAGTAGGAGGGTATTATGGGAATTTCCGCAGTAGCCAAATTATCTACCACTACGCTTACCGTTGAAGGACTGACGGAGGTAATTACAGCTTCTGAATTTGAGCATGAGGCATAAACCGGCAGCTCGTATGTGCCGGTTGAGGTAATTTTGCTTAAATCTATATATACAGTTATATTAGAGGCTTTTACATTACGGTATTCCTTATATGGGATATCCATGGATACTCTTATTTTGGGCAGCCGGCTTATATCGTTTTGGAGCACCAGTCCGGAATTCCTGAGGGAATATTCATAGTTTACGCTAAGGCCTAAATCAGAAAATACTGCCGAACGGGAGGGATTGGTCTCATTTATGACATAGCTCCATATAAGAATGGCAAATACAAGGGAAATAACCTTAAGCCAGAAATTATTGGTTATAAGGCTGGTAAGCTTACGGCGTTCCTTCTTTTTTACCTGCGCGCCCTCCTTATTTTCCTTAACTGATTTTAAGTCCTTTATCTCTTTGTTTTCCTTAGACTGTTCCTGAAGCTCTTTTGTTTCCTGAACCTGATTTTGCTCCTTCTGGGCCCCCAATTCCTCTTTATCGCTCATTTTTTTCACCCGCCTTTGCTTGTCTTATATGCCGCATGATATTGTCTTTAAGCCTGCTGCCGGGCTTTTGAGGCTGAGAGTATATTTGTTCAAGCAGCTCGC
Organism: uncultured Eubacteriales bacterium; assembly: GCA_900547955.1. Classification (GTDB taxonomy): domain Bacteria; phylum Bacillota; class Clostridia; order Christensenellales; family QALW01; genus Neochristensenella. Next base: position 78,681 of record URIR01000002.1, on the reverse strand, counting down.
GGAGCGCGCGGGAATCCAGATATCTATGCAGATTGCCTTCTTTTGCATAGCTTATAACGCCCGTTTCCTCAGAAACCACTATTATTATGGCGTCCGAGCGCTCGCTCATGCCCAGGGCCGCGCGATGCCGGGTTCCTAATTTGCGGTCTATAAGAATATTATCCGAAAGAGGTAAAAAACATCCGGCGGCTACTACGCGGTTTTCCTTTACAATCATTGCGCCGTCGTGCAGGGGAGTATTGGGCTCGAATATGTTTTCCAGAAGCATAGCTGAAATAACGGCGTCAACGGTAGTGCCCGTTCTTATAACGTCGGTGAGGTCGGAATTTTGAGATATGACAATCAAAGCGCCTACCTTGCGTTTTGAGAGGCTTTGAATTGCGCGTATCATTTCGTCTATGCATAAAGCGTTGTCCTCTTTGTGTTTTTCAGCCTTGGGGTCAAAAAAGGTGCCCCGTCCAAGCTGTTCAAGTATTCGGCGCAGCTCAGGCTGGAACAATATAACTGCTATTAAAACTCCCCATTGCAGCAGCATGGAGAGCAGCCAGCTTATAACCGAAAGGCGCAGCCATGAGGTTATAACAGCTATGATTATTACTATGCCCAATCCCTTAAGCACCTGTCTGGCCCGGGTCTCTTTAGTTATTCGTAGGATTAAGTATATAATTACCGTAACGATAATTATATCCAGAATATCAAGCAAACCAATTCTTGCCGTAAAGACAGCGGCTAGGTCGTTGTAGAGATTGATGAAGAATTCTTTCATCAAACGCCTCCCTGCTTAGAGCGCAAAACACCCAACATAAAAAATATAATTACTGCAGAAGTATTATATCATATTTGGCGATTATAATAAAGTCTTAAATTAAAATTAAGAATTAAAAATTTTTTACCAAGCGTGCTTTATTTGGTATAATAGATAAAAAGGAGAGATATAAATGAAGGATAGGATCATTATTTTCTGCGGAAATTACGGCAGCGGCAAAACTGAAATAGCTTTGAATACCGCTTTAAAGCTGCGCTCTCAGGGCGCCCGGACGGCGCTGGTGGATCTTGATATAGTTAATCCGTATTTTCGTTCCAGCGAGCATGAAAAGATGCTCAAAGAGCACAATATACGCCTTATAGCGCCTACCTTTGCGGGAACAACGGTGGATGTGCCCGCGCTGCCGGCTGAAGTGCAAACCATATTTGCGGATAAGGGCGAGAGGGTGGTTATAGACGTAGGGGGGGATGATACCGGAGCTACGGCGCTGGGCAGATATTATCCGTATTTAAAGAAGGACAGCGTCTGCGTATATATGGTGATAAATGCGCGGAGGCCCTTTTCCAGGGGGGTGGACGAGCTTATGGAGATGTATAATAATATAAGGAATAAAGGCCGCATTAATATTGATTATTTTATAAACAACACTAATATGGCCAGGCAGACGACAGTAGAGGATATATATTTCGGCAAGGAAATCATTGATAAATTATCTGAAAGAACAGGAGTGCCGGTTAAATATGTGGCGGGCGAAAAAACAATTTTAGAGCAATTACATGGCATAAATGAAGCTCAGTATCCCATAGAGATATTTATGCGGCCCGATTGGCTGGATGAAACGGCAGATGACAGAATTTAGCGTCTATATCTATAATTGCCATATAAAAAAGATTGACGAATGGGCGCGCATTATATATAATAAAATGAAATATATTAAGCAAAGGGGCGATGAATTTTGGCTAAGGTAACATTTAATAAAGAGGCCTGCAAGGGCTGTCTTTTGTGCGTGGAGTCTTGCCCCAAGCGTATTATCGCGCTTTCAAAGGGAATTAATTCCAAGGGCTATAATTACGCCGAGGTCAAGGAACAGGATAAATGTATTGGATGCGCTTCATGCGCGCGCATGTGTCCCGACTGCGTTATAACCGTAGAAAGGTAGGGTGGTATAATGAAGCATTTGATGAAGGGCAACGAAGCGATAGCTGAAGCTGCCATAAAGGCGGGATGCCGGTTTTTCTTCGGTTATCCCATTACTCCGCAGAACCAGATACCCGAATACATGTCCAAGCGTATGCCTGAAATCGGGGGCTGCTTTTTGCAGGCGGAGAGCGAGGTAGCGGCTATTAATATGGTTTACGGTGCGTCTGGCGCCGGAGCAAGGGTTATGACCAGTTCTTCCAGTCCGGGAATAAGCCTTAAGCAGGAGGGTATTTCCTATATGGCCTGCGCAGAGCTTCCGGCAGTTATTGTCAATATGGTGCGCGGCGGCCCGGGCCTGGGCAGCATTCAGCCTGCGCAGAGCGACTATTTCCAGATGACCAAGGGCGGCGGCCACGGCGATTACAGGCTTATAGTGTTTGCGCCTGATTCGGTTCAGGAGGCTGTTGACCTTACATATTCGGCTTTTGATACGGCGGATAAATACCGCACGCCGGTTGTTATTTTGGGCGACGGGATGATAGGCCAGATGATGGAGCCGGTAGAAATGCCCGATGAGATTGCCGAGCTTCCCGAAAAGCCCTGGGCTACGACAGGCTGCGGCAAAGGCGAGCGCCGTATTATAAACAGCCTTTATATCGAGCCGGACATTATGGAAAAGGTTAATTTCAGGCTGCAGGAGAAATATAAGACTATTGCGCAGAATGAAACGCGCTGGGAAGAGTATTTTTTAGAGGACGCAGAAATAGTTATAGCGGCCTACGGCACTACCGCCCGCATAGCTAAGAAGAGCGTTAAGGAGCTGCGCAAGGCAGGCATAAAGGCCGGATTAATAAGGCCCATAACGTTATGGCCCTTCCCTGCCGAGGCTATTAATAAAGCTGCGGATAGGGCCAAGGCCTTCCTGACCGTGGAAATGAGCTGCGGGCAGATGGTAGAGGACGTTCGTCTGGCGGTCAACGGAAAGGCGCCCGTTGAATTCTTTGGACGCACGGGCGGGATGATTCCTAGCTGGAAGGAAATTTATGCTGCGGCAGAAAAAGCGCTGGGAGGTGTGAAATAATGGCTGTGGTTTTCAAAAAGACTTCAATGCTTACAGACGTGCCCTTCCATTACTGTCCTGGGTGTACGCACGGCATAATTCACAGGCTGGTTGCCGAATCCCTGGAGGAGCTGGGAGTGGGCCAGAAGGCGATAGGCGTTGCGCCGGTAGGCTGCGCTGTGTTTGCCTATAATTACTTTAACTGCGATATGCACGAGGCGGCTCACGGACGCGCTCCGGCGGTTGCTACGGGTATTAAGCGCGCGCGTCCTGAGAACGTGGTCTTTACCTATCAGGGAGACGGCGATTTGGCTTCCATAGGTACTGCTGAAATAGTGCATGCTGCAACCAGGGGTGAAAAATTTACCACTATATTTGTAAACAACGCTATTTACGGCATGACGGGCGGTCAGATGGCGCCTACCACGCTGCCTGGGCAGGTGACTACCACTTCTCCTTACGGCAGGGATACCAATCATTGCGGTTATCCGGTAAGGGTAAGCGAAATGCTGGCTACGCTTAAAGGTTCTTATTATATAGAACGCGTTTCGGTTAATAACGTCAAAAATGTTATCGCCGCCAAAAAGGCCATTAAGAAAGCGTTTGAATATCAGCTTGAGGGTAAGGGCTTCTGCCTGGTAGAGGTGCTTTCCACCTGTCCTACCAACTGGGGGCTTACGCCTATAGAGGCTTTAAAATGGCTGGACGAGAATATGATACCCTATTACCCGCTGGGAGTTTATAAGGACGAGGGGGCGCAGAAATAATGACTCATGAAATAATTATCGCCGGCTTCGGCGGACAGGGCGTGCTTTCCATGGGACAGCTTCTGGTGCGCGCCGGCTTAAACGAAGGCAAGGAGGTCTCCTGGCTGCCCAGCTATGGGCCGGAAATGCGCGGAGGCGCGGCTAACTGCTCGGTTATTATTTCGGACGAGCCGGTTGTGGCCCCTATTGTTACCGACGCAACCTGCCTTATGGCCATGAACAGGCCTTCTCTGGAGAAATTCGTGGGCAACGTAGTGCCGGGCGGGCTGGTGCTGGTAAACAGTTCGCTTATAGACATTAAAGTGGAGCGTACTGACGTTACAGTTTATTATATTCCCTGCAATGACCTTGCAAATGAATTGGGCAATTCAAAGGTAGCGGGCAATATAATGCTGGGGGCGTTTTTAGCGGCGACCAAGGCCGTGCAGCCCGAGCATGTGGAAGCCAGCCTTGAATATGTGTTCAAAAAGAAGCAGCATCTTATCGAGCTGAACAAAAAGGCTATTGAAGCGGGAGAAAAGACGGTAAAGGGCTGATTCTAAGATTGCTCTTCATTTGGTACTCTATATATTATATGCGAGTAAAAAATGAGGGATAAAATTGAAACAAATAAAAGAGGGAGAAAAATGTTGTTTTCTCTCTCTTTTTATTTTCATCGTTTAAAATTGAAATTTGCTGTAAATTATGATATAAATAGATATATAAGAAAAATGGTGAAAAATAAAACTATATATAAATATATGATGTTTTAATTAATATTGCGTAGTTATATCGGAAAAAAGCAAAATTGTTGTGGAAACGGGAAAAGCGGGGAGAAAAGCGGGGAGGAAAGCGGGGAGGAAAGCGGGGAGGGGGGAAGTTAATCTTTTCACATCAAAATAGCGGAATCCCGTCTATTATCTCGCACACAGCTATATATGCAAATGGATAAGCTTTTTATATTGAATAAAGCCATGGGGCGCCCCGCCCTTTTAATGTGGGCGCACCCCGCCGACGGCATTTCTACAGGCGCCGCTGCATTCCATGCGAAATTTTTCTTTAAAGCTTTAACCCTGCGCCCGCTCCCTGCCCCTATGGGCCAGGGAGCCATATAAACCCGCCGCCTTAACGGCGGCCTGCCCGCGCCCCCAGCAATCTTCCCGGCGTTAGAAGGTGTAAATACTAGTTAAGCAAGTCCTCATAGTTGACCTTTAATGCCTCTTTAATCGCTTTTAACTCATCTATATATATGTGCCGTTGACCAACTTCAATTTTTGCTAATGCGCTTCGTGTAATATCGCAGTTTTTTATTTGAAGCATTGAAGCTAATTCATCCTGTGTTACTCCTTTTCTTGCTCTAATATTTCTTATTTTATTTCCAACGCTTTTTTCAAACTCTTTATTCATTATGTTACTCCTATTAGTATTTATTTTCATTATCGTAACATTAGAATATACTTAAAATGCACCTATATAAGTGCAGATAAGTCGTTTTCTGGTGTATTTTCAAAAAAAGCTTCATAGTTTACTTTGAAGACATCTTTAAATAATTTGAGTTCATTAAGATAAATATTTCGCTGACCGGCTTCGATTTTGGCAATGGTGCTTCTTGTTATAGGGCTTTTACATAAGCCTAATTTTGCTTCTAAATCAGATTGCTTCCAGTTGTTTTTCTCTCTAAGCCGCTTGATGTTTTGGCCAACGGCTCGGTTAAATGCTTTGTTCATAGTTTTGCTCCTATTTCAGTACAATTTTTTCTTGATGTTATCATTAATTTCTGTTATAATTGCTCCTATACAGGTGCAAATGAAAAATTTTAGAGGTACTTTATGAAAAAGACTGTGGGAAAACTTTATGAATCTGAAATAAAAGATATTAAAGTAGCTTTAACAAATAATATAGAGCTGACGATAACCAAGAATAAGATTTTTGTTGCAAAGATTTATCCTAGCTGTGTTTTTTGTGGCAGTATAGCTAATTTAATAACTTTGAATAATCAAAGAATTTGCGAAAGATGTCGTAATAGAGTAATTGACGCTCAAGTTGGCGATGTTTTGTATCCTATAAGCTATGATAAGTAGATTTTTAGAGAAAAAGCTTGGTATATTGCTAGGGGCGCGGGCAGGCCGCCGTTAAGGCGGCGGGTTTATATGGCCCATCGCCCAAAGGGCGAGGGGCGGGCGCAGGGTTAAAGCTTTAAAGAAAAATTTCGCATGGAATGCGACAGCACCTGTAGAAATGCTTCCAGCGGGATGCGCCCACATTAAAAGGGCGGGGCGCCCCATGGCTTTATGCAATATAAAAAGCTTATCCATTTGCATATATAGCTGTGTGCGAGATAATAGACGGGATTCCGCTATTTTGATGTGAAAAGATTAACTTACACCTATCTCCCCCCAGCTTAACCCCCACCGCCCTTTCCCTGCTCAAACTCAAAAGCCGCTTATATCGTGAGCGCGTCTGGGAAAATACTGAACGGCCCGAAAGCAGTTTGCCAAGTTTTAATATCCTGTATTTTGATACCAAAACTCCTGGTATTATTTTGGTATTTCAATTGTTGCGCATGCGGATGTACAGCAGTTAATGCATCTGCTTGGTTTTGTACGCTTTGTCCCTTTTAAGTTTTCTAAGTCCGGAAGCTCAAATTTACTTATTTTTATTAATTTAGATTGCCTAAATGAGATATAAGCTGTGATTTTGTCTAACTTAGGCTTGTTAATTCAGGCAATTTGGAGTATAATATAGTATCATTCCTGCAAAAAACAGGGATTATGGGTATACGCCGCTATGCTTAGGGAGCGCATACTAATTTGAGAAAAGCCGGTCGTATAAAAATGCTTAAAATGTTACCTAATATTATTACGGTTATAAGGCTTCTGCTTATTCCCGTATTTATATTTTGCTTCTTTGTCTATGAGGACAAGCGTATCGCCTTTGCCGTATTCATTTTTGCTGCGATGTCTGATTTATTGGACGGTTATCTGGCGCGCAGGCTGAACGCAATAACCAATTTCGGCAAGCTTTTCGACCCTTTAGCCGATAAGCTTTTGCAGGTTTCGGCGCTTGTATGCCTTACGGTTATAGGATTTCTGCCTCTTGCCGCGGCCATTATAATGGCTGTAAAGGAATTAATAATGATTATCGGCGGGTGGTATGTGCTTAAAAGGTTAAAGCGGGTTGTATATTCCAATAATTTTGGGAAAATAGCTTCATTTATAATGAGCGTAGCTATTGCGCTTTGCTTTTTCCGAAAATTGTGGTTTTCGTCGCCCGGCATGAGCCTGGCCCTTGATATTTTTGTATATTTTTCAGTTGCGCTAAGTGTGCTGGCTATGGTACAATACGGTATACTAAATATAATCCGTCCGCGCAGTAAGCGGAGTAATTGAATATATCGCTGTGAAAAAGAGGAGTAGGCTGTGTTTCTGCCTTAAGAGAGCGCTCGTAGCGGTGAAAGGGCGCGGGGAAACAAGCTGAAGGTCGCTTTGGAGCGCGCAGGGTGAAAGTGTTTTAAAGTAGCTCTGCACGGGTGCGCCCGTTAAAGCGTAATGAGCGCCGCGCGCTTTATGCGTGCGGAATTAAGGTGGTACCGCGGTTCAGCCGTCCTTTTTGTAAAGGACGGTTTTATTTTTATTAGGAGGTTAGGAAAAATGGAAAACATGCTGGATAAGCAATATAATCCTAAAGAGGTGGAAGACAGGCTGTATAAAAAATGGGAGGAAAAGGGATATTTTCATGCCGAGGTCAATCCGGATAAAGAGCCTTTTACCATAGTTATACCCCCGCCCAATATAACCGGCCAGCTTCATATGGGCCATGCGCTGGATAATATGATGCAGGACGCTATAATCCGCTTTAAGCGTATGCAGGGCTATGAAACCCTTTGGATGCCCGGAACCGACCATGCCAGTATCGCAACTGAAGTAAAGATTGTAGAAGCGCTTAAGGAAGAAGGGCTATCTAAATATGATATCGGCCGGGAGGAATTTTTAAAACGGGCCTGGGCCTGGAAGGAGAAATACGGAGGCCGGATAGTTGAGCAGTTAAAGAAATTAGGCTCCTCTTTGGATTGGCAGAGGGAACGCTTTACCATGGACGAAGGATGCTCTAAGGCTGTTACCGAGGTGTTTTTGCAGCTTTATAACAAAGGGCTTATTTATAGGGGAGACCGCATAATAAACTGGTGCCCTCAATGCAAGACCGCGCTTTCGGACGCCGAGGTGGATTATCTGGAGCAGCCCTCTCATCTCTGGCATATACGCTATCAGGTTAAAGATTCGGACGCCAGTTTGATTGTAGCGACTACCCGTCCCGAAACCATGCTGGGAGATACCGCCTTAGCGGTCAATCCCGAGGACGAACGGTATTCTAAGCTTGTGGGAGGAGTGGCCATACTGCCTGTTTTGGGCCGTGAAATTCCGATAATTGCGGACGAGTATGTGGAAAAGGAATTTGGCACGGGCGTGGTTAAGATTACCCCTGCGCATGACCCAAACGATTTCGAGGTGGGCCGCAGACATAGATTGGAGATTATCAAGGTCATGGATGAAGCGGGCGTCATGAATGAGAATGCCGGGGAATATCAGGGCCTGGATCGCTTTGAATGCCGTAAAAAGCTGGTTGAGCGCCTTAAAGAGGGCGGCGAGCTGGTTAAGATTGAGGATTATGTTCATAACGTGGGACATTGCTACCGCTGCAAGACGGTAGTTGAGCCAATGCTTTCCATGCAGTGGTTCGTAAATATGAAGCCTTTGGCGCATCCCGCTATAAAGGCGGTTAAGGAGGGAGAGGTTAAATTTATTCCAGAGCGCTTTGAAAAGACATATTTTAATTGGATGGAAAATATAAAGGACTGGTGTATTTCGCGTCAGCTCTGGTGGGGACACCGTATACCTGCCTATTACTGCGAGGACTGCGGGCATATGGCTGTGGCCAAGCATGCGCCGCACACCTGCAAAAAGTGCGGCGGTACTCGCTTTAAGCAGGATGAGGACGTATTGGATACCTGGTTTTCTTCCGCGCTCTGGCCGTTTTCTACGCTGGGCTGGCCGGATAAAACGCCTGAATTGGAATACTTTTTCCCCACAAACGTATTGGTAACCGGCTACGATATAATTTTCTTCTGGGTAGCCCGCATGATTTTTTCCAGCATTAACGAAATGGGCCGGGTACCTTTTAAGGACGTGCTTATTCACGGAATAGTCCGGGACGACCAGGGCCGTAAAATGAGCAAATCGCTGGGCAACGGCATCGACCCGCTGGAGGTTATAGATAAATACGGCGCGGACGCGCTGCGTTTTTCATTAGCTATGGGCAATTCGCCCGGAAACGATATGCGCTTCTATTGGGAAAAAGCAGAGGCTTATAGGAATTTTGCCAATAAGATATGGAATGCCGCCCGCTTTGTCATGATGAATATTAACAATCGTGAGATTCCGGGGATAGAGGGACTGGAACTGGATATAGCGGATAAATGGATATTGGCCAGGTTTAATAAGCTGACGGGGGAAATAACCGCCAATATGGAGAAATATGAATTGGGGCTTTCTGCTCAGAAGCTTTATGATTTTATATGGAGCGAATACTGCGACTGGTATATAGAATTAACTAAGCCCAGGCTGTACGGCGATAAGGAGGAGGCCAAGCTCACGGCGCTGGCAGTACTGTGCCATGTGCTTTCGGGAGCTATGAAGCTTCTGCATCCGTTTATGCCCTTTATAACTGAGGAAATATATCTGCATCTGCCTAACGCCGAAGAGACTATAATGCGCTCGGCGTGGCCGACAGTTCGTGAGGAAATGGATTTCAGGACGCAGGAGGAGCAATTTGAGGGGGTTATAGAGCTTATCCGCAATATCCGCAATCTGCGCGCAGAAATGGACGTTCCAGCCGGCAAACGCACGGCCGTTTATATTCTGCCGGGCAGGGATTCGGATTTTATGCAGCAGGCTCTTATATATTTTGAAAAGCTGGCGGGGGCGTCTAAGGCGGAAATAATTTCAGAGCGTCCGGCGGCGGACGAAAAAATGGCGGCCGTAGTAGGGGCTAAGGCTGAATGCTTTATTCCTATGGGCGAGCTTATAGATGCAGAAAAGGAGCTGAGCAGGCTTCAGAAGGAAAAGGAAAATCTGCTTAATGAAATAAAGCGAGCGGAGGGTAAGTTAAATAACCCCGGCTTTGTAAATAAAGCGCCCGCTCAGGTAGTTGACTCTGAACGCGCTAAGGCGGAAAAATACAGAGATATGCTTGAAAAGGTGGAACAGCGTATTAAGGCGGCAGGTGAATTAATTTGAGCTATCTGGATTACATTCCGCGCCTGCCGGCTTTTACGGGCCGCGGCTGTGTTCAGGAGCTTAGACAGGTGCTTTTACGTATGGGCAATCCGCAGGACAGGGTAAAATGCGTACATGTTACCGGAACCAATGGCAAAGGCTCAGTCTGTGCAATGATAGAATGCGCTCTAAGACGCGCCGGTTATAGGACGGGATTGTATACTTCGCCCTACCTTGTTCGCTTTAACGAGCGAATAAGAATAGACGGCCAGGAGGCGTCCGACCAGGCGCTGGAGCTTTCTGCCAGGCGGGTATATGAGGCTCAAGAAGGGGAAAAACTTACGCATTTCGGCTTTATTACGGCTATGATGTTTGATATGTTCGTATGCGCTGATGTTGATATAGCCGTAATAGAGGCCGGTATGGGCGGTGGCACCGATCCAACTGTATTATGCAATCCGCTGGTTTGCGCTGTAACGGGGGTCAGCCTGGATCATACCGCAATACTAGGAGATACGCTGGAGAAGATTGCTCAGGAGAAAGCAGGGATAATAAAACCGGGCGTGCCTGTAGTATTAGGAGTATGCCCAGATTCGCCGGCAGGGATTATCAGGAATAAGGCGCTGGAGCTTAACTCGCCCTTTACCCGGATAAGGCCTGAGGATATATCTAGAGCATCCTGCACTCTAAGCGGCACGCGCTTTGTCTATAAAGGCGCAGGCTATGAGCTGAATTTGCTGGGAGAATATCAGATATATAACGGAGCATGCGCGGTAAGCTGTTTAGAGTATCTTAATCAATACAGCAGTTTTAAGTCGGATTTGCGGGACATTTCGTCGGCGCTCTGGCCGGGCAGGCTGGATTTAAGAAAATATAGAGGCCGGGATATACTTCTGGACGGCGCGCATAATCCGGACGGCGCGGGAGCGCTTTCGGATTTTTTAAAGAGCTGCGCGGACGGGCGCAGAATAGTATTGGTTTGCGCCGTTATGAAGGATAAGGATTATTTAGGAGTATGCGCGCGTCTTGCGCCGCTGGCTGAAATGGCTGTAGCCGTAGGCATGCCGGAATATCCGCGGGCTTTAGCCGCTAGTGAATTGAAAAATACTTTTGAAAAACAGGGGTTAAAGGCATATGAGGCGTCCGAGCTGCGGAAAGGCCTGGAATTGGCTATGCGGCTGGATAATGACGCGCTGATTTTAGTATGCGGCTCGCTGTATCTTGTGGGCGAGGCCCTGGCGCTTTTAAGCAGGGAGGGAAAATGAAAGAATTACGGCCTGATTATTTAGCAAAGTCTATTTCGGGAGTGAATTTGAAAGTGCTTGCCCAACGTGGAATAGAAGTCATGTTATTGGATTTGGATAACACGCTCGCTCCCTGGCGCACTAAGGATTTCTCAGCCCAGACCATTAACTGGCTTAATCAAGCTAAAAAAGCGTTTGATATATATATATTATCTAACGGCAGTTCGGATAGGGTGGCGGATACGGCGGACGCTCTGGGTATTAAATATATTGCGGGAGCGCACAAACCAAACGGGGATAAATTGAGAAAGATATTGTCTGAAGAGGGGATAAAGCCGGAAAAAGCTGCGATTATAGGCGACCAGCTTTATACCGATGTGCTTTCGGCGGCGAGGCTGGGGGCAATTTCGGTGCTTTTGACGCCCATTTCCAGCAGGGAATATATTTTTACCAAGTTTAACAGGCTGCGCGAGCGCCGTCCGCGCAGGCGGATAAATAAAAGCATGAAATATATGGAGGATATATATGATTAAATTCGGGCCTTCGGGCAACAGCGATTCATTTTATGAGCAGGGCGGCAAGCGCACGGCCGAGGCCATGAAATGGGTTAAGGACATGGGGCTAAACGCATATGAATATTCCTGCGGCAAGGGCGTTCGTATATCCGACGAAACCGCTGCGGAAATAGGGGAGCAGGCTCGTGCGAACGGCATAGAGGTAAGCGTGCACGCGCCGTATTATATAAATTTAGCCAATTTTCATAAGGACAAGCGGGACGCGGCTAATGAATACATATACGCTTCTCTTAATGTGGCAAGGCTGATGGGGGGCAAAAGAGTGGTTTTTCATCCGGGCGCGTATATGAAGATGGAGCCGGCTCTGGCGCTGGCAACGGCAACGGAGCAGTTAAAAGAGGTAGTAGCCGGTATGGACGAGCGGGGCTATTCGGATATGATAATCTGCCCTGAAACAATGGGCAAGAGCGGGCAGCTTGGCACGGTTGACGAGGTGCTTGCTCTTTGCCGTGTGGACGAGCGGATTCTGCCCTGCTTTGATTTTGGGCATATTTATGCCCGCAGCATAGGTGAAATTAATTCGCGCGAGCAATTTAAGGAGATATTGGATAAAATAGAAAATGAACTGGGCGGGGAACGCATGAGAAATATGCATATCCATTTCAGTCGTATTGAATATACCAAAGCTGGGGAAAAAATGCATCATACCTTTGCGGATGTTCAATGGGGTCCCGATTTTATATTTTTAGCCGAGGCGCTGTATGAAAAACAGGCCCAGCCTGTGATTATCTGTGAATCCAAGGGCACTATGGCTGAGGATGCGCTTGATATGAAAAGAATTTATCATGGGCTTATTTCAGCGGACGGTAAATAATGCTACACAAATGCGGATATTTATGTTATTATATTGCGGGATATGAATATTGGAGGCAATATGCTGGACAGGCTTAATAAACTGAAAGAGAATATGGCTGCTTTAGAGTTGGACGGGCTGGTTGTTACCGACCGGGCGGACGTATTTTATCTTTCGGGCCTTTTAAGCTCTAATTGCCTGCTGCTTATTTCTCAGGCCGACGACATTCTTTTAACGGACAGCCGTTATATTCTGGCGGCTCAGCGCGCCCAGGAGCAGTTTGAAATAAGAGAGGTTAATTATTCTTTAGAGCAAGAGGCGGGCACGATTATAAAGAATATGCGCCTTAAGCGCGTGGGCGTGCAGGATTTGTCCTTAAGCCTGGCGGCTTATATGGAATTGTCCAGGGATGCGCAGGGGCAGTTTCTGCCCGTGGGAGAAATGCTTAGGGAGCAGAGGGCGGTTAAGGACAAAAATGAGCTGGACGCGATAAAGCGTGCCCAACATATTACCGATTCGGCTTTTAATAAGCTGCTAGAGTATATAAAGCCCGGCTTGAGCGAAGCGGATATAGCTTCGGAATTAGAATATTTAATGCGTAAAAGCGGCGCTGACGGTTTTGCCTTTGAGACTATAGCCGCCGCGGGAATAAACGGGGCAAAGCCTCACGCTCAGCCCGGAGAGTATAAGCTAAAACGCGGGGATATGCTTACATTGGATTTCGGCGCGAAAAAGGACGGCTACTGTTCGGATATGACCAGGACGGTGGCGGTTGGCGAGCCGCCGAATGAATTGCGGAAAATATATAATATCGTATTGGACGCGCATAAGAGGGCTAAGGAATTTTTAAGGCCGGGCGCGGGCGTAAGGGAAATTGACGCTATTGCACGCGACTATATCAGACAGCAGGGATACGGCGAATATTTCGGGCATGGGCTGGGCCATGGCGTAGGAATTGAGATTCATGAGCTTCCGGTACTTTCCTACAAACGGGACGGCATGCTTCTTCCCGGGAATGTGGTTACCATTGAGCCGGGCATATATATTCCCAATATTGGCGGCGTGCGCATAGAAAACATGTGTTTTATAACCGAAAGCGGATATGAGGATATTACGCGGTCGGATAATAATTTAATAATTTTATAATACGGAGGTAAGAGATGATTACAGCGGGTGATTTTAGGAAAGGCGTTACGGTGGAGATAGACGGAAGCGTATTTGTTATTGTGGATTTTCTTCATGTTAAGCCGGGCAAGGGAGCCGCGTTTGTGCGCACCAAGCTTAAAAACGTAATGACAGGCGCGGTGCTGGAGCGCACGTTTAATCCTTCGGATAAATATCCGCTTGCGCATATAGAGCGCAAGGAAATGCAGTATTTATACGAGGACGGCGGGATATACTATTTTATGGACAACGAAACTTACGACCAGCTTCCCCTTAATAAGTCGGAGGTGGAGAGCGCGCTGCCTTTTATGAAAGAGAATGATAATGTTAATATAAAATTTTATAAGGGCACGGCTTTTTCTGTTGAGCCGGAGAATTTTGTGGAGCTGAAGGTTGTGGATGCGGAGCCGGGAGTGCGCGGAGATACCGCTACTAATATAACTAAGCAGGCTACGCTGGAAACGGGCTATGTATGCCCTGTGCCTCTGTTTGTAAACGTTGGGGATACCATCCGTGTGGATACCCGTACCGGAGAATACATGGAGCGCGTGTAAATATTAATATATAAAGGAGAAAAATTAACATGATTATTAATGAGAAGGTTGCTTATCTTAAGGGACTTATCGAGGGAGCCAATTTTGACACCAATACTACCGAGGGAAAGCTTATTTCAGAAATAGTTAATGCGCTGGAGCTTATAGCCTTTGACCTTGAGGACCATCAGGAATCCATTGACGAGCTGGGAGCTTATGTGGATGAACTGGACGGAGATTTGGCTGAGGCCGAAGCGGCTATTTACGGCGACGAATATGAGGACGAGTGCTTCTGCGACGATGACTGCTGCTGTGACGATGATGAGTGCTGTTGCGACGACGCTGAGGACAACGAGGAATAAGGGGAAACGTTAGTTTAAGAGTTTGCCCGTTATTGGCAATATATTGCGCAGATTTTAAAATGCAGCGCTGGCTGGGCGTTTTTAACGGACGCAGGTTTCAGCGCAGAAAAAGCCCCAGGGGGGCGGCGTTGCGCGGCCTTCGGCCGCGGGCCGGGCCTTAGGCCCGGCCCAGGCAGGCTTAATAAGCCTGCCCAACGCCGCCCCCCTGGGGCTTTTTCTGCGCTGAAATCCTATTTAATCAGCATATTACGGCACTTTTTTGAATTTGTCCGCTGGCATGCCGCAGACGGGGCATCTAAAGCCTTCAGGCAGTTCGCCCTTATGAAAATATCCGCAAACTGTGCATACATATCCGGTCTCCTGCGCCATTTCGGGTTCCTGATAGGTAGGCGCGTTTTTGGGAGCCTTACCCTTTATTACATTATGATAGTATTCATAAGTCATAACGCGGCCCTCTTGAACAGCTTCGGCTTCCTGAACGGCTGCGAAGAATACGGTATGCGTGCCTAAATCAGATGAGGATATCACTTCGCATAACAGATAACCAGAGCTGCCTTTTTCCAATACGGGCAGTCCGTTTATTTTCTTCCAGGGCAGCCCGGTAAATTTATCGGTATCTCTGGACGAGGCAAAGCCAAGCGTGCTGATAATCTCGGACGGGACGTCCTCGTTTAAAATAGATACTGAAAAACGTCCGGATTTTTGGATAAGGTCGTGAGTCGCGTTGTTTTTATTCATGCTCAGGGCAATAACGGCGGGCGTACTGGTAATCTGAAATACAGTATTGGCTATGCACGCTCCGTCCTGCGCGCCTATAGCGTATAATCCATAAGACAGCTTGTAAAGAATACTTTTGTTCATTCTTAAAACCTCCGTAAATTTTTTCTCCGTTCTGTTGTATGTTAAAACTGAGGAATACTCCAGTATTTAGACAGTTTAAATTATACATCATGGCGCGTTTAATTTCAACGTAAATTTTTTGACGCCGGGTACATTCAATTGTTTTTCAAAAATTATTTGTCGATAATATGTATGGCGTTTATTCTGAATATATTGTGTCGGCCTTACCTAGAAGAACATTTATTCTTCTAGGTAACGGTAAGAACTTTTGCTTATTATATAGCGTCGGCGCCGGCGCGGGCCTTTTTTATCGTATGCCTTAAAATTTAACTTGTCCGAACGCTTCGGAAACGCTGTAATCCTGCGTTGCAATCCTCTGTTGATGGGCATATTTAATAAACCCGGGCGCGCTTGGGGCGAAAGCGACGCGGCAGGACGCAGATTTATGCTTTTTGGCCGTCTTCTTTGTAAACTGAGGGTAGTAGTATTACAGCAAACTACGGATATAAATCGATATGTAAAAAGCTGAAGTTTTGTAAAAATCAGGCAGTAATAGCAATTGCTTATTTTAAAATAGACGTCAGCCCTTGCGCAGCCCTAAGCCGCTGACGTCCACCAGTATTACGTCCTCTCCGAATTTGCAGATTTTGTTCCAGGGGACTATAATATCCTTGCCGCCTTTAAAAATAGATGATATCCCGCACTGTCCCGGCACTACTATAGCCTCTATTTTTCCGCAGGACACATCTACTATAACGTCGCATATGCAGCCTAATCGCTTGCCGTCGCATAGATTTACTACTTCCTTCTGTCTTAAATCGGTATACCTTTCACTCATGGTTGCGCCTCCGTTCGGCTGTTTTTTATATTATTTATTGTATGCGTGTAAATTTGATTTCTTGCATTATTTAAGAAAAATGAATTTTCTATAAATTACCTGTAATATTTCTAAATTAATATAGCAAAATAATATCAGAAACTTCTTAAGGAGGTGAATTTTAAATGGCGTCAAGCAATAAACTTGTGGTTCCCGAGGCGAAGCAGGCTATGGACAACTTCAAATATGAAGTGGCCAGCTCCATGGGAGTAAACCTGAAGCAGGGCTATAACGGCGATCTGACTGCTAAGCAGAACGGCAGCGTAGGCGGCGAGATGGTTCGCAGGATGATCGAGTCGTATCAGCGCGGCAACAAGTAAGTTATATTTATACCGATATTCATTAAATAATGACCAGGAGGTGAAAAAGAAATGGCTAGAAGCAATAAGCTGGTTGTACCCGAAGCGAAGCAGGCTATGAACAACCTTAAGAACGAGGTTGCCAAGCAGGTGGGAGTTAATCTCAAGCAGGGCTATAACGGCGATTTAACTTCCCGCGAGGCTGGTTCTATCGGCGGCGAGATGGTTAAGCGCATGATCGAATCCTATGAGAGAACCTCTAAGTAATATTAAGAGGTGTTTACGAAAATATTTTTAAAGAGTATTTTCGCAAAGAGAAGCGGCAACGCTTCTCTTTTTTTATTTTTAATAGGAGGCGCAATTAGCGTAAACGCTTTTTACAAGCGTATCAGCTTCATCTGCGGCAAAAGAATGTTTTAAGCAGAAATCTACGGCGTATTATACTGTAATTTCATTATTTATCAAAGGTTAAATTTAACATAGTTTTACTGCCAAAAGTTAGAATAGTGCTACTTTAATGCGCGAAAAAGATAAGTTTGAGCATTTACTATTTCGTCAAAAAACGATAAAATATTATTAACAAAATGAAAGGAGTCTACATAAATGAAAAAGTTTCTTGGAATTCTTTTATCCGTTTGCATGCTTCTGGGATTGGCGGTTATCCCGGCTGCGGCAGCGGACGGCTTTGACTGGCAGATAAGCGTCAGTTTTGACCAAGAGGCGGGCACGGCTACGTTTAATTATACTCCGCCGTCCGGCACTCAATGGGTGGAAATGTTCTTATTAACCGAAAAACCTGATAAAGAGGGTTTTGGGATATATGGAATACCTATGGAGACAGCCTCAATGATGGCCGGGTGAAGCGCGGAGGAAGCGATGTGAACAGCTCTTCCCGTACCGTGGGCAACTTAGACAAGGTCGATTTGGTGGATTATTTTGAATTTGTTCCCGGTCAAAAGTATTACACATATCTCGCAACCCCTGTAAATGGTAGTGCATGGGAAATTTCCAAATGCTTTGAGTTTACTTATCCCGGCGAGTATACTCAGCCTGAAAGAGAAATATATGTTGACTGCGATACGACAAATATGACAGCCAATATTTATTTTACGCCTTTTGAAGGAGCGAGCTGGGCAGAAATGGGCATATATACTGAGCCTAAGGATAACGGTAATAAGGATGGCACGATAAAGCGCCTAAATAATGTAGTTCCTTCCTCCCTTTGGAGAATTGGTCCCAGCTCCATGACAGACGACAACGGCTTGGTGGACGGTGTTCAGGTTTTGGACAGCCATTTTACCTTTACAGTAGGTACTACCTATTATGTTTATATGAGCTACTACAACGGTACCACTAAAGAATGGCATGACGTGCCGGGCTTTACATTTACATTTGAAGACGGACATGCTGACGGAACAATTTTTGACGCCGACCAGATGATTATGCTAAGCGATTTAAATAAGCCTATAATTGCCGCTTCGGCTGGCGAAAGTCAGTATACTGAGGTTAAATTTGACGCTTATAATGGAAATAAAGGGGATTATAGAGATAGCTTTGACCTTAATGTTAAAAGGGCCGCGTCCAGCCTGGTATTTGATATAACCAACTATGCAGGCGAATCCAGTCTGGGCTTCCAGGGATATCGCTGGAACGGCGGCGGTACGGACGGCAACTTCTATCTCACGGGCGAGGCCGAGGGATGCGACGGAATATATTTAGTCAGCAGAGACGGCCAGGCGCAGAGAGCGGAGGTTATTTATTCCATGAGCCGTTATCAGGTTGTTATACCCGCCGGCTTTGATGGTTATCTCTGCATTCCCGTTACCCGCATAGGTAACAGCAATTCCGAAGAGCTTAAGGGCAACTTTGACCATTCTAACGATGAGTATACGCTTTATTGGGAGCCCGGCGTATTTTTCCAGAGCAGAACGGATAAGACGGCGGTTATTTCCTTAAACGGATTGGGCGCGCTTTTGTATAAGGCGGGAGAAAATCCTGTTGAAGAACCGGACGGTACTGCGGAGGAACTGGAGGCGCTTTTAGCTCGGCTGCCTGAAAGCATTAACGCGTCTAATTATAATGACGCTAAAGCAGTTTTGGATTCAATAAGCGCGCTGCTTACTGCTAATCCTGAGCTGGGAGAGAATTACGGGGAAGCTTATGCCGCGGCGCTGGCCGAGTATAATGCGGTGGCCGCTTTAATAGAGGCGATGGACGCCGCTTTAGCTGATTTATTCGGCGCGGATATGGATAAGAAAAATGAAGAGGCATGGAAGGATGCTATAACCGAGCTTTATGCGCTTTTGGCTGAGGCTGAAGAAAAAGGCGTTGATATATCGGGTTTAGGCGAAAAAACAGATGAATATGCCGACGCCTTTAAGGACGCTTACGGCTATGCCTGGAATACAGATAAGCCGGGCGATAATAACGGCGATTTTGCTACTTTAGCCTTTGCGCTGGCCGCGGCTGCGGGCTCGGGTGTAATTGCGGCAAGAAGAAAGAAGAATAAATAAGCGGTAAACTATTTGCCAGGAAAGTATTCCTGAAAAAGAATACATTCCGAAAGAGAGAGGGATTAAGCACCTCTTGGTTTCCGCAAAGTAATGAAGCTGGAAGCTGTCAAGGGCGCCGCAGGCAAGGCGCAGCCAATCTATTGACAGCCTCCAGCTTTAGTAATATCATCTGTAAACGGCCTGCCGACGCGTTCTTCTCGGAGAGCATGCGGCCGTCGTCAGGCAGTAGCAGTACCACCGCTCGCAAGCGGTTAGTGAGCAAACTAGCCCTTAGTATAATTATACTGAGGGATAGGGCCAGCTTGATGCGCTTTTCTTTGTATGCTATAATTTTAGCGGTTTCAATAGAACGATAATGAGGATTTAACATGGAGAGGAAAATGCTGACATATAGAAATTTATTGGAAAATGAGATTTGCAGACAACTCTTTCTTAATTTTATACGTCATCAGGTAGTCGCAAAGTGTTGGCGTAAACATAACGGACAGTAGACAGTAGAGGACGCTCCATTTATTGACGAATGGACGGAAGCTGACTATAAAGAATTGGTTTTAAATTTACAGAAAACGGTTCGCTCGGGTGGCTTTGTTTATGCCGCCTTTTATAATGACCAACTTAAAGGTTTTGTTTCTGTGGAAAGCAATCTGTTTGGCAGCGCGCATCAGTATCTTGATTTAACCAATATTTATGTTTCAGAGGATATGAGAAAATGCGGAATAGGCAAAGTGCTTTTCAATGCGGCAAAGGTTTGGGCGAAAGCGCATTCAGCAAAAAAATTATATATTTCCGCTCATTCGGCGGTAGAAAGTCAAGAGTTTTATAGAAGTATGGGATGTATAGAAGCAACTGAGTATAATCAATCACATGTTGAAAAAGAGCCGTTTGACTGCCAGCTGGAATGCGTGCTTTAAATACTTTTTATAGGGGTGAAAAAAGAGGCATGACCGTCCGCGCGTTATGTCCATGTCTGCTATCCGTATGTCCTCTTTTGGGACGGCCGTTTTTTTTACCACGAAGCGGCTCTTTATTATCCCGCGCATAAAGGAGCCAGGGGGCGGCGCGGAGCCAGGCGAAGCCTGGCCCAGCGCAGCCAATATACCGAGAAAGCAAGCTTTCGCGGCATATTGGCTGCGCTCTATTTTTGCGCCCTGAAAGGGCGCAAAAATTCCGCGCCGCCCCCCTGGCTCCTTTATGCGCGGGATAATAAAAATATTCTTCCAGGCATACGCGCTGCTTGTTTTTAATCGTAATTTCTTAAAATATTGTTTTTACTGCCTGCATCTCAGTATAAATTAATTGTGAAATTTAAGGAATTGTGTTAATATGTTTGTTGTGGCTTTTAAAGAGTAGTAAAAAGCTGCTTATTATTTTTTAAAGGAGCTGTAAAATGGGGCGTATAGAAGCCAGGGAAATTGCGTTCAAGCTGTTGTTTGAGCTGTCCTTTGATAATCAGACTCCGCCCGAGGGGTATGCTGCGCTGTTTGACGCGGAGCAGTTCGGCGATGCGGATTTGCTTTATATAAACGGCGTGCTGGACTGCTTTAAGTCGAATAGGGCGCGTATTGATAAAACCATATCTGATAAGCTGATTGATTGGACGCCTGAACGTTTGCCGCGTACTGATATGGCCATACTGCGCTTGGCGGTCTGCGAAATGCTGTTTATTGACGACGTTCCGCCCAAGACTTCTATAGACCAGGCTGTGGAACTGGCTAAGAAATATTGCAATGATAAATCGCCGTCCTATATTAATGGTATTCTGAACGCCTGTTTTAAGGAGTTATGATTTTTTTAGGTATTGATACAAGCTGTTATACTACGTCTATAGCGGCTGTGGATGAAAACGGGAATCTGCTTTCTGACCAGCGGAAATTGCTTAATGTGCCTGATGGCCAGAGAGGCTTAAGGCAGAGCGAGGGCTTTTATCAGCATGTTAATGCGTTGCCCATGCTTTACGGCAATTTACTTAAGGATATTGGGGAAAATCCGCAATGCATGTGCGTAAGCGCTACTCCCAGGGCCTGTCAGGGCTCGTATATGCCTGTGTTTTACGCGGGCGTGCGCATGGCCGAAATGGTAGCTCAGGCCTTAGGCATAGAGCTTTATATGTCCGACCATCAAAGAGGGCATGTTATGGCTGCTCTAAGCGGTTGCGCTCTGAAGCATAATAAATTTATTGCAGTTCATCTTTCAGGCGGAACTACCGAGGTATTAAATTGTGAAATAATAAAAAATCAGCCTGAATGCACGATTATTTCGGGTACAGGGGATATAAGCGCCGGTCAGCTTCTTGATAGGCTGGGCGTTAAAATGGGCTTTTCTTTTCCTGCGGGCAAATATATAGATGAATTGGCTATATCTCAGGAGGGCAGGCGAATACGCATCCCCTCTTATGCGGATACTGAAAAATGCAGCTTTTCAGGTACTGAAACTGCGGCGCTTCGGGCTCTGAATAATGGAGTTGATAAAACTACTGTAGCCGAAGGGGTTATGTACGCAGTATGCGAGGCGCTTTCTACTTTGATTTATAACGCCGCTTTAAAAACAGGGGTATTTGATGTGCTTATTACGGGCGGCGTAGCCTCAAGCAAATATCTGCGTTCGCATCTTCAAAGTATTTTGGGCGAAAAATACGACGGCATAAAGGTATATTTTACGCAGCCCCGGCTTAGCTCGGATAATGCCGTAGGCACGGCGCTGCTGGCGAGAGCCAGATATATGTATCTTGCAAAGGGCGAATAAAATGTATCATAGAAGCATAAGCGTTTGGGAATTGAACAATTATACTAACAGCCTGCTGAAAGAGGATCCTGTGCTGAGCGGGATTTCGGTCGTCGGAGAAATCGCCGGTTATAAGAAGCACAGCTCAGGCCATATATATTTTACGCTTAAGGACCAGAAATCGGCGGTGAGCTGTTCTTATTTCAGGCAGTATAACTATGCTTTGGATTTTGAGCTTTATGACGGAATGCTCGTGGAGGTTGTGGCCGACGCGGGCATTTATGAAAGAGACGGCAAGTTCCAGCTATATATATATGGAGTTAAAAAAGCGGGCCGCGGAGATATACTTCTTAAATTGGAGGAGTTAAAAAGTAAATTGGACGCCCAGGGGCTGTTCGATGAGAAATTGAAGCGTCCTTTGCCTTATTTTGCAAGCCGTATAGGGGTAGTCACTTCTCCGACTGGAGCGGTTATAAAGGATATTATAACTGTTTCCCGCCGGCGTTTCAATAATATAAGCATTCTGCTTGCGCCTGTGCTGGTGCAGGGCGAGGACGCGCCTGAAAGCATTGTGCGCGGCCTGAAATATATATCCGACCAGGATGTGGACGTCATTATAGTGGGGCGCGGCGGAGGCTCCGTGGAGGATTTATGGGCCTTTAATGATGAAAGGGTAGTGCGTGCGGTCAGGGCTTGTCCGGTGCCGGTTATTTCAGCGGTAGGGCATGAAACAGATTATACTTTAACCGACCTGGCGGCCGATATGCGTGCGCCTACTCCCAGCGCTGCGGCGGAACTGGCCGTCCGGGAGAGGGACGAACTGGAGAGAAAGCTGAATGAATGTCGGAGGCGGGCGCTGAGCGCGTCTGAGAACAGGCTGGCTAATGCGGTTCAGAGGCTTCGTTTAGTAGAACGTAATATCGAGCTGCTTAATCCTCAAAAACTGGTGTTGTCCCGGCAGGCGGAAATTGCGGCGTATAGCCGTCGGCTTTTTAAGAGTTTGGAAGCAATTTTGGCTAGTAGCCGGCTGCGCCTTGACGGACTGCGGGGGAGGGCGGATGCGGTAAATCCTTTTAACGTGCTTTCAAGGGGCTATGCGCTTGTATTTGAGGGCCAGCGGCTTATTAAAGCGCCAGAACAGACGGAGGACGGGGCGGAACTGGATATAAGGCTGGCGGAAGGCGTGCTTAAGGCACGGGTAATAAAATCAGAGCCGGAGTCATAGAAGTACCTGCTATTAAGCTGCAGGGATAAAATAAGGTCGTATAAATGGATAATTATGACGGGGAAAGGCGATAAAATTTATGAAATTTAATTTTGAGCAGGCTATCGCTGAACTGGAAAGGCTTATTTCCGGGTTGGAGCAGGATAACGTATCTCTTGAGGACTCTATAAAGGCTTCGGAAAGCGCATCCAAATTAATAATAGAATGCGAAAAATATTTGAGCCAATGCCAGGGCAAGCTGGAAATGCTGAAAAAAGAGGATGGAGTTTTAAAGGCTGTTCCGTTTGAAGAAGAGGAGGAAAATGAGAGTGAATTGCTTTAAGGCTCAGTTAGCCAGATATGGTGAGCTGACTAAAAAGGCGCTGGAGGGTTATCTGGCCTTTAATCCCCTTGTACCCGAGGAGCTGCTTAGGGCAATGAGCTATAGCGTCCAGGCAGGCGGCAAGCGTCTGCGGCCCGCTCTTGCGCTAAATGCATGCGAGATTATGGGAGGGGATGTTATTAAGGCCATGCCTTACGCCTGCGCAATAGAAATGATACATACCTATTCGCTTATACACGACGATTTGCCGGCTTTGGATAATGATAGCTTAAGACGCGGGAGGCCGACCAGTCATATAGTGTTTGGAGAGGCTAAGGCTATTTTAGCCGGAGATGCGCTTTTAAGCTATGCGTTTGAAATTATGCTGGAAGCCGCTTTGGATAATAACGGGCTGCGCGCGTGCCGGCATATAGCCCGCGCAGCTGGAATAAAAGGAATGGTTGGAGGGCAATGGGAGGATGTTTCTAATGAAGGCAAGGAAATATCTTCACATATGCTCAGATATATACATGAGCACAAAACGGCGGATATGATAACCGGCGCTTTGCTTGCAGGCGGCGCGGCAGCGGGCGCTTCTGAGAATGCGCTGGATGGCATGAAAATCTATGGCGCGAATATAGGTATGGCTTTTCAGATAACCGACGATATATTGGATGTTACGGGAAGTCAGGCTGAAATGGGGAAAAGCCTGGGCAAGGATGCTCAGGAGAAAAAGGCCACATATGTTGCGTTATACGGAGTGGAGGAGGCGCGTAAGGCGGCCGAGGAGCATATATTGCGGGCCAAGGAGGCGTTGGCTGCATATGAGCGTGCGGATTTTCTTCTTCAGCTTGCGGATTTTATTTTGTCGCGTAAAAATTAAAGTTTTGCTTTTGCTGAACGCTGCGGCGCCGGGGCGCGGGCGGGATTTATATTGCCGCACGGGCGCGGACGGGCAGTCTGGCAAGGCGCTTTTGGAGCTGGTTCGCGCCGGGCGGCAGGGGCGCATACTAATATTTGCAGATTACGATTAACATATGGATAATTATTAAAGCTTGTTTTATAATAAAAATAAGTGCGCCCCACTTTGAGGGCGGGGCGCCCCTTTGTTTAAATTTTTTATCCAACATTATCATCAGTTTACAAGAAGCTGCACGGCCCGACCGTACTGCTATGCCGCCTGATGCGCGTAGCTTTTGCTCCATGTGCGTCTGTGTATGTCGTCTAAGCGCGCTTTGAGGGGCGCAGACCAGGTCATGACGGCAAACTTGTTAATTGACTTATGCCTTTTATAGGTGTTATAATTAAATAATATAAAGGAATTTATTCATTTATAAATATCTGTTAAAGGAATGCCGGAATATGAGTACATTTAAAAAGGTTTTAAATATAATAAGCTGGGTTATCATAATTATCCTGATTATGCTCATAGTTTTCGTACTGGCGGCAAAGGCTAACAATAAGGTTCCGAAAGTTTTTGGCTATGGGATGCTTAAGCTTATATCAGGCAGCATGGAGCCTACATACATGACGGACGAGTATATTTTAATAGAAACTGTGGATAAGGATGAATTAGCGGTAGGCGATGTGATTGCGTTTTATTCTACAGATCCTCATATTTATGGCAAAATTAATACGCATAGGATTAAGGCGATAGATGCCGAAACGGGCGAAATGACTACTAAAGGAGATGCCAATCTTTTTGCCGACAGCACTCCTGTTACCTATGACAGAGTTGTAGGCAGAGTAGTTACCGGTTTGCCTGTTATGACCTTTTTGGGTAAATGGCTTAGTAAAACCTGGGTAATAGTTACTATATTATGTTTGGCAGTAGGCTGGTTTGTAGGACAAAGCGTATATAATTATTATAGAAATAAGAAACAGAAAGAGGAAGCAAATGCGACTCAATCGATTGATGATGAGAACAATTAACAGAAAATTGCCGTGTGCGTAATATAATTGTAATTAAATGATATTTATTTTTTGACGAAAATAATGTATAATATATATAGTATTAATTTAAGGATGTGATTAATTTAATGCCTTCAAATAGGAATTCTCGGAAAAAGCAGGGTGAGAGCAGAAATGCCGGCTCGCCGGCGGCTTCCAAGAGTAAAAGCAGAAAGAGAAAAAGCAGCCTGTTTATTTATAATGCGGTAACGGTGGTTTTAGTAGTAGGCATTTGCTTCTGCGGCTATACGGTGGCTATTAAAAAGATAGACGATAGTACTGCTGCCGGAGTATATGACGCCGTCAATGAGGGGAGAACCTTTACTGCGGCGGACCCCAACGCGACTCTTGCGCCTGACCAAACTGTGCAGGAGTGGAATGATTTTCCTACCGACTATATTCCGCCTCTGGATGCGGTTGAGGATGAAAAGCCGGGCACTATTATTCCGCCGACTGAAAGTGATAAGGAATATGGCTATGTAAATCAGGTGGAGACCATATGGCAGCTTCATGAGGAAGTTAATCCGGACGTAGTAGCGTTTATTTATGTGCCAGGTTTAAAAATAAGCTATCCCGTTTGTCAGACAAGTGAGGGCAGCTATTACGAAACTCACGATTATGAAGGCAAGCCCAGAAAGGCCGGGGCTATTTTTATGAGCGATAAAAGCTCTATTAACCCAATAGGCCGCAATATTGTTATACACGGGCATAATATGAAAGATGAAACGATGTTCGGTAATTTGAAAAACTATGTAGGCAATAATCCCGACTTTATCAAGATGAATAACCGTATATATTTGGATACTCTTTACGGCTCATACCGTTATGAGATTTTTGCTGCATATATCGTGGATAAGGATGCTGAGGAATACAGGACGGTCGGCTTTGTTTCAGATGATTCTTTCCTTAATTGGTGCAATACGGTTCAGTCATTGGGGAAATATACAAATCCCACGACCTTTACTGCTAACGACAGGATATTGACGCTCTCTACCTGTCATGATTCGGCTACTGATAACCGCACGATAATTCATGCTAAGCTGGTATGGCCCGATCCTAATCAATCAGGCGCGGAGACGCCCACGGCCTCGCCTCAGACCCCGTCGGCTACCGCTCCTAATACTACTGCTCCTACTCAAAGCAGCTTGCCTGAAAAAGTCAGGGTAAGCCTCAGCAGTAATACCGGAAGGCTGAATATAAGAAAGGAGCCTTCTACAGAGGCGGATGTAGTAGTTGCCGTATATAATGGAATTGTGCTTACTGTTATAGGAGAAGAGGGAGATTGGTATAAGGTTATGTATTCGGAAAGCGACACCTTTGAGGATGGCGGGGGTTATGTTCATAAGGATTATGTCGTACCTGAAACAGGATGATTAAAGCTTTTTAAATAAAACAGCCCCGGGACAATACGCCGGCGTTTGGCAGGCGCAAAGCGCCTGCCTGGGCCGGGCGAAGCCCGGCCTGCGGCCTTTCAGGCCGCAAACGCCGGCGTATTGTCCCGGGGCTGTTTTTTTATCAAAGGCAAAATAAAACCGCGGATATAAAAATTCTCAGAATTTTTATATCCGCGGTTTTGCTGTTAAAAGCGGCCGGTAAAACTGATTATTATTCTTCAGACTGGGCTTCAGCCGCCTGTATAACCTTAGCCGCTATATTTGGCGGCGCCTCCTCGTAGCGCTCAAAGCGCATATCAAACGTTCCTCTTGCCTGAGTCATAGAACGCAGGTCTGTAGAGTATTTCAGCATTTCGGCATATGGCGCCTCGGCTACTACTTTCTGTCCGGCCTCAACTGGGCTCATACCCAGTATTCTGCCGCGGCGTTTGTTTAAATCTCCTATTATATCGCCCATATATTCATCAGGCACTATTACCTCAACGTGATATATGGGTTCCAGTAAAACAGGGTTAGCTTCTTTGAGTCCTTTTTTATATGCTAGTGATGCTGCAATTTTAAAGGCCATTTCTGAAGAATCTACGTCGTGGTAGGAGCCGTCGTAAAGCGTGCAGCGTAAATTTACTACTGGATATCCGGCCAGAACGCCTTTTTTTACGCATTCCAGAAGCCCTTTTTCTACGGCGGGAATATAAGCCCTGGGCACTACTCCTCCCACTACTTTATCTACAAACTCAAAATTTGCGCCTCCATCGGCAATAGGTTCAAATTCTATCCAGCAATGTCCGTATTGTCCGTGCCCGCCAGACTGCTTTTTATGCTTGCCTTCAGCTTTAACAGCTTTTTTTATGGCTTCACGATAAGGAATTTTAGGTTCTTTTAGCACTATTTCTGCATTGAACTTGTTTTTAAGCTTTTTGCAGATTATATCGAGGTGCATTTCTCCCAAACCGCTTATCTGCATTTCGTTAGTTTCCTCGTTTTTGGAAAGCTTAAATGTCACGTCCTCTTCTTCTAAACGGCGGAGACCGTTAAAAACCTTATCCTCATCGCCCTGCTTTTTGGGAAAGACGCTCATTGTTATAGAAGGATGGGGAATATCGGGTATGGGAAATATAATTTTATCAGCCTCCGTACACAGCGTATGATATGTAAGGGTGTATTGAAGCTTGGCCACGGCGCCTATATCTCCGGCGTAAAGCTCTTCTTCAGGAATTTGCTTTTTTCCTCTCATTGTGTATATTGTTCCCGCCTTTTCGGGCTTTTCAACATTTGAATTGTAAAGCGGGGTGTCGGATTTTATAACGCCTGAAATAACCTTAAATAGAGACAGCTTCCCGACGAATGGGTCGGTAATGGTTTTAAAAACCTGTGCGGAAAAGCTGCCGTCAGGGTCGCAGGCTATTTCCTCGTCTGCACCGTCCTTTTTACAGGGGTATTTTTTTCCTGCGCAGGAGGGGAAAAGAGATATGATATTATCCAATAGAAAATTAGTGCATTTGCTTTCTAAAGCGCTGCCTCCGCAGACGGGTACTGTGCTGCCGCTGTGCACGCCTTCAAGCAGTCCTTTAATTATTTCGTCAGTCGTAAGCTCTTGGTCGGAAAAATATTTTTCCAATAGTTCTTCGTCGTTTTCCGCAGCCGCTTCAATAAGTCTGCCGCGCGCGTCTGCAAGCTGGTCTGCCATATCGGAGGGCGTATCGATTTTTTCCAGCTTGTTTCCGTTAAATTTATATGATACATTGGAGGCAACGTCTACATAGCCGGTCATAACTCCATTCTGCATTATGGGATATTGTATGGGAGCGATGCTTGTACCGTATTTATCCTCCAGCTGTGTAAGCACCTTCAAATAATTTGCATTTTCCCTATCCATTTGGTTAATAAAAATAAGCCTGGGCAGCTTTTTCTTTTTGGTCATATCCATGGCCTTTTCAGCTCCGACATTAAGGCCGGAAACCGCGCTCATAACTATTACCGCTCCGTCTGCCGCGTTAAGAGCGCCGATTGTTTCGCCAAGAAAATCAAAGTATCCGGGACAGTCTATTATGTTGATTTTAAAATCCTTGTACTGTACGGGCGCTAAAGAAGCGCTGATAGAAATATGTCTTTTAATTTCTTCGGGATCGTAATCGCTTATAGTGTTGCCATCCTCAATTTTTCCAAAGCGGTCCGCGGCGCCCGTCCCAAAGAGGATGGATTCGGTAAGGGTGGTTTTTCCGTCTCCGCCGTGTCCCATGAACGCTATATTCCGTATGTTTTCCGCTTTATATTGCATAATAAAGCCCCTTTCATATTTTATTTTAAGAGAACATGCCTCCCCTAAATTGACAAGGGCATATACGGTCAGGACAGGGCTGTTTGAGTGTCCTGCTGTGTTGCTTTTCGCTCCGTGTGCGTCCGGTACACGTCGTTCGAGCGCTTTGCAGGCTACACAAACGGCCGCTGCCTGACTCTTCGACCTCCGGCAGGTTTGATTTCGGCATTTTCAAGGAAGCAGAATGAGGCGTACTGAACGCACACCCATTGACGATGACGCAGAAAATGCCGAAATCAGACCGCTGGAGGCGTGTATCCCCTTATCAATTTAGGGTATTAAATATGATTGGGCGGAGTATTTTCAGTCATATTGCCTCCGTTTCCCGGCAATTAAATTTTGAACATGCTGCGCCTGCCGCTGCCGGGTGGGAGACGCCGTTAATATAATAATATATTTTAGACATGATTTCAAGATGCTGAAATAAAAAAATTTAATTTTTTTGATTTTGTCTGCCGTACCCTCAGTTTTGAAGGAACTACACGCCTCAAAACGTTATAATTTCTTCATTTCCTGCGTTATACTCTATCAGCATATTCATAAGCAACGCTTTCTTGGTCTGCCTTGAAAATTAAGAAATTCTCTCTCTTTGAGGCCGCAGAGCCAGAAGGCATAAAATTGCGCCGGGTAAAGCGCGCCTGAACGAAAAATGTACCGGGCGTACTTGGAGCGAAGGAGCGAAAGCAACGCGGCAGGAGACAGATTCTATGCCTTCTGACCGTCTTCCCTGTAAACTGAGGGTACTATTTGTTTAAACATAATCTGCTTGGATAAAACTGCATTTTCATTCAAACCGCACAAGACACTATAAGCAGCTTTAAGGAGCAAAACCGTTTTGGAACGCCAAGGCAGGTATTTTATAAAAAATGGCGCAGCATCAAAAGTAGTGCTGCACCATTTTTATTGCTTTCAGAAGAGGTTTGTGCTTTTTCCATACATCCTAAGCTATACGACATATTATGCTGTACTGATGTTTTTCAGTTTGTATTTTTACTTTGCATTTTACTTATGTTAACCGCCAAGTACTTGCCATTTTGACAGAGTTATTTACATCATGGGTTAATATATTTGCCTGCGACATAAAAAACTCCATCTGTAAAAGGTCGATTCGGGGATGGCTTTTTCAAAACGCCTTTGAGAATCAATTCGTCCGCTACATATCCGACAATTTGAAACAGGTATATGGAAACCCATTGGTTGATTTGCGGTTCCAGCCGTTGAGGTACAAATTTTGAGAAGCTTTTCCGAACCGAAGCAATCCATTCCAAAACCAAATTTTCAAGCTCTTCGTCATTTATGCAAAACTGAGAGATAAATGCATCAAATTGTTTTTTCGTGAAACAGGCAAAATTCAGTCGATACTTATTTCCCTCTTTCACAATAAGACCCTTTTGGATCAGCCTTACTGCATCTTCATCAGACAACGAATCTTTGCTTATAATACCATCATGATTCTTTTGGAGGAGGTCATTTGCACACAGCCATCTTATTCCCCCATTATGATAAATTTCATTATCAAAGTATTTGGCAATCCAATAATAATATATGTGACCCAACCGTTTGCCTTTGCTTTCATAATCGCTGCCAGCCACATTACAACCCACATTGTATTCAGCGGGCAGTTCGCTCTCATCTGCGGTTTCTTCTACGATAAACCAACCGTATCCGCCGTCTTTTCGGACTGGATACGCGCCGTTTTCCATGTGCATACGATCTCTTTTCAGCGTGCCGATTTTTTTTCTTAAAACATACGGGATGATAAAATGACCTAAGCGTTCCATGCCAAAGTCATTTCCATAAAAGTTAAAATGATTTACGGTATCGGCTGCGCTCTGCAGCAATTGCTCAAATCGGTTTGCAATCTTTTTTACCATATACTCTGAAACGCCCTCTATCGTTTTTCGATCTTGCAGCCGAAAGATAATAAAGTTTGCGGCATACTTTTTTCCGATTTTACACAAGGCGTCCCCGTATTCCAGTCGTGGGATTTCATCCTCAATGTACATGGCGGGGATTCCCGTGCGAACACTAATTTCCTCTATGGTTTGCGGTTCTTCGTATGCAGACTTGCAAATAGCGCGGGAAAGCTGCGTGCTCAAGTATCTATTGGAATCCATGCAGCCGTTGCAGCAGGTGGTGTTCCAG
Organism: uncultured Eubacteriales bacterium; assembly: GCA_900547955.1. GTDB lineage: Bacteria > Bacillota > Clostridia > Christensenellales > QALW01 > Neochristensenella. The sequence goes on along the minus strand of URIR01000002.1, from coordinate 47,444 downwards.
TTGATTCTTTTATAAATATTCTCCATTTGATTTGTCACTATCCTTTCTCTGATTTTTTGACGCCCTGTGTTCAGTCGCCATTTTATGGTCGTTTCCGGGAGCTTATATTTTTGGGCAAGTGCTTTGACGGACATTTCACCAATATAATAATCGACTAAAATGTCCCTATACATTGCGGAAAGCGTATGCAAATACCGAAAAACCGCTTCAAAACTGCATTCTGTATTTTCTTCGTCAATATCTGAATAGTCATCGCATATCGGGTCCAAATGGGTGTGCTCCTCCGATAAAACCATCCTCATCTTATTTTGGTGCTCTGCAAACCTTGCATAGCGGTTATGTGCGATCCGCCAGACCCAAGCGTTAAGAGATTGGATGTCGTATTTTTCCATGCCTATGAGAACATGACAAAGTATTTCGCTGGCCAGATCCTCTGCATCGTAGGGGTTGCTCAGTCTTTTGCGGCAAAAACAAAATATCGGTTCAACATAAGGGAGGATTTTGTTCTGATCCAAAGGGTTCCCTCCTTTCAAAATAGATGCAATCATGATTACGTTAATTTAGTGTCTCAAAATCAAATTGGATAGGATTTTTTATGGGATATTTTATATTCTAACACGAATTTGCAGCTTTTTCATCATCATTATACATGAAACGGCGGTAAGTATTACTCTTTACCGCCGATTTACTTTGAGGTTATTCAATTTTGTTTTTAAATTTCTTCCTCATATGGCATTAGCTTTTTAGTCCTGCCATTATAAAAGCGAATATTGGTTATGTTGCCGAGCATATGCTCAGCCAGAATAAAAATAAATCCTTTTATTTAAAAATCTTTCTTTTTTCTTAGAGCTAAAGCTCCGCAGCCTGCCGCAGTAGCAAAAGCGTAGGCTATGAGGGAAAAGTCGCCCGTATCAGCCGGCGGCTGCTCGCTGCTTAAAGAATAGGTGAAGGTAGTGGGCTTATAGTTCCAGTACCAATCGTTGCCGTCGCTGGTGCAAACATATACATAATAGGTTTTGCCCTCTTCAAAGGGATAGGTTGCCGTTTGCGTGTTCAGAGCGCCTTTTTTAATATTATAGGTGTTGCTTTCTCCTACTCTGCCGGCGTTGCCGTTGCCTGCTACGGCGTCAGTATAGGGGTAATGCAACTGATCTCCGCCTTCAAAATCAGCCATTTTGCTTTGGGCGGTAAAGCCAGGGTCAGTATCGTATATGGCTATGTGCGCGTTTATGGCGTTCCAGCCTTCTTTCGTGGCCTTAACTTTTTCAGCGTCATAGCTGACGTTTACGCTGCCATCCGACTGAATCTGCACCTTTACGCCCCAATCGGCGTCGGAATTGTCATATGCAAGCGAAACAGAGCTTGTAGCCAGGGCCAGAGCCGCTATTGCGGTTATTGCTGTCAAAAATTTTTTCATATTTACCTCCAGTTATAATTTAAAGATTTCAGGTTATATTTTTATATAATCTGTCTTTATTCGATATTAGTTTTTTATATAAGAACTATTTTTATTCAGACACTAATTGGTATAAAAATGGGCTGGTATTTACTGTCAATTTTTAAATGAAATTTATCATTGTATGGGCCTGATATGAAGTAATACTGGTTTGGTTGGCTGAGATAATTTGACAAGCGTGTATAAATCGCAGTACAATAATAAAAAATTTTACGGAGTGCGAGATGAATCGGGTAATCTTTTCTTGTCAACAGGATTTTTTCAGATATGCCGCAGATGAGCTTAAGCGGATTGACCCTTTGACTCGGGTTGCAGAAAGGCTGGATGAAGAAACCTGTTTATGTGAATGCAGCCTGCCTTTTGAGGACTTATCTAGGAAGTTAAAGAAGTCTGTTTTTATAAGGCATATCTGTCCGGTGCAGATTGAAGCCGAGCCTTTGCCGGCCGAGATTATAAGCTCCGCTTTATATAATTTTAATGTTCCGCCCGATTTAAGCTTTGCGGTGCAGACCAGGATTCTGGGCAAGCAGAGTTTAAAAGTCTATGATATAAACCGGGAATTATCAGACAGGTATACGGCGGCCGGCCGTATTTTAGACGTTAGGGCGCCCAAAAGGATAATAAGCATAGTTGTAAAGGAGCGGGCGTATTTGGGTATATCCAGTCCGGAGGAAAATTTAAGCGACTGGGCGGGAGGAAGAATACGCTTTCATAAAGGAGAGGAGCAGATTTCGCGGGCTGAATTTAAGCTGGAGGAGGCTATAAAGTGCATGAATGTGCAGATATTGCCTCAAAGCCGTGTGCTGGATTTGGGAGCCGCACCGGGCGGCTGGAGCCGGATAGCGCTGGAGCGCGGCGCGGAGGTTACGGCTGTAGATCCTGCGGAATTGGATAAGCGGCTTAAGGGCCGGCCGGGGCTAAAGCACATTCAGGATACCGCTCAGAATTTTGTAAAGCGCTCGGAACAGAGCTTTGATTTGCTGCTTAACGATATGCGCATGGACGCGGCGGAATCTGCGGCTTTAACCAATCTCTGCGCTCCTATGCTGCTTGAGGGCGGGTTTGCGCTTATAACTCTTAAGCTTACGGGGAATAATCCTCTTAAGCAGATTAATGACGCGGAAAAGGTGCTTTTAAAATGCTATGAGCTTGTAGGCGCGCGTCAGCTGTTTCATAACAGAAGCGAAATAACCGTGCTTTTAAAGCGATTGCCTTAAAAATTGAGGGCAGCGCCGCGCTGAAGCGTCGGATAATGCTGTTTCTATAAGCTGAATTTGTATTTCAGCCTTCGTCGCTTTTTTAAGATTCAATAAAAGTCGTTTAAGCGCCATATGGGTGTATGAATCAGTATGTTGCAAATTATATTGCATATCTAAAAATAAAGGAATTTTAAGCCGGACGTTTAATTATAATATTAGTCTTGAACAGGCGTAGCATTCAGGGCGCAGCCCGCGGCAGAGAGGCGGATTCTTGGTTTTAGCTTATTGCTGCTGGAAATATATACCGGTTTTATCGCGTTTTTCCTCACGGATTTATGCAGGGCCGGGCAAATAAAATGTAAAGAGAGGATTAAGAGCCATAGGGAAAAAAGGAGGAATATTAGGATGCGTGCGGATTTGGAAAAGGCCGAAATGGAGTTTTTGAGCCCGTATGCGGCCAAGAGCGCTCTTACTAAGGGCCGGCTAATGCCCATGGAAAAATGCGATTTGCGGACGGAGTTTCAGAGGGATAGAGACAGGATACTGCACAGCAAGACCTTTAGGCGGCTTAAGCATAAAACGCAGGTATTCCTTTCTCCTACGGGAGACCATTACCGCACACGGCTTACTCATACGCTGGAGGTAAGCCAGGTAGCGCGCACAATAGCCAGGGCCCTGAGGCTTAATGAGGATTTGGTGGAAGCCATTTCTCTGGGCCATGATTTAGGACATACTCCCTTTGGCCACGCGGGTGAGCGCACTCTTAATTCGCTTATGAGCGCCGGCTTTGAGCATAATAAGCAGAGCCTTCGGGTGGTAGACGTATTAGAGGGGCTTAATCTTACATATGAGGTGAGGGACGGCATACTCTGTCATACTGGCGGCCGCTCTGCTGATACGCTGGAGGGTAGAATTGTACGCTACGCCGACCGGATAGCCTATATTAACCACGATATAGACGACGCAATAAGAGCGGGCATTCTTTCGGATGAGGATATACCAAAGCATATTTCGGACGTGCTGGGCAATACTCACGGCAAACGCATAGATACTCTGGTGCGCGCCGTGATTGCGGGCAGCGGCGGCGGGGAGATAAAAATGCCGGCTGAAATACAGACGGTAATGGATGAATTAAGACAGTTTATGTTTGATAATATATACAACAGCCAAAGCGAGGCTAAAAAAGAGGAAAAAAAGGCCGAGCGGATAGTAAGAATGCTGTTTGAGTATTATATAGAACATACCGAGGAAATACCTCACTATACTCAGGAAGAAGGGGAACAGGCTGTGGGCGATTATATAGCCGGCATGACGGACGTTTACGCAATAAACGAATTTAAGCGTATATTTATGCCCGACGCATGGAACAAATACTGAAGCTGTGAATTTTTTTGCAGGAAAAACCGTGCGTTTGTCGAATGTTAGCTAAGTGAATTTTTTTACGAGTGAGTGAGAATATAAACGGATGCCCTTTTTTTCGCAGGATTTTCTTGAGAGCCTTTCGGATAAGGCGGATATAGTGGATGTTATTTCGGATTATGTTACTCTGAAAAATTCGGGGCGCAGCTATGTCGGGCTTTGCCCTTTTCACAGGGAAAAGACCCCTTCCTTCCATGTGGACGCGGACAAGCAGCTTTTTCATTGCTTTGGCTGCCAGGCAAGCGGGAACGTATATACATTCATAATGAAAATAGAAGGCCTGGATTTTGTGGAGGCGGTTAAATTCCTGGCTAACCGAGTTAATATGCCGTTGCCTGAGCAGACGGAGGGCCGGGGAATAAGCAGGGAAAAGAAGACCAGGCTTTTGGAGGCCAACAGGCAGGCGGCGCGCTTTTATCATGAATTGCTGTATCTTCCCGAAGGGGCGGAGGCGCTCAATTATCTTCGGGGCAGAGGGCTGGAGGACAGAATAATAAAACGCTTTGGCCTGGGCTATGCTCCCAATGCGCGCAGCGAGCTTTTTAAATATCTTTCAGGTAAGGAATTTGCTTCCTCCGAATTGATAGAGAGCGGCTTATGCGTTATGGCTGATTCGGGCCCGCGGGATTTTTTCCGCAACCGGGTCATGTTCCCGATAATTAACACTTACGGCGAGGTTATAGCCTTCGGCGGACGGGTAATGGATAAAACTGAGCCTAAATATCTTAATACTGGGGACACGCCGGTTTTTAACAAGAGAAAGAATCTTTATTCGCTTAACCTGCTCAAAAAGAGCAGAGCTAAAAAAGCCATTATATCCGAGGGCTATATGGACGTTATATCGCTTAACGCCAATGGATACGATTATGCGGTGGCTTCTCTGGGCACGGCGCTGACCAGGGATCAGATAAAATTGGTCAGCAGATACGCGCCTGAAATATATGTTTCCTACGACGGCGATAAGGCGGGCGTCAGCGCTACTCATAGAGCTATAGAGCTGGCGCGTGCAGAAAAGCTGCGGGTTAGAGTGATTGCGCTGGAGGGCGGCAGGGATCCTGATGAATATATGCGCGAATTAGGCCCGCAGGCTTATGCGGATAGTATGAATTCGGCCAAATGGGGAATAGACTATCTTCTAGATGAAGCGCTGGCCGATTTAAGCAGCGATGAAGCCAGGGCTAAGGCGGCCTTTGAAGGAAGCAAAATAGTGGCGCAGTATGCTTTTGACAGCATAGAAACTGAAATGTATTTAAAGCGCATAAGCCAGCAAACAGGCTTCAGCCTGGAGGCGCTTTATAAGAATATAGGCGGGCGGCAGAGCGAAGCTGCGCTGAATCTTGCAGGCGCTATAAACGCGCGGCCCAGCTTTAGCGATAATGCCGCCAGACGTCAGACGGCCGATGTTCAGCTTCAGGCAGAGCGCGCGCTTCTGAGACTGCTGACGCAATATCCTTCTTTTATTGACAGCGCTTCTCAAAGCGGCCTTGAGGAATTATTAAGCGTGCCTGAGCATAAGGAATTATTCAGGCTTCTCAAGGAGAGAAGGGAACGCTCGGAGCCGATAGGGATTAAGGAAATTTCCCTTTACTATGCGGCGGATGCGGCAAAAAGCGAGATAATATCGGCTATATATATTGATAATACCGATTTTATACAGCCAGCTCAATATTTGAATGACGCGTTAGGACGGCTGAAAAGAAACAGGCTGGAGCGTGAAAGACAGAGGCTTCAGGAGCAGCTTGCGCAGTATACGTCCTCCTCTCTTTATATGGAGGATGAGGAATTTAAGAAGCTGCTTAAGGATATAGGAGATTTGGATAAAAAAATTTCCGCGTTGAGGACTGATTGAATTTTGGAGGGGTTTGAATGAATGAAAGCACGGATATAATGGACAAGCTCAAGGATAACGGCCTGTCTGAAGAGGTTAATAAGCGCATTGCAGACGTATATAATAAAGTGCGCCAGGGCGCGCTTAAAAATGCGCTCACTTATTCGGAGGTAATAGATTTATTTGAGGGCGTAGAATATGATTTGGAGATATCCGAGCGTATTTATGACGAGCTGGAAAAGCTGGGCATTAAAGTAACGAGCGACGATATATCAGAATTGGATAACATAATAGAGGTTTTGGAAACACAGCCGGAGGTTATACCCAATCTCCCTGATTCAGTCAGCATAGACGACCCTGTGCGCATGTACCTGAAGGAAATGGGCAAGATTTCCTTGCTTACGGCCGACCAGGAGGTAGAGATAGCGACACGTATAGCTAACGGGGATGAATCGGCTCGGGAAAAATTAGCAGAGGCTAATTTAAGGCTTGTGGTGAGCATAGCTAAAAGATACGTAGGACGGGGCATGCTGTTTTTGGACCTTATTCAGGAGGGCAATCTGGGCCTTATTAAGGCTGTGGAAAAATTTGATTATACAAAGGGCTATAAATTTTCCACCTATGCGACTTGGTGGATTAGACAGGCGATAACCAGGGCTATTGCCGACCAGGCGCGCACTATACGCATTCCGGTGCATATGGTTGAAACCATTAATAAGCTTTCACGAGTAAAACGCCAGCTGCTTCAGGAATTAGGCAGAGACCCGCAGCCTGACGAGATTGCTGCTGAAATGGGAGTTTCTCCTGAAAAGGTGCGGGAGATAATGAAAATAGCGCAGGATCCCGTTTCGCTGGAAACTCCGATAGGCGAGGAGGAGGACAGCCATCTGGGAGATTTTATTCCGGATGATGACGTTCCCGCGCCGGCTGAGGCGGCCACGGCGACCCTTTTAAAAGAGCAGCTTATGGATGTGCTCAATACCCTTACCCCGCGCGAGGAAAAGGTGCTGCGCCTGCGTTTTGGCATTGACGACGGCCATCAGCGGACTCTGGAGGAGGTGGGTAAGGAATTTAACGTTACCCGCGAGCGTATAAGACAGATTGAGGCCAAGGCTCTGCGCAAACTGCGGCATCCGAGCCGCAGCCGCAAGCTGAGGGATTTTCTTGAATGATAAACGCGCGGCTTTATAAATAGGCCGCGTTTTTTTATGGAGGATATTTTGCTCAGGCTTACCGAGAGACAGAAAAAAATAACAGGCATGCTGGATAAGAGCCAATGCGCGGCGGATATAGGCTGCGACCATGGACGGCTGGGAGCGTATTTAATTCAGAGCGGAATAGCTCAAAGCGTAATAGCTGCGGATATAAGCGAAAAATCTTTGGATAAGGCCAGAAGTTTAGCGCGCAGGCTGAATATAGAGAATAAAATGCAGTTCCGGCAGGGAGACGGTTTAAAGGTTCTGCGTAAAGGCGAGGCTCAATCTGTGGTTATAGCCGGGCTGAGCGGCGTAACTATAGCTGGAATGCTGAACAATGGCGATGTGCTCGAAAGCGTGTATATTCTTCAGCCCATGAGCGAGGCGTATAGGTTAAGAGGGGCGCTGCCGGATATGGGCTTTGAAATATTAGATGAGGGAATCGCTCGGGAGCATAACGGCCGCACCAGGTTTTACGAGATAATAAAATGCCGGTGGGACGGGCTTAAACGCAGCCCTGAAAAGGGAATGTTTTTATATGTGCCGCGGGCGCCGCTGGTTAGGCAGGACTGCGAGATGAAAGGTTTTTTGGAATATAGGCTGGAGGTATGTCAAAGAGCGCTTAAGCAGATGCAAAAGGGCGGGCGCCTGAACGAGGGAACCGAGCTGAAAAAACAAGCGGAGTTTTATAGGGAGGGCTTGAAATGGTTAAAATAAGGAAAATAGTGGATATAATGGAGAAGCTGGCTCCAAGCTGTACTCAGGCAGATTTTGATAATTCGGGCTTTCAGGCGGGGAGCATGGAAGCGGAGACGGATAAGGTGCTTTGCGCTCTGGAGCTTAGCGGACAGGTTATAGATATGGCCGCGCGGCAGGGAGCAGGGCTTATTATTACCCATCATCCGCTTATATTTCGCCCTCTTTCTGAGGTAACCTCTCAAAGCTATGAGGGGAAATTGCTTTTAAAGCTGCTGCGGGAGGGAATAGCTCTCTATAGCTCGCATACCCCTCTGGACGCCTGCGCAGGGGGAGTGAACGACTGCTTGTGCGAGCTTATAGGACTTCATGATGTAGAGGGCTTTTATCCTCAAAGCATGCTTAATGGCAGGACCGTTTACTGCTGCCGTATTGGAAACATAGCTCCCGAAGGGCTTAAGAGCCTGGCCGGCCGGATAGGTAAAACGCTTCATTCCTCCTTTGTGCGCTATTCGCGCGGCCAAAAGGACAGCGCGGCTAAAATAGCGGTTTGCAGCGGTTCTGGCTCGGGAATGACGGATGAAGTTATTGCGTCGGGCGCGGATACGTTTTTTACGGGGGAGCTTAAATATCATGATATGCTGAAATTAAAGGCGGCGGGCGTTTCCTGTATAGAGGCAGGGCATTACCATACCGAGCAGCCAATAATTCCGCGCATTATTAGCCATTTACAAAATGAGCTAAATGAGTTACAATATAAAATAACTGTTTTGGACGCCGGGTTTATAGACCCTTATTGTTCAGAGAGCTATTAACGGGAGGCGTATATATTATGACCCAGAATTTTAAAAAGCTGCTTGATTATCAGGCGTTGGATCTCGACGCGGACAGAGTGGAGAGAGAGGTAAAAAACTGCGAAGAGCGTAAAAAGGCGAATCAGCTTAAGCAGATATTTGAAAGTGCTAACGACAGCCGTAAAAAATTAGGAATAATGCTTCAGAAGCTCAAGCAGGATATGCTGCTTTTGCAGAAGCAGAGCGACGAGCTGGTGAGTGAAATACAGCAATGCGGAGCCAGAGTGCAGGGAGGCTTTGAACAGCTTGAACAATATGCCGAGGAGAGCAAGCGCCTTAAAAAGCTTTCTGAAAAGGCGGCGGGCCTTACCGAGAGCGTTAAAAGGATATTGCTTTCAGCGGAACAGACTGAAAAAAAGCTGAAGGAAATGACTGAGCGCGCGGCAAAGGCGCGCGATGAATTTGCTCAATGCAAGGAGGCCTATGAAAAAAGACTTAAGCAGGCTATGCCGGATATTGAGGAGGCGCGCAGGAAAAGGGATGAAGCGGAAAAGGATGTTTCTCCCGAATTGCTGGCTAAATATAAAAATCTGCGGCAGCATAGGATAGTGCCCACGGCAAAACTGGAGGGCACTAAGTGTTCGGGATGCAATATGGAGCTTCCCAGCGCTCTGGCCAAGCAGGTTTCCAGCGGCAAGGAAATTGTGGAATGCGAAAACTGCGCCAGGCTGCTTTACGTTGAATAAGATTGAGCGGGCCGAATGACCGCGGTGAAAATACGAGGAAAGTCCGAGCTCCGCAGGACAGGATGCCGGATAACATCCGGTGGAGGCGACTCCAAGGAGAGTGCAACAGAGATATACCGCCTGCCTTTGCAGGTAAGGGTGGAAAGGCGAGGTAAGAGCTCACCGGCTGCTTGGCGACTTGCAGGCCCTGTAAACCCCATCCGGAGCAAGATTGATAGCGAAGCATTAACGGTTGTCCGCCGGCTTCCAGGTAATCGCTTAAGCCCGTTCGGCAACGGCGGGAATAGATAGATGGTCATTCACGACAGAACTCGGCTTACAGGCCCGTCTCAATTTTATATAAATTTTACGGCTCAGGCTTATAGCCTGAGCCGTGTTTATTTTATGCTCTTAAGAGCGGTGCGCATGGTCTGTTAGCTTTGATTTCTGTATTTTTTTCGAGTAGCCTGGCCGCCGCGGAGATGCCTTTCTGCTTTGTTGGTATCCAGTACCAGCTTTACTCTCTCATAAAGCTGCGGATTAATTCTGCTGAGTCTGTAGGTTACGTCTTTATGTACGGTGCTTTTGCTAACTGAAAACTGATTTGCGGCAGTACGAACGGTCGCGTTGTTTTCGGCTATGTAGTTGCCAAGTAATATGGCGCGTTCCTCGACGCTGCAGTTCAAACAATCACCCTCTTATTGGTCTTTTACTTAAATATATAATTTGAGGGGGCAAAGTATGACCAAAAGAAAAGGTAACGGGATAATTGTTTTTATATATTTTGGAGCTGCCGGATGCTTTATAGCAAATGGCAGGCAGGCGCTCAGACGCATTCAAGGCGGGGCGGCGCGAAATTTTTGCTTCCATAATGGAAGCAAAAATTCAGCCTGGGATATGCATATGGGAAAGCTTGCTTTCCCATATGCATATCCCAGGCTTGGCCCGGCGAAGCCGGGCTTCGCGCCGCCCCGCCTTGAATGCGTCTGAGCGCCTGCCGAGGCGTAATTAAAACTATTATTTTCTTTCGTCCAAACGGATATAGTCTCGCCTTGGCATAACGTTCATATAAGAGGGGCGTATAATTTTTCCGGCGTTCACCAGCTCTTCAATGCGGTGCGCACTCCATCCGGCAATGCGTGAAACTGCAAATATAGGCGTATACAGCTCCAGAGGAAGATTAAGCATGCTGTAAACAAAGCCGCTGTAAAAATCGATATTGGCGCTGACTCCTTTGTAGATTTTGCGCTCCTTGGATATTACTTCGGGCGCTAAACGCTCTACCAGCGAATAGAGGGCAAATTCTTTGGACAGGCCCTTTTCTTCAGATAGGCTTTTAACAAAGCTTTTAAAAATATCTGCTCTTGGGTCGGAAAGAGAGTAAACGGCGTGGCCCATGCCGTATATCAGGCCGCTGCGGTCAAACGCCTGCTTATTTAATAATGCCTTGAGGTAGGCTTTTATTTCCTCTTCATCTTCCCAGTCGGATACGGAGGCTTTCATATCTTCTATCATTTGTACTACCTTTATATTGGCGCCTCCATGCTTAGGGCCTTTGAGGGAGCCCAGGGAGGCGGCTATGGTGGAATATGTATCGGTGCCTGAGGAGGATACGACGTGGGTGGTGAAGGTGGAGTTGTTGCCTCCGCCGTGTTCAGCATGCAGTACCAGCGCTACATCCAAAATTTTGGCTTCCAGCTCAGTATACGAGCTGTCTGCTCTTAAGGTATAGAGAATATTCTCCGCCGTAGACAATTCGGGTACAGGCGGATGAATGAACAGGCTTTTTCCGTCGTGATAGTGGCTGTATGCTTGATATCCGTAAACTGAAAAAAGCGGGAAAAGCGCTATAAGCTGAAGGCACTGCCTAAGCACGTTGGGGATGCTTATATCGTCCGCGTTGGCGTCGTAGGAATACATTGTAAGTACGCAGCGCGCCAGGGTATTCATCATATCCTTGCTGGGCGCCTTCATTATAATATCACGGACAAAGCCTGTCGGCAGGGTGCGGTAATATGCGAGCAGCTCGCTGAATTCCTGGAGCTGGTCGCGCGTAGGAAGATTGCCGAACAGCAGAAGATAAGTAACCTCTTCAAAACCGTATCTCTTTTCGGCAATAAACCCCTTCACTATATCCTGAATGCTTATGCCGCGGTAATATAATTCCCCCTCGCAGGAGACCTTTTGCCCATCCTGTATTTTGCTTGAAACAATATCCGATATTTCGGTAAGTCCCGTGAGTACTCCGTTTCCATCCAAGTCGCGGAGCCCGCGGTAAACATGATGCTTGACGTACAGCTCCTTATCTATATTGCTGTTGTCCATACTTATCTGGGCAAGCTCTCTGATTTTAGGGGTTATGGTGGAGTAGTCGGCCGATGTTTTTTGATTCATATTTCCGTGTTCCCCTTTCTTGTATATATCTCTAATAAATTATATCATATATATGTGAACAAATCATTAACTTGGCCGGCTTTCTTTGCCTAAATAAATCGGGCAAAATTAATATTGCAAAAACCTTCGTTATTTGCTATACTAAATAAAATATTGTTTAGGAGGCGCTTGAATATGGTGGCTGTTGCGAGCGATCATGGCGGTTATGGGCTTAAAACCCATATTTTGAAATATCTTGAGGATAATAAGATACCCTATAAGGATTACGGCTGTTTTGATACGGCCAGCGTGGATTATCCTGATTATGCGCTTCAGGTGGCCGAGGCGGTCGCCGGAGGCGAGGCTGATAAAGGAATATTAATCTGCGGTACTGGTATAGGCATGTGTATTGCGGCAAATAAGGTGCCGGGCGTCCGCGCGGCGCTTTGCCACGACTGCTTCAGCGCTCAGGCTACGCGCGAGCATAATGACAGCAATATTCTGGCAATGGGCGAAAGGGTAGTAGGGCCCGGCCTGGCCGTTAAAATAACCGATATATGGCTGAATACTGAATTTCAGGGAGGACGTCATTCGGTCAGGGTTGATAAAATTTCTCAAATAGAGGATAAGTATTTAAAGCGCTGAGCGCAGAAATATACATAAGAGGGGATATAATTATGTCAAAGCTGTTTGTAATGGACCATCCGCTTATACAGCATAAGCTGTCTATGATAAGGGATAAGCGTACAAGCGCAAAGGATTTTAGGGAGCTGATAAACGAAGTTTCGCTGCTTATGGCCTATGAGGTAACCCGCGATTTGCCTCTGGAAGAGGTGGAGATAGAGACGCCTATCCAGAAATGCACCTGTCGGGTTATTGCGGGACGCATGATAGCAGTCGTGCCTGTGCTCCGGGCGGGGCTGGGCATGGTGGACGGAATAATGGAATTGGTGCCCGCCGCCAAAGTAGGGCATATAGGGGTGTACCGCGACCCGGAAACTTTGAATCCTGTAGAATATTACTGCAAGCTGCCTGTGGATATTGAACAGCGCGAGGTTATAGTAGTAGACCCTATGCTGGCTACGGGAGGCTCGGCAAGCGCGGCTATAGGCTTTATAAAACAGAGAGGCTGCAAAAGGATAAAGCTTATGAATCTTATAGCCGCTCCGGAAGGAGTGGAAAGGGTGCAGAAGGAGCATCCTGATGTAGATATCTTTGTGGCTGCTATGGACGAAAAGCTTAATGACCACGGATATATAATTCCCGGATTAGGAGACGCCGGAGACAGGCTGTTCGGCACAAAATAATATTGAGTAAAAGCGGGCGCGCCCTTTTTAATTGGGCGCGCCTGCGTTTATTTAGGAGGTTTGCTTATTTCGTTGCTGCCAGCCGGAGCTTTGAAAGTGTGCGCTGCGTTCGTAGATTTTTGCTCAAAATGCCCCTTGACGGCCGTAAAAGGCGGGCAAATATATTGAGGGCGTATTTTATAGTCCGCGCGGCAAGCTGGATGCGTCAGGCATTGGGCAAAAACGCATTGCGCTATATTGCATTGTCTAAGTTATTGTTCCAAAAGCTCAAGGTACTTTATTATCAAGTCGGCTGATTGTTCTATTCCGAGTTTAGAGCTGTCCAGCAGCAAATGATAATTATGAAAGTCATCCCATCTTCTGTTTGTGTAGTAGTTGTAATAGTTGCCTCTTTTTTTATCCCGCTTTCTTATTTCATCCTCTATTTTATCCGGTTTAAGACCATAAATATCTACAGCTCGTTTTGCTCTTGCATTTAAATCGGCGTAAATAAATATGCTAACGCGGTTGCTGTCCTCTTTTAGGACATAATCGGCGCACCTTCCCACTATTACGCACGGACCTTCTTTAGCTTTTTTAGCTATTATACCCGCCTGTATCATAAATAGATTGTCGGTAATAGTCAGTCCGCCGGGCTCGGGAGTGCTGAAGCCGTAGCCGGGCGGGAAATAGCCCATAGCCAGACCGTAAAGCAGACTGTTGGTTACTCTTTCGTCCGCTCCTTTGAGCACTTCGGGACTCATGCCGCTTTCCTTTGCCGCCAGGGTAATCAGCTCGTTGTCTAAAAAGGGTATATTCAGCTTTTGAGCCAGCTCCCGGCCTATAAGCCTTCCTCCGCTGCCGAATTGCCGCGCAATGGTTATAATTTTATTCATATCAGCGCCTCCGTTTCTTATAAATTCTTTTATTATATAATAGCATTTTTATTATGCGCTTGTCGAGATGGAAAATGATAAAAATTTATTTTTTGTTATGCAAAATTCGTAAGTGCAGAATAATTACCGCCCTATGTATTAATAACGCTTATATGCCGCCTCCGGCAGGCTGCTTTTTTAAATGCGGAATATTAATTTATAGTTATAGTTTATAGTTAATTGCGTGCTATAAATTGTTAGTTATGTCTATTCTTTTTGAAGCTAGTGTGTGATTTAATAAATATATTATTATGATTTGGAGGAGTGTGCAATGAAAAAGGTTCTTGTGGTCATTTTATGCGTTTGCATGCTTATGGCCATTGCCGCGGGCTGCGCCAAGGACGCTTCTAAGCCCTCGGCCAGCGCTTCCGCTTCGGGAAATAGTTCCGCGTCTTCTACAGCTGAAGCGCAGGCTACCGAGACGGCCGGCCCAATTTTACCATCGGAGGACGACCTTATGCTGTTTGATTTTGAAAATGCTGAGGCGGATGTATTTGCTCAGCAGGACCTGAGCAATTTTAATATACCCCTTTCAGAGACGGCCATATCGGATAAAAATACTGATACGGGCAAGGGCTTTCAGGTGCTTCTGGATTATAACGGAGGCTGCTGGTGCCAGAATTTCTCTGCCGCTATGCCTGAAGAATTTGCTCAGGCAAATGAATACGCATACGTTCGCATATGGGTATCCAATCAGGGCGAGGGTGCTCTTAGCATTGGCATGATACTTACGGGCGATGGAAAACAAGGCTCAATGAACGCCGGAAAAGCTATAGTTACCCGCTGCGACGGAGAGGTTTTAAAAACGGCGACAGACGATTCGGCCGGCACGGGAGCGCAGGACCATGTTCAGCTTCCCTCAGGCTTTTCTGGATGGGTGGCTTTTCCTGTAGCGGAGGAAATGCTGCCCTATTGGTCTAATCCGGTTATAGATGATATTTCAAAGGCTGAAAGCTTTAATTTTGATATGCGTCCAGCCGCTCCTTCAGGAATGGAATATTATGTTTTGGATGATATATGTCTTACTGATTCGGCCAGCGGGGTTCAAAGAGAATATAACGGTCCTGAGGTGCTCACGCTTGAAGAAGTGAAAAAAGAGGTGGAGGAAGGCCTTTCGGCTATGCTTGAAATTGTTCCCAACGTAACCTATATGCCTGAATACGACCCCAAAAGCAGCGCTTCGGGCGCTAATGCTTGGTCTAACATAAAAGCGCTTACCTATGACGGGGTGGAAATAGGGGGCCAGAAAACTAAGGTCTTTGCGTATATAGGCTATCCGGAGGGCGCGAGCAGCTCCAATAAAGCGCCGGCTATAGTGCTTTTGCATGGAGGCGGGGGCCATGCCTATGCCGAATGGGTAAAGCGATGGACGGACAGAGGCTATGTTGCAATAGCTATGGATAATACCGGCTATTTCCCGTCAGAGGCGGGCAAGGGCCTTGCCGGCAGGGAAGCAGATCCGGCGAATTACTGGACCTATGGACTTTCAGGAGATTTTGACGAGGAGGGTTATACAAACGCTCCAAATAACAGCGGGATGAAGGATGCGGGCAGCCAGGCTGAGCGGCAGTGGATGTATCATGCAGTAGCTCAGACTATTTTGGCGCACAATATTCTGCGTGCGGACGAAAAGGTGGATTCCTCAAAAATAGGCGTGACGGGAATTTCCTGGGGCGGAGTTATAACCTCTTTGGCTATCGGCTATGACAGCCGTTACGCTTTTGCGATTCCCATTTACGGCAGCGGTTATCTGGAAGAGGCGCTTTCCTTTATGGGCCCCAATTTTAATACTGAGGCCAGCATGGCGGTTTGGTCCGCTCAGGAGAGATTTAATAATATAGATTTCCCCGTGCTTTGGATGGGCTGGAACAGCGATAACTGTTTCTCTATAAATTCCAACAGTAAATCCTATTTGGATACAAAGCATACGGATAAAACTGTGCTGGCTATGATAAATAATATGAATCACAGCCATAGCAGCGGCTGGGTGCAGGCTATAAGCTATTATTATGCGGACTGGATTGTAAAAGGCGGCGGCGGGCTTACTCAGCTTAAAAACGAGCCGGCCGGGCGGGACGTTTCCATAGAGATAAATACGCCCTCCGGCGCGTCGGGTGTTACTGCTAAAATATATTATATTACTGAAAAAATGACTTATAGCCAGAAGCCGGGCAACAGTACGACTACCATGGACCAGACCTGGAAAACCGTTCCCTGTACAATTTCAGGAAATACTATAACGGGTAGTGTTCCGGAGGAGGCGTACAGCTATTACGTTGAAATAACCACGAATATCAACGGCGGTAAATACGTTACCTGCTCCAGTTATGTAGAGCTGGGTTAAAAGCCCTGCACGGTGTAATTTATTAGAGCGCGCTTAAAAGCGCGCTCTTTTTTGCGCTGTTTTTCATACGGCGGTGAAGCTTTTTGCTTGTTTTATGTAAAAGCATGGTGCGCCTGCGGCGCCGGCTAAAATAATTATTCTGCAATACTCTACAGTCGGCTTGCGCTAAGGGCTAAAGTGTAGTAAAATATAAAATAATGCGTGCGAGGTAATTTTATGTTTTTCAGGGCGTTAACAGAGGCGGATACCGTTTCTGCCGGCGAAAAGCTGGGACGGGAATTGAAAAAAGGAGCTTTTATCGCGCTTTACGGAGACTTAGGCGCTGGAAAAACGGCTTTTGTGCGCGGACTGGCTAAGGGGCTGGGTTCAGACGCGGACGTAAGCAGCCCTACTTTTGCGCTGATGCATGAATATTTGGGCGGAAGGCTGCCCCTGTATCATTTCGACCTTTATCGTATTCGTGGAGAAGAGATATATTCCTTGGGCTTTGACGAATATTTTTACGATTCAGAATGCGTATGCGCGGTGGAGTGGTGCGAGCGGCTCGGCCCGGAGGAGCTGCCTAAGGACGCTTTAAGGGTGCGCATAGAAAAAGAGGACGGGGCGCGTTTGATAGATATAAGCTCAATAAAAGGAGGAGCCGTATAATATAAACGGCGTGAGGATATGATTATATTGGCGGCGGATACCTCCAGCGGCTATTGTTCGGCGGCGGTATGGAAAGACGGCAGGATTATAAGCGATATTTGCATTAATAACGGACTTGTGCATTCAGAAATGCTTATGCCCATAATAGAACAGGCTCTTTTTAATTGTTCGCTTGAGCCGTCAGGCATAGACGTGTTTGCCTGCTGTACCGGGCCGGGTTCGTTTACAGGGGTGCGTATAGCGGTAAGTACAATAAAAGGGCTTGCGCAGGCTGAGAATAAGCCGTGTGCGGCTGTTAATACGCTGGAGACGGCGGCTCGAAGCGTATTTTCTCCGCAAAGCGTAGTATGCTCTTTGCTGGACGCGCGGCGGGGCCAGGTGTATGCGGCCGCATATGCGGATAACTCTCCGATTATTATGCCGTGTGCGCTGCCTGTAGAAGAGCTGGCATGCGAATTGAATAAAGCGAGGATGGGCCGAACGGTTATATTTACCGGGGACGGCGCGTTAATGCATATGGAGTCTCTAAGCAGACTTATGAAGGATATAAGGCTGGCCAATCCTGAAACGGCGTATCAGCGCGCGGCTTCCGCGGCGCAGCTGGCCTTTGAAGCGGCTGAACGCGGGGAATTGATAAGCTGCTTTGAATTGGACGCATTTTATCTAAGAAAGCCTCAGGCGGAGCGAGAATATGAAAGCCGAAATAAGCTTTGACCATTTAAAAGCCGAATATATTCCCGAAATATGCATGATTGAAAGAGAAGCTTTTTTATCTCCGTGGAGCGAAAAATCCTTTGAGGGCGAGCTGGAGAATACCGCCGCTTATTATGTTATAGCGCTTCAGGAGGGGCATGTCGCCGGCTACGGGGGCTTTTGGAAGATTCTGGACGAGGGGCATATAACTAATATTGCCGTCCGGGCGGACTGCCGGCGCCGCGGAGTGGGCAGGGCGCTCCTGGCCCGAATGATAAAGCGCGCCGGGATGCTGGGGATAGAGCGTATGACTCTGGAAGTGCGTAAAAGCAATGCCGCTGCTATAAGGCTGTATGAGCAATACGGCTTTGTAACGCAGGGGGCGCGTCCTAAATATTATGAAAACGGAGAGGATGCGCTTATTATGTGGATGGAGGTCACGCATGCGGGCTGAATATAGGGGCTGCGGAATATATTTTGAACAATTGGGCTGCGGAAAGGACGTTATATTGCTGCATGGCTGGGGCTATGACAGCTCTCTTTTAATGCCTCTTGCGGAATTTTTAGCGGGCTTTTGCCGGGTGACTCTTATAGATTTGCCGGGCCATGGAAAATCTGACGAGCCCGCAGAGCCTATGGATATATATGACTTTGCCGGCGCTGTGAAATGCGTTATGGATGAGGCGGGCATAAAAAGGGCTTCGTTTATCGGGCATTCAAACGGAGGGCGCACAATTCTGGCTATGTCCAGAGATTATGCCGAGTGCTTTGAAAAATTAGTCCTTTGCGCAAGCGCCGGTATCCGGCCTAAACGCACCTTTAAATATTATCTGAAGGTGTATTGGTACAAATTGATAAAGAATATCATGCGCCTGCCCGTTTTTACTCAGGCAAGCCGTGAACGCTTTAAAAAGAACAAGGGCTCGGAGGATTATCGTAAGCTTTCAGACGTTATGCGGGCTACATTTTCCAGAATAGTAAACGAGGACCTTAAATATCTGCTTAGGGATATAAAGGCGCCTGTGCTGCTGATATGGGGAGATAAGGACGATCAAACGCCTCCTTATATGGCGGAAATAATAAAGCAAAACGTTCCCGACTGCGGCCTGGTTATGTATTCGGGCGCAGGGCATTATGCGTTTTTGGAGCGCCTGGGGCAGACCCAACGCGTGCTTGAATCATTTTTGAAATAAGGATTGAATTTATGAGCGATTTATTCTATAGGTGGTTTTACCTTGCCGGCTCTTTGCTTATCTGCGCCGTTACTCTGCTGCTGGCGCGCAGAGGCATACATATGCTTCAGCTTGAAAGCTATTTTTTGAGGCAGTATGTGCGGCATATGGCTAAGGGCCTGCTTCCAGCGGCAGTCATATGCGTACTGGCCTGCGTGGCGTATGGCTTTTTCCCCGACGCGGGCATATTTGTTCTGCCGGCGTGCGTTATTTTGCTTCTGCCCTTTGCGCTCAAAAAGCGGACGGAGATAAAGCCGCTTAAATATACTGCCCGTATTAAACGCATGCTGGTTGTTTATGTAATTATATGCCTTGGAATATGTGCGCTCTGCGTTTGGCGGGAATTTTATTATCCTATATATTTGCTCCCTGCCTTTAATACTGTTTTGGTATTTCTTTCGGCTCTGGCATCTAAGCCTGCGGAATGGGCGATACGGGAAGGATATATTTACAGCGCTTCCAGACGGTTAAAGGAAAGACCAGATTTGAAAATAGTCGGGATTACGGGAAGCTATGGCAAGACCAGCGTAAAGTTTATTCTTTCGGAAATATTAAAACAAAAATACAGCGTGCTAACTCCTCCTTCAAGCTATAATACAACTATGGGAGTTGTAAGGGTAATAAGAGAGCGGCTTCGGTCGGACGACCAGATTTTCATATGTGAAATGGGCGCCCGGCATAAGGGAGATATAAAGGATATTTGCAGGTTTGTGCATCCTGACTGCGCAATAATTACTTCTATAGGTCCGCAGCATCTGGAGACATTTGGCAGCATGGAAAGGCTTAGGGACAGTAAGTTTGAGCTTATTGAGGGCTTAAAGAACGGAGGAACAGCGTTTTTTCCTTGGGGCAATGAATTTACAGAGCAGATGTACGAGCGCGCAAGGTGCGAAAAATATTATTTTGGATTTGATAAAAGCTGTTTGGCCAGCGCTGAGGATATCACGGTGGGACCGCAGGGAAGCTCCTTTACGCTGCTGCTGGACGGCAGTCAGGCCCTGTGTCATACTAAATTATTAGGCAGGCATAATATTCAAAACATACTCTCCGCGGCCGCCTGCGCTTATAAATTGAACCTTAATATAGAACAGATAGCGCGTGGGATACAGGCCTTAGAGCCGGTTGAACACCGGCTGCAAATTGTTTCAACCAGCCCAATGACTGTTATAGACGATGCCTTTAATTCCAGTCCTAACGGCGCAAAGGCTGCGCTGGAGGTGCTTTCTGGTTTTAAGAATGGAAGAAGGATAATTGTTACGCCCGGTTTTGTTGAGCTGGGAGCAGGACAGGAGGAATATCATTATAAATTGGGCGTTCAGATAGCTGCCAGCGCAGATATAGCTATATTAGTTCTTCCTGAAAGGACGGGGGAGATAAAAAGAGGACTCTTGGCGAGCGGCTTTGACGCTAAGGCGATATACGAGGCGGCTTCTCTTAAAGAGGCGGCTGAGCTTTTAGGCAGAATAGGCGCTGCGGGAGATACTGTGCTGTTTGAAAATGATTTGCCTGATAATTATGCTTGAAAGGAAGTAATTTTATGCTGAATATCGCGGTATTTTTTGGGGGGAAATCCTCAGAGCACGACGTTTCGGTGGTGACTGCTTTGCAAATGATGGAAAATCTGGATAGGGGGAAATATAATATTATCCCTATTTATATAACCAGAGACGGGGATTGGTATACGGGCGAAAAGCTTACCGATATAAATACCTATAAAAATTTTGATATAGGGAATAAAGAGCTTACGCGCTGTTATCTGCCCGCCAATACCCGCGCTCGTCAGCTTTTTAAATTTGAGCGCGAGCACAGTCTTTTTAAAAGGGATAACGGCGTTATAGCTAGTCTGGACGCGGCTGTTTTAGCGATGCACGGCCTTAACGGAGAGGACGGCTCCTTGCAGGGACTGCTTCAGCTTGCTCAGGTGCCTTTTACCAGCTGCGGGGTGCTGGGCTCCGCGGCGGGCATGGATAAAATACTTATGAAAGCCGCTTTTCAGGGCGCGGGTTTTCCGGTGCTGGATTACATATATTTTGACCGCGGCCAGCTTAAGCGCGAGGCGGAGATTCTTGCCGGGAGGGCGGAGGAGCGCTTTAATTATCCTATGTTTGTAAAACCGGCCAATTTAGGCTCCAGTATTGGTATTTCCAAGGCAAAGAACCGGCAGGAATTGATTAACGCTATGGAAATAGCCGCGCATTACGACCGCCGTATTTTAGTTGAGCGGGGTATAGACAGTCTTGAGGAGGTCAATTGCTCGGCGTTGGGATTTGGTTCAAGCGTGCGCGTAAGCGTATGCGAGATGCCGGTTACCTGGGAAGAATTTCTTACTTATGATGAAAAATACATGCGGGGCGCGAAAAAGGGAACGGATAAGCAGGGCATGCAGTCGCTTTCCCGCAGGATTCCGGCGCCAATCAGCGAGCAAATGACCGCTCAAATACAGGATTATACCAAGCGCGCTTTCCAGCTTTTCGACTGCAAGGGCGTTATAAGAATAGATTATATTATTGACAAAACGGATAACAGCTTATATATTAACGAAATAAACACTATTCCCGGTTCCTTTGCTTTTTATCTCTGGGAGGCGTCCGGGCTTAAATATAAGGATTTATTAGATGAACTGATTCAATATGCTATAAAGGCTTACGAGGATTCTTCCAGCAGCGAATATGCGTATAAATCAGATATCCTTTTAAATTACGGTAAAGGCGCGAAAACGGGAGCTAAGGGAACAAAATACTCAGAAAAAGGATGATTCATATATGCCTGTCAGAATAAATAGTAAACTGCCCGCCTTTAAGCAGCTTACAAATGAAAATATATTTGTAATGTCGGAGGAGCGCGCGGTTTCACAGGATATACGCCCGTTAAAACTGGCTATACTTAACATTATGCCTACTAAAATAGTTACAGAGACTCAGCTGCTGCGGCTTTTGGGCAATACCCCCTTGCAGGTGGATGTGACTTTTCTGCGCACATCCACTCATAATCCCAAAAATACGCCTCTGGAGCATTTGGAGAGCTTTTACAGAACCTTTGAGCAGATAAGGGGAATGAAATTTGACGGTCTTATTATTACCGGCGCGCCTGTGGAAAAGCTGGAGTTCAGCCAGGTGCACTATTGGAATGAGCTTACGGATATTATGAAATGGTCCCGTAAAAATGTATATTCTACTATGCATATCTGCTGGGGCGCTCAGGCGGGGCTTTATTATAATTACGGCATAGAAAAGCGGGTTTTGGATAAAAAGCTTTCAGGGGTATATCTGCATCAGACTGCAGGGGGGCATAATTTGCTTATTCGGGGCTACGACGATTATTTTTATGCGCCCCATTCAAGATATACGGGCATTGACAGGCAGGATGTGGACAAGCATCCGGAGCTGACTGTGCTTGCCGAATCGGAAAAAGCGGGTATATATCTTATAGTAGGCCGGGAAGGCAGAGAGGTTTATGTTACGGGCCATCCGGAATACGATAACGACACCTTGAAGCTGGAATATATTCGGGATTTAGAAAAGGGTATAGAGCCGGATATACCTGAAAATTATTTTCCCAATGATGACGCTGACAGAAGCCCGGTCAATCTTTGGAGAGGTCATGCCAATCTGTTATTTTCAAATTGGCTTAATTACTGCGTATATCAGGAGACGCCGTATAAATTAGATGATATAGGCTGACGGCCGCTGCATATGGTAGGTCGAAGCAGAGAACGGCTTTAGGACCTAAAGGGGACGCTGGGAAATTGGCCGCGGGACGGCTTCAGCGCGAAAAAAAGGCTTCCCGGGGCGTTTGCGGCCTTACGGCCGCAGGCGGGGCGTAAAACGCCCTGCCCAGGCAGGCGCAGCCTGCCGAACGCCCCGGGAAGCCTTTTTGCGCGCTGAAGCAAATACTATCGCTGCTGGCTCAAGGCCTGCAGGCGCTTTTTATTATAAATAGGCTTTACCCTAAATTGACAAGGGGATACACGCCTCCAGCGGTCTGATTTCGA
Source organism: uncultured Eubacteriales bacterium (assembly GCA_900547955.1). Classification (GTDB taxonomy): domain Bacteria; phylum Bacillota; class Clostridia; order Christensenellales; family QALW01; genus Neochristensenella. Next base: position 24,629 of record URIR01000002.1, on the reverse strand, counting down.
CATTTTCTGCGTCATCGTCAATGGGTGTGCGTTCAGTACGCCTCATTCCGCTTCCTTGAAAATGCCGAAATCAAATCTGCTGGAGGTCGAAGAGTCAGACAGCGGCCGTTTGAGTTCCCTGCAAGGCGCTTGAACGACGTGTTACTAAACGTACACGGAGCGAAAAGCAACACAGCAGGACACTCAAACAGCCCTGTCCTGACCGTATATGCCCTTGTCAATTTAGGGCAATACGCGGAGAATACAGGCTGCGCTTAATTTTCTTCCTCCTGTGCAAACTGACTGTTATATAGATTAAAATAAAAGCCTTTTTTCTGGATTAATTCTTCGTGGCTGCCGTATTCCACGATATCCCCTTTATTCATCACAATTATAACGTCCGCGTTTCGGATAGTAGAGAGTCTATGCGCTATAACAAAGCTGGTTCGTCCCTGCATGGCTGCTTTAAAGGCAAGCTGTATTTTCTGCTCTGTTCGCGTATCCACGCTGCTGGTCGCTTCGTCAAGTATCAGCATGGGTGGCTTAAGCAGCATGGCCCGCGCAATGGTAAGCAGCTGCTTTTCTCCCTGCGAGAGGTTTTCGCCGTCCTCGGTTATTACGAAATTATATCCATCGGGCAGGCGGGAGATAAATTCATGCGCATATGCGGCTTTGGCCGCCTGAATAATTTCTTCATCGCTGGCCTGGGGCATTCCGTAAGCGATATTATCTCTTATTGTGCCGTTAAACAGCCAGGTTTCCTGCAGCACCATAGCGAAACAGGAGCGCAGGCTTTCTCGTTTTATATCGTTTATGTCTGTTCCGTCCAGCAGTATTCTGCCTCCGTTAAGCTGGTAAAAGCGCATAAGCAGATTAACCAGCGTTGTTTTGCCGGCGCCTGTGGGCCCTACTATAGCGTTCATGCTGCCGGGTCGGGCATGGAAGGAGAAATCAGTTATTAACGGTTTTTCGGGTACATAAGAGAATTGAGCGTGTTCAAACTTTATATCTCCTTTTACATTTTCAGGCTGTACGGTTATTTTAGAGGCTTCCTCCGGCTCCTCCGGTTCGCTTAAAAGGCCGAATATTCTTTCGAGGGCGGCCAGAGCGGACTGCAGCTGGGATATAACCCCGGTTATTTCATTTATAGGCTTTGCAAATTGAGTAGCGTATGTCAGAAAGCTGAGAATGGTTCCTACAGACATACGTCCGTCAAGCGCCATAAATACTCCTAAGACTCCTACCAGCACATAAGCTGAGTTGTTGACTAAGCGTGTGGTAGGGTTGGTCAGCGAGGAGTAAAATTGAGCCTTCTGGCCGCATTTATATAATTGCTGATTTATTTCCTCAAAGCGCGCAATAGCCTCTTTATTATATCCAAAGGCGTTTACTACCGCCGCCCCGGCGAGCATTTCCTCAGTCAGGCCCGAAAGTTCTCCGGTACGGGCGGCCTGCTCGCGGAAGCGGCGCCGTGAATGCTTTGTTATAAAATAAGCTATTAAGAAGGATACGGGCGTTATCAGAAGCACAACAAGGGTTATAAATGGAGAAAGGGCAAGCATAAAGCCGAACGAGCCTAAAATAACTATTATGCCTGAAAGCAGCTGAGATATGGATTGCAGCATGCCCTCGCAGGCCGTATCAGTATCGTTGGTGAGTCTGCTGTAAATGTCTCCGTGGCTATGAGAATCTATATAGCTTATGGGAAGTCTGGTAAGCTTAAAAAAACAATCCTTTCGCATTAAGGCGGTGGTTTTATATGCCAGAGCGTTTGTGCAAACGTTCATCATATACATAAACGCAGCGCTTAAAAGATATATTGCGCCAAGAAATAAAAGATAATAGGCTATTTTGCTCCATGCGGCTTCTCCTATAATGTCTACTGCGCGGCCAATATAATAAGGGCCAAGCAGGGAAAGGCCTCCCGAAAGCAGGGCGAAAATAACGGCTCCAGCCAGAGTAAGGCGGGATTTTTTCAGATATCTCCAAAGCTGAGAGAGTACGTTAAGCTTAAGCATTTTCTCCCTCCTTATTTTCAGGCTGCACCGAAATTCCCTGAGACCGGCAGATTTCAGCGTATACAGGGCAATGGCATATAAGCTGTTCATGGCTGCCCGCCCCGATTAAATTGCCGTTGTCCAAGACTATTATTTGCTGGGCGTCTTTTATTGCGGACGGCCTTTGAGATATTACTATATATGCCCTGTCCGAACGGCTAAGCACGGCGCGGCGCATTTTCAGGTCGGTAGCATAGTCGAGCGCGCTGGAGGAATCGTCTAAAATAACAAGCTCGGGATTACCCGCTATAGCTCGGGCTATATTCAAGCGCTGCTTCTGCCCGCCCGAAAGATTTCTGCCTCCCTGCTCGAGCTGGGAAGCGTAACCCTGCTCTTTATTAAGGATAAATTCTTCTGCCTGGGCGTCCTGGGCGGCGCGTTGAATATCCTCTCTGCTTATATCCCGGCCCAGCTTTATATTATCATATATCGTGCCGGAAAATAATTGCGCTTTTTGAAATGCAAAGCCGGCTTGAGAGTGTAAAATATCAGGGTTTAATTCCTTTATGTCCGCGCCCTTAAAGAGTATTCGGCCTTTAGTGGGCAGATACATTCCGGCCAGCAGCTTGACTATGGTGCTTTTGCCCGAGCCTGTGCCTCCTATTATGCCCAGAGTCTGGCCTCTTTTTATGCTGAAGTTTATATTTTCGAGCGCGGGAGAAGAACTGCCCGGATAGTAAAAGGCGACGTTTTCAAAACTAACTATAGGAGAGGAATTGTCCGTATTAACGCTAAGCGTGCCGGCAGCGGCCGTTTGCGTTGGGGTTTCAAATACTTCGTTTACACGCTGAGCGCTTGCTGCGGCGCGTGTAAAGGTTACAACTAGGTTGGCTACTACTATTAGTGCCAGCAGAATGGTAGTCAGATAGTTGATATATGCGACTATATCCCCCTTGGTCATATTGCCTGCGGATATCTGTCCTGCCCCTAGCCCAACTACGGCCAGCATGGCGAAGTTAAGTATAAGATTGGTCAGCGGATTCATAAGGCCGGATATTTTGCCCGTTATAAGCGCGGTTTTCTGCCATTTATCCGAAGCGTCCGAATATTTTTTGCGTTCCTGCGCAGTACGGGAAAAGGAGCGCACTACTCTTACGCCCGAGAGGTTTTCTCTAAGCAGTATCGCCTGGGCGTCCAGCCTTTTCTGCATAAGCTTGAAAAGGGGGACGCAGCTTTTCATTATAAGATATAAAACCAAAATGAAAACGGGAATAACGGCTAATATTATTAAGGAAAGCCGGAGATTTATTATCATTGCCATTACAAGCCCTCCTATGCATAAAAAGGGCGCGCGTATGACCAGCCGTATAAGCATTGCTACGGCATATTGGAGCTGTACGGTATCGTTAGTTACGCGGTTTAATAGGGAGGCGCCGCCGAATTTATCCATTTCAGGGCCTGAAAAGCTTTGTATTTTTCTAAAAAGCGCGTTGCGCAGCGCTGTGCCTGAGCCTTGAGAGGCGATAGAGGCGTAATACTGGCATATAAGCGCGCAGCCCAGGCCCAGCAGGGTAGTAAACAGCATAAGCGCTCCCATTCGGAGAATATAGCCTGTATCGCCTGTGCTTATGCCGTTGTCTATCAGCTTTTTCATAAGAAAAGGCAGCAGCAGCTCAAGTATCGCTTCGCATAGCTTGAAAAAAGGCCCTAAAAAGACCTGTTTTTTATAATCCTTTAAAAAACGGGTGAGCTTAAACAAGTTCTAACGTCCTTTCGGAAATTTATTTTAGTAAGGTCTTAGCGTTAAAAGGCGGTTTTATATCTTAGGAAATAGGCGGGAGGCTTATTCCTCCCGCGCTTCAATCATATCTCCCACTATGCGCCTTGTGCGGTCCCAGGCCTGCTTGCATAGATTCCATTTCTGGTCGCTGGCAAATATTTCAGGACGGCTTTGCGCGTTGGCGTATTTTCCGGCCGGCAGCACCTTATAAGAATATACTCCCGAGCCTACCGAATCTCTGTGAGTAAAGGTAGGAGTGTAGGTGGCGCTTGAAAGATATACCGAGCCGTCCTGAGCACGCTTTACGCCGATATTAAGTATAAAGCTGTGCTGAGTCATATTTTCGGGCTTTTCCAGGCTCATTTGGTCGGCTAGAAAATTTCCCATGGAATAGGCTACGACGACAGTCTTGGTTTTGCCTTCAAATTCAATTTCCTTTTTGGTTATGGGCTGAACGCAGTGAGAATGGTTGCCCATAATAACGTCCGCTCCGCTGTCTATTAAATTCTGGGCGATAGTTCTCTGGCGTTCGGTAGGCTCGTCCTTATATTCGCGGCCCCAGTGCAATGAAACTATTACAAATTCTGCACCCTGGGCCCTGATATTTTTTATATCCTCTTTCATGCGGTTTAAGTCGCTGTTTGAATTTAAACCGATAAGATTAATGCAGTAATCCTGACTTTCCTCTGGAATGAGGGACATAAGCCCGTTTACGCTGTCAGTATAGGCTAAAAGTCCAATTTTTATCCCTTTTACGTCTATTATTTTATATGCGTCGTTTTCCTCCTGGGAAGTAAACGTGCCGTAATAGTCCATATCCATCTCTTTGAGAGCGGCTATTGTATTCTTAAGTCCGGTATAGCCTTTGTCCAGCGCATGGTTATTGGCTGTAAGCGCCAGATTTATACCGGCGTTTTTAAGGGCTGCGACAATAGCGCGGGGCACATTGAAACGCGGGTATCCCGACATGCCTGAACCGTCTCCGTTAGCGTCCACAGGGGATTCTATATTGGCTATTGCCAAATCCCCGTTGATGCTTTGGCTTATAATATCCAGATAGGAATTGAAATCATAGGTGCCGTCTGATTGAAGCCCGCCGCGCAGGGTAGTGGTATCGTGCAGGAGTACGTCGCCCATAAGCTGGATTAAGATTTCGGTCTCCTGATACGGGGTGGGCGTAGGTGAATTTGCATCGGTTTCTCCGCCTGAAGGGGTCTGATTGGTGTTTTGAATGGTCGCGCCGGGCGTATTATTAATTTCCGAGGGTCCGCTTTGTCTTAATGAGGCGGGCAGCACGGTCAGCAGTACCGCGGTTGTTACCAATATAAAAGCGACTGCGCAAAGCGCGATGAGCTTTGAATAGTCCTTTTTCGGTCTTCTGCGCGAGCGGCTGTTTTTCGATTTGCCCATATTTATATCCTCCGTTTATTTTTGTTTACCATATAGTTTAAACTATTTTGCCTAAACTTTCAAGTAAAAAAGGAACCGTGACGCAGAAATACCTGGATATTTCAAGGCCCTGCGGCGTACGCAGCGGGCATTTATGCAAAAACGCACTATACTTTGATTGCATTGTCTTAATCAATTTTAAGAATATAAAAATATGCGGTTGACACATATGAATTTTAGCGCTAAAATAAAATAAATTAATTCAGGAGAATTATTTTATGACGGTTCGCAGTTTATCAAACGGCTTTTTTATGTTTTTTGACGGGTTTTACTTTAGCCTGTCTTTTAGCCATACATAAATTGCGCCGGAAAAATTGAGATTTTTAAAGGAAGCCCGGCGCGCGGCTTCCTTTTTTTATTGCATGGGGAGGGAATTTTTATGATGCTGGTATTGCGCAGGGGCGCGGACGAAGAGGAAATAAAAAGACTGGTTAAGCATATTGAAGCTTGCGGCGCGGATGTTCAGTATATCGGCGGCGAGCAGGTTATGCTGGGCCTTTCGGGCGATACGTCTCAAATTGACCCGGACGCTTTGGGCCGCTTTGAAGAGGTAGAGCGGATAATAAAGGTTAAGGAGCCTTATAAGCGGGCCAACCGTAAGTTTCACAGGGAGGATACGGTTATAGACGCGGGCGGAGTGAAAATTGGGGGCAATAAGATTGCCGTTATTGCGGGGCCTTGTTCGGTTGAAAGCGAGGTGCAGCTGCTTAATATTGCGCGCCAGGTTAAACGGGCGGGCGCTTCTCTCCTGAGAGGCGGGGCTTTTAAGCCCAGAAGCAGTCCTTATGCATTCCAGGGCCTGGGCCTGGACGGGCTGGAGCTTTTAAAAATAGCCAGCCGCAAAACAGGCCTGCCTATTGTTTCGGAGATTATGTCCGCGGAAAACATAAAGGTTTTCGCTGATGAGGTGGACATTATCCAGGTGGGCGCGCGCAATATGCAGAATTTTGTGCTTTTAAAGGAATTGAGCATGCTCTCTAAGCCCATATTGCTCAAAAGAGGGCTTTCGGCTACCATTGAGGAGCTGCTTATGGCAGCCGAATATATAATGGCGGGCGGGAATCAGAACGTTATCCTCTGCGAGAGGGGAATACGCACCTTTGAAACCTATACCCGCAACACGCTGGATTTAAGCGCCGTGCCTGTGCTTAAGCGGGAAAGCCATCTGCCAGTTATAGTAGACCCGAGCCACGGCACGGGTATGTGGTGGCTGGTTGAGCCTATGTCCAAGGCGGCTATTGCTGCGGGCGCGGACGGTCTTATCATAGAAGTGCATAACGACCCGCCTCACGCCAAATGCGACGGACAGCAGTCTCTGACTCCGCAGAGCTTTGCTTTGCTTATGGAGAAGTTGAGAAAAATTGCAGAGATAGAGGGGCGGGAAATATGAATTTAAGTTACACTCCGGAGCCGGAGACGCTTAAAACCAAGATAATAATTGAACGGGGGGCGGCGCGGGAGCTTAAGAGATATATAGAGCCTAAGGGAGCGCGGCGGGCGGCGGTTGTAACAGATAAAAATGTTTATGCGCTGTATGCTCCTGAAATTACCGCCGCTCTGGAGGAGACCGGGCTGGAGACGCATATTTATGCCTTTGAACCTGGAGAGGCCTCCAAGACTATTCAAACTGTTGCGGATATATATGATTTTTTCAGCGCTTCAGGCATAACCAGAACGGATATTGCCATTGCGCTGGGCGGAGGCGTGCCCGGAGACGCGGCGGGCTTTGCGGCTGCCACCTATCTGCGCGGGGTTCGGTTAATACAAATGCCCACTACTCTTTTAGCATGCACGGATAGCTCCATAGGGGGAAAGACGGGCGTGGATTTGTCCAGCGGAAAGAACAGGGCGGGCGCCTTTTATAATCCCGAGCTGGTAATTGTAGACCCCTGCTTTATATCTACCCTTCCGCCTAGGGAATATTCCTGCGGAATGGCTGAGGTTATAAAATACGGATGCATTAAAAGCCCAGAGCTGATAGAGCTTTTGAACGGGGCTCAGCCCGATATGACTCGGGCCATAGAGATTAGCTGCGGAATAAAGTGCAAATTAGTGGAGAGCGATCCGTTTGACAGGGGAGAGCGCAAGCTTTTGAATTTTGGACATACCTTAGGCCACGCCTATGAAAAACGGCTGGGCTATGCCTGCTCGCACGGGCAGGCGGTTGCCTGGGGAATGTGCGCGCTGCTGGGGCTCAGCTCCCGCCTATGCGGCTTAAGCGCTGACGAGGGCCGGAAAATAGTTTGGACTCTTGAAAAATACGGCTTGAGCACTCAGCCGCCCATACCGGCTAAGGAGGCGGCTCAGGAAGCGGTTTATGATAAGAAAATGGAATTTGGACTTATCAATTTAGTGCTGCTGGAGAGTATAGGCAAAGGGCGGATAGTGAAAATGACTGTTCCTGAGCTTATCGAGAGCCTTGATTAATATAGACGGGGAGGTTAAAGAGTGAAGGTTATTATTCAGCCGGGCCGGCTTTGCGGAACGTTAAAGGTTCCGCCTTCTAAAAGCTTTGCGCACCGCGCGCTTATCTGCGCCGCACTTGCCGACGGAGCAAGCAGGATTTCCGACTGCGGCCAGTCGGAGGATGTAAAAGCAACTTTAAGCTGCCTGCGCGCTTTAGGCGCCGTTTTTGAACAGACGGGAGACGCGCTGGCCGTTAAAAAAGGAGAGCCGGAGGCCGGAATTCTGGACTGCGGGGAATCTGGCTCCACCCTGCGCTTTATGCTGCCCGTTGCTATGGCTTTGGGAGGCGAATATGTTTTCAAGGGCAGGGGCAGGCTTATGAGCCGGCCGCTGGAGGATTATTTCAGGATTTTTGAGAGCCAGGGCATACGCTATGAATTGAATAAAGCCGCCGGAGAGCTTAAGGTGAGCGGACGTATGCGTCCGGGAAGCTTCAGCCTTTCGGGCGGCGTCAGCTCTCAATATCTGACCGGCCTTTTATTGGCTCTGCCTCTTTTAAACGGAGATTCGGAAATAGTACTGGACAGCCTTTTGCAGTCGTCGGGCTATGTGGATATGACGCGGAGCGTTCAGAGCCGGTTCGGCGTAACCTGGGAGGAAAAAAACGGCCGTTATTTTATAAGGGGCAATCAGCGCTATAAGGCGGCTGAATTGAAGTGCGAGGGGGATTATTCTCAAGCGGCGTTTTGGCTGGCGGCCCGCCGTTTGGGCTGCGATATAACCCTGACCGGATTGGATGAAAATACCTTTCAGCCGGACAGGGCTGTAATAGCGCTGCTTAAGGAGCTTCCCAGAGAAATAGACGTGTCGCAATATCCCGATTTGGCGCCTGTTTTAGCGGTAGTATGCGCTTTAAGCCCCGGCCGGAGGGTTTTATGCAATGCCGCCCGCCTCCGCCTTAAGGAAAGCGACAGGCTTAGGGCTGTTCATACGCTGATAAGCGGCTTGGGCGGGAATATAATTGAAAAAGAGGATATGCTGATAATAGATGGCGGTAAGAGCCTTCGCGGCGGAAGCTGCGATAGCTTCGGAGACCATAGAATAGCCATGTCAGCCGCTGTGGCCGCGGTTAAGGCGCGCGGAGCGGTAACTGTTCTGGACGCGCAGAGCGTGAACAAAAGCTATCCTGAATTTTGGGAGCATTATAAAAGGCTGGGAGGCAGAATAGATGAGCATGACGATAGGGGAACGGTTTAAAGTAACCATTTTCGGGGAATCTCACGGTGCGGCCATAGGCGCGGTGGCGGAGGGAGTGCCTGCGGGAGAGGAGATTCCGTTTGAGTACATAATGCTGCATATGAAGCGGCGCGCGCCCGGTCAAAAGGGAACTACTCCCCGTCAGGAAAGGGATGAGCCCGAGTTTTTATCGGGAGTTTTTAACGGAAGGGCCACAGGCGCGCCCATATGCTTTGTAATACGCAATGAGAACACCAGAAGCGGCGATTATGCTGAGCTGAAAAACCTAATGCGGCCCGGGCATGCCGATTACCCTGCGTATGTAAAATATAAGGGCTTTAATGATTATAGAGGCGGAGGTCATTTTTCAGGCCGCATAACTGCGCCTTTGACGGCCGCCGGATGTCTGGCCCGCCGTCTTTTGGAAAAGCGGGGGATTTATATCGGCGCGCATTTATCAGGCGTAGGGCGCGCAAGGGACAGCTCCTTTCCATGCTTAAGCCGCGAGGAATTTCAAAAGGTTTGGGAAAAGGATTTTCCGTGCGTGGGGGACGGGGAAGAATTAAGGGACGAGATTAATGCCGCGCGTCAGGCGGGAGATTCCATAGGCGGGAGTATAGAGTGCTTTATAACGGGCGTCCCGGCCGGTGTTGGCGAACCCTTTTTTGATTCAGTTGAAAGCTGTTTGTCGCATATATTATTTTCCGTTCCGGGCGTAAAGGGTATATTCTTCGGCAAGGGCGATAGGGCGGCGTCTATGCGCGGCTCACAGTTTAACGATTCTTTAGGCCTGAGAAACGGACATATAGAGCTTAACAGCAATAACAGCGGAGGGATAAACGGCGGTATATCCAATGGCATGCCTATTGCTTTTACTGTCAATATGAGGCCTACGCCTTCAATTTCTGTTCAGCAGCAAACGGTTAATGTAAGCAGCATGACAGCCGAGACCTTAAGCGTTCGCGGAAGACACGACCCCTGCATTGCAGTAAGGGCAGTTCCGGTTATTGAAAGCGCGGCGGCTATAGCTCTTTATGATTTGCTGCTGCGCGCTGGAGATTTGGATAAATAAATTATGCCGCAATGCGGCGGGAGGGAATAAATATGAATATAAAGGAATTAAGAGATAATATAAACGGTATAGACGTTCAGCTCAGAGACCTTTTTTTGAAGCGTATGGAGCTTTCCAGGGGCATAGCTGAATATAAGCGGGAAAATAATCTCCCAATTAGGGATTCGGCCAGAGAACAGGAAATTTTGAAGGCCGCAGTCAAAGGACAGCCGGAGGAATTTACCGGCGACCTTACGGCGTTTTTCACAAAGCTGTTCCAGATAAGCCGCGGTTATCAGAGCCGGTTGTTCTGGGGAGAAGATACAAGCTATATGGACGAGCTGCTTGAGAATATCAGCCCAGCCCGTGAGCCTGGAGTGGTCGCCTATCAGGGCGTGAAGGGCTCCTATGGAGAGCAGGTGTTCAGCGAGCTTTTTCCTAAGGCCAGAGCCAGGGAGTGCGCCAGCTTTGAGGAGGTGCTTAAAAGCCTGCAGGGAGAGGCTGATTACGGCATACTGCCCATTGAAAACAGTTCAACAGGAGGCATAAGCGAGGTATACGACCTTTTGCGAAAATATGGAGCGTATATTGTGCGCGAGCATGTGATAAAAGTGGAACAGAATCTCTTGGGCGTGCCCGGAGCGCATATTCAGGATATAAAGGAAGTGTATTCGCATAATGAGGGCTTGAGCCAGTCCAGGGATTTTCTGGCAGAGCATCCCTTATGGAAGCAGATTCCTTATTATAATACGGCTGTCAGCGCGCAGTATGTAGCTCAGACGGGCGACCCTTCCAAAGCGGCTATTGCCAGTTTGAGAGCGGCGGAGCAGTACGGCCTTGAGGTTCTGGCCAGAGGAATAAATTTCAATAAGAACAATAATACGCGGTTTATCGTAGTTTCCTCCCGCTTTGAAGCTGCGGAGGACGCGGATAAAATGAGCGTATATCTTTCTTTGGCGCATGCCAGCGGAGCGTTGGCTCAAATGCTGGATATTTTTTCTGAGGCGGGCATAAATTTAACCAAAATTGAATCGCGTCCGATATATAATAAGAGCTGGGAATATTATTTTTATATAGATTTCGAGGGCAGCGTTCATGAAGAAAGAGTGCGCAAGGCGCTTGCGCGCGCAGAAAAGCAGGCGGATTATTTTGAAGTGCTGGGCAATTATAAGAGCGCGGTAAGGATATGAAGAAGAATAATATTGTGCTGATAGGCATGTCGGGCTGCGGCAAAACCACCATAGGCCAATTATTGGCCGAAAGGCTGGGAATGATTTTTCTTGATACTGATAAAATGGTGGAGGATATGGAGGGCATGAGCATAAGCCGGCTTTTCAGCGTGAAGGGAGAGGGGTATTTTCGGCTTAAGGAGACTCAGGTCTGCCGGACTGCTTCTATTTATAAGGACGCTGTGATAGCTACGGGAGGAGGAGTAGTGCTCTCTAGGGAAAATATGTCCCTTTTAAAGGAGAGAGGAGTTATAGTATATATAGAAAGAGATATAGAGGAAATTCTGCGCGCAGACGCGCAGTCACGTCCGCTTTTTACCTCGCCTGAGAGGGTACGCAGGCTATATAATGAACGCAAGCGGCTGTATGACGGCTACGCGGATATTCTGCTTAAAAATGACGCGCCTCCTGCAATTACGGCTGATAAGCTTATTTTTATGCTTGAGCAAAGCCGGAAAGCCTGAACGTTTCAGCTTTCCGGCCTGGCTTTATGCCGGTGCATTCTCATTTTAACGGGTTTTATTTAAGAGCAGGGCTTTTAATTATCTTGAACAGGAGCAGGAAGAATCAAGACCCGTGCCGGTATTGGTAAAAACCTGCCTTGTACTGTTAGTAGGAGTGGCGCAGGCTCTTCTGCATGCAATATCGTCTGGGTAAAATTGTCTGCTGCCGTTTAATTGTACGGGCAGATACGAGGCGGTAAATACAGCCAGAGCGCCGCTGCAGTAAGCGTTGAAGCTGGAAGCGCTTACTGGACCTTGAGAGAACGAAAATACGCTTACGCTGCAGAGGCAGCTTAAAAATGCAGGCAGCAGCGCGTCGTCAGGAAAGGACATCAAAGCTGAATATGGGATGCTTATAGTGCAGTATGCGATTTGCTCTGCGCCCTGTAAATCCGTGTATATGACTCTGCCGGGGCAGTTAACGGTGCATTCTACAAGCTGGTAGCGCTCATTATAATCGCTTATATATACGTTTTCGGCCCATGCCTTTTGGTCTGTACTGTATGCGCTTATTAAGGCTGCCGGCCGTATATCCTCAGGGAGGGTTACTGTGCATTGAGTTGAATCCATGCGGGATTGTACTCCGTCGAATATTCGAGTTGCCAGTATGGTTATATCTCCAGCTTGGCATTGGGTTATGGTAAAGTCGTTTATTACGGCGCTGCGAGCGGTTTGCTGCGTGCAGCGGCTTGAACTGTTCCTCATTTTGGCTCCGTTCTCCGGCGGCATTTTTTAAACTCCAACCCTGTTCTGCCGCCGGTAGGACAGTAGCCGTTTATAGGCAAGGAATTTTAACATTATTATGGGCTTTCCCGCTGTTTAAATATGTTTCCGGCTTCAACGGCGCCGGAACGGGAATTTTTGTATTCCCGTAATTAATTATATGCGCTTGCGGTTAAAAAGTTACTGTTCTCAATAAAAATTACTTGCAAATTCCCGCGCTTTGCTTTATAATACACTTTGCCGATATAAGAGGGGATATGGCTCAGTTGGTTAGAGCGCTTCGTTCACATCGAAGAAGTCAGGGGTTCGAGTCCCTTTATCCCCACCAAATTAAAAACGCCGCGTTTGCGGCGTTTTTTCTTTTTCTTCCCGTATATCGGGCATTTTCGGGTTTTGATATATTATCGGAGTTTATGAATTTTGCACATGAAAATAGCTGTTTTTGCTTAAAATGCAACACGAAATGCAACACGAAATTAATGGTCTGAGCTTACTCGATTATTATTCCAATAATTAGTTACTGCGTTTTGAGTGGCCTTGCGTTCATTTTCTAAAATATGCTGGTATCTTTTAAGCATGCCGGGCGTAGAATGTCCCATTAAATCCATTGCGTAACGTTCGGGGATATTTAGCTTCAGGCATACGGAAGCAAAATAATGTCGCAAATCGTGAAAGCGCATATGGGGAAGCCCGGCGCGTTTTAATATATGGTAAAACCGCTGTAGAATTTGCGGTTCAGTAAAATCAATTATAAATTCATCTTTGCCGATTTTGTCCTTTGTAAGTTCTTCTATGCGATTGGACATGGGCACCCAGCGGTTGCCCTTTAAAGATTTAGGAGGCTTCTCGGTCAGCCCATCCGGCCCGATAACCCGTGCGCGGCATATATGTATCATGCCATTTGCTATATCAATTCCCTTTACTCCCATAACCTCAGAAAGACGCATTCCGCAATGCAGCGCAAGCAGAATAGGCAGCTCTATATCATTGCCGCGTATAAACTGCTCCAGCTTGGCTATTTTCGTTTCGTCAGGTATTTTTATTTCATTCTTTGTTTTAGCGGGCAGACGTACAGTAAAAGCTTTTTCAGGCAGCGCCTCGCGCAGGGCGGCTGAAATCAGGCCATAAGCGTTTGCTACAGTTTTGCGCGATAAGGCTTGTACGGCAGAATTAACGCTGGCCTGCAATATCTCTGAAGTAATGGTGTTGACCTGCAATGGCATCAGTTCCTGAAAATTACAGCGCCGCATGCGCCTATAGCCTAATATAGTGGAGGGGGAGAGCACATTGCTTCTGTTGTCTATATATCTGTCTATGGCCTGTCCCAGGGTGAGCTTAAGTGGGTTTCCTAGCCTTTCATAATGTAACTGCATATCAGCAGCCAGCGCTATGGCTTCTTTTTTGCTGTCTGCCGTACAGGATTTATATTTGCGGTTTCCATTCTCGTCCTTGCCAACATATATCAGGCAGCGCCAGCGCCCGGACGGCAGCCTTTTTGCCGTAGCCATTATTCATTCCTCCTTTATTTTATGGCTTACATACAGAACACGGCTCATAGCCATCAAAAATGGCCTCGTCTATATAAATAGCTTTTTGACTATCTGTTAAATATCTGCATGTTGCTTTGTGATATTTTTGTCCATATTCCGTTATATATACGATATAGTTATCATTGTAATTATTTTTTGTAGGCGTTACATTATTTTTAGTAGCTTTTGGCTCAAAGAAATTATCTTTATCATTGTTAGTCGGATAGTAGTCATCCGGCGTTAGGGGCGTATTTTCCTCATACTGAGGTTCGACATAATTTCCTTTTAGGATGAAGTTATTTTTAGAATCTAGAATAACGAGTAATATAACGCATATCGTGATTACCGACATCATAGCCATAAATATATTTTTAAAGGTAATTCGCGGGCGCTTAGTATTGCTATATGTATTTTTCTTAAAGTTTTCCCAAAGCTGTTTTTCTTCGTCCGATAGAAACGGACATTTTAAAGAATCCCTTTGCATGACATTGGCCAGTATTTTTTCAGCAGATTCCCGTGAAACGCCTGTAGTGGCCTGGATTTTATCTGTAGTTAATATGCCCATTTGCTGCAAAACGATAGTAGGGGCCAGCAATTCATAAGAGCATAAATCGGCTTCAGCTTCCTGAAGACCGGTATTAGAACTCTTTCCAACAATATTGTCTTTGATTTTATGCCGACAGGCAATATGCCCCAGCTCGTGCGCTATGTTCTTTTGTTCTAGAGTATAATCAACTTTATCGTTGTAGATAACACAGTAAATATTATCTTCGTAAATAGTTAAAGCGTCGTTTGTTTCGGTTAAGGCTTCTAAATCATTTGTACTAATTATATTTCTGGCCTGCTCATATGCAAAATAGATGATTCGATTCCCTTGATATTGCTTAATATTTTTAAGGTCTATCGGGAATTTTTCTATTTCATTTTCGAGTAACATTCTAATAGCACACGCACATGCCTGCATATTAATTCCCCCTGTCGAATATATATTACTATAATAATACAATATCCGACTTATTAATTCAATACACAGGAATTTCCAGTTTATTTTTGCTCTGATTCATTTTTGTCCAGCAATTCAACAAAGGCATTAATAGCATCAATTTTATTTTTATCTGTTATTACCTTGCGTCCTCCGTTTGAACCGAAAATATATGCTACGGGTTGAGCCTCTGGAGGGTTATCTGCGAGCTGAGCGAGCATGCTTTTTTGGGGGGGAGTACTGTCATCTGAAAGCCCCATAAGATAATCGAAGTTAGTGTTTAGCGCTTTGGATAGCATAAGGATATTATCTCCACTTATTCCTCCTTTGCCATCTTCTAAGTCAGAAATAATATCAAAAGATACGCCTGATTTTCTGGCTAACTCTTGACGAGATAAACCCGCTTGTAAGCGCATATTTGTTACTCTGTCCACTATAGTATTTAGGTGTGTGGATGTAGAACTTACTTTATTTCTTTTGTTTATTATATTTTTCTGTATATCAGTATAGTCGGTTTTATCTAATTCATCAATTAATAATAAATTAGCAGAGATATTAAGAATGTTTGCTATATCTGCTAGCATATCTGGATTAGGTGATGAGGAGCCTAATTCATATTTAGCATAAGCTTGTTGAGAAATGAATAATTTTTTTGCCATATCTCGCTGAGTTAAACCGGCAGCTTTACGATATTTTTTTAATCTATCTGCAAACATAGTTAATTACCTCCTTTTTTATTATACAACTGAATGTAGTAAAAAAGAAAGTGAAAATTTAAAAAAAGTATTGACAACAACAAAAAGTAGTATTATACTAAAAACAACAAATGGTTGTCGGGAGGCGAGAGAATGAATATTTTTAAAAAAGCACGAAGTGAATTAGGTTATTCACAGGAATGTATGGCGAAATTACTGCATGTTTCACAGCAAGCTATTTCAAAATGGGAAAAAGGTAATTGTAAACCTAGAGTGAGTACCTTGAAAAAGCTAGCCGACCTCCTGGACTGCACAGTAGATGAATTGCTAAAGGGTTAAATCATTTTTGCTCATTGAAAAGTGAATATGGTTAAAGTTTTTAGCAGTTATTGGAATTACTTTCCTTTATATAATTTATATATAAAAAGAATTAGTTGTTTTAATCCATAAGTTACTACGGAAGCACATAGGGTATATTCTAATAATTGCAACCATTCGTCTAATATTATTGCTGGGATTACAAGGGCAATTAAAATTCCTACTGTTATATGTTTAGCTATATTTAGATTTTGAAGTAGGCGATTATCAGCAATTATTTCTTCAGTTAATAAACATAATACGCTGTAAAATATTGCAAATACTAAGGCAATTAGGTATATAGGCAGAACGGATTCAGGAATTATAGGCTCATTTTCACGAGTCTCTGGTCTATCGTATTTATAGTTATAGGGAGTACGTCCAACATTGATATGGGTGCTTTCGGGGGCAGGTGTAATTTTAATTACTGGGTCCACATATGGACATACGCCGCCTGGGTGTTGATGAGCGGGATAGCCGTGGTGATAATGATAACTGCCGTTTGAACGGTCATAATGTCCGCCTTTGGAATCGGTTCGACCTGGATGAGAGAAAGAGAAAGCTGTACAAAGAATTAATAGTAGTGTTAATAAGGCAAAAAGAAAGCGTATGTTTTTTCTCACGTTTACCGCCCCGCAAAATTATATTTATTAACAAATTGTAACATTGACGGATACATAAGGTCAATAGTCGAAACGTAATTAGAAGTATACATACGTTATCACAGAAAGAAATACAAAAACAGCGTAGAAGGGAGTGAACAATGTGGAACGAGAACAAATAACAATCCGCCTGCCGGTGGAGATGAAAGTGGAGCTCCAGAGGCTGGCGGATGCAAGAGGACATAGCTTTAACGGATTTATAAATTTAGTGTTTAGCAGAGCGATTGAATTTATAAATCAAGGTCTACTTTGATTTCGCCATGTTCCTTTTCGTAGTCAGATATAATTCTTTTAATAGCTACTTCAATTTCTTTGTTTACTGAACGACCGTTATCGTTAGCTATGACCTTAAATTTAGCCATGAGGGTTTTATCTATACGTAAAGGATATGGATTTGCTTGTAAGCCCATAGTAGCCTCCTAACAATTAATTGATATCTATATTATATCAAAAAGAAACTGTAAAACAAGTATTCAAAAAGATATCAAAAAGGTATTGACAAAGCAGACTGAGTGTGATATTTTATAGATATCAAATAGAAATCATAAAGGAGGCGGGCAATGATTAGATTTTTGATAAGTACTTCGGAGGAAATGCACAATATTTTAAAGTTAGAAGCGAAACCTAGGGGACAAACTTTAAACGGATTAATAAGGCAAATCCTCTGGGAGTGGGCTGAATCGCACGGCCTTATGAAAGATAAGGACTGAAAATTTTTGCTCATTGAAAAGTGAATAGCCGCCGCCCGTGAGTTATATATACGCGGTCAAGGGAGCGCAGGAAATGCAGCGGGGCGGGCGGAAAAGAAAATCCCGGAATGACCGGGATAAAATTAATCATGATTGTTTATCCAATCTATGATTTCTTCAAAACTGATTGAATGGTCGGCAATGCTTAGTCCTAAAGAGATGAGCTCATCATTAGTATAGTTGAGATAAATTCCATTAAGCTCTAAAAAAGTAAGCATTGCAAGTATGCCGATTCGTTTGTTGCCATCCACAAAAGGATGATTATTAATTAATCCAAATGCAAGTCTGGCGGCTTTGGCCTCTATTGTGGGATAGATATAAAATCCCTCGAAAGTCTGAAAAGGGTTAGCTAAGGAAGAGGATAGTAAATTTTCATCCCGCAGACCCTTGCTGCCTCCAGTTTCAGCAATAAGCATATTATGCATCTGAATAATATGTTGTGTTGTAAGCTGAATCATTTGGCCAGTTCCTCAAAAGCAGCATGATTGCGTTTTAAAATTTTATCAGCAATGCTTTTAACGTCCTCATCTAAAGCGGTTTGAGCCTGTTGAAGCTGGTTAAATTCGATTACCAGATAACGCGGCACGTTGTTTTTTAAAATTACTGCCGAGCCGGTTTTATCTACGAGACGCGCCACTTTAGAAAAATTTTGATTGGCTTCTGTAATAGAAACCAAGGATTCAGTATTGATATTCATAAATAACACCTCCTGTTATTATTATATCACAAACTAGGATAAATTCAACCTATTTTTCATCCTTTATAGGAGATATAGCCTCCACAGCGATATAATTGCCGTTTTTATCTTTAGTAATAATATCCGGGCAGTCTGTCCGGCCGGTTAGATAATCGATAGAGACATGAAAGTAATCGGCAAGAATAATCACATTATTTAACGGTGGCTCTCTATCATCCAATTCATAGTGTTGGTATGCTCGTTCGGAGATATTTAATAAAGTCGCTATCTCTTTTTGAGTTTGTTTTTTTGATTTACGGCAAGACCTTAAACGTTCGCTTAGACTAGACATAACACACCCCAGAAAATATTTTTAAAAAGGTATTGACACGAACACAAAGGCGTGCTATACTGCAAACATAACACGAACGCAAAGGCGTGTTAAAATACCAGAAAGGAGGGCTGATGAAAACGACTGCTAACAAATCCTTAATAAACGCGCGAGAAAAAGCGGGCTTAAAACAAGCACAAGTTGCAAAGCAAGCCAGAATTACAGAAAGAGTATATCAGTATTACGAAGCAGGTGAACGTAAACCAAACGTCTATACTGCTCAACTTATAGCTCGTGCGTTAAATGTAGATGTTAGCGATATTTTCCCCATAGAAGATATAAATCTCTCAGAAAAATTATAGCATTATCAATGACAAAAAGTCAACGGTTCATTGAAAAGTGAATAGGACAAACAATGAAAACAGAGGAGGATTAAGAATGTATATCATAGCATTATTAACGCTTATAGCCGTCTCCCTTATAGTTATAGGGCCAATGGTATATAATTTCAGACTTAGCGAAAATGGACAGATTGTATCAGGGGTAGCGTTACTTTTGGAAGGTATTTTGGCTTTTATAACAGTATCGTTAATGGTATTGTATAATGGCTGGCTTTAGCCAAAAGTGAGCTGTGATGACGAATTGGCGGATGAATCTATCACCTCTAAAATAGTATATTTTGTTGTTTTTTCTATAGGCCGATTGAGAGAATCTATGTCCGTGCAAATTTGCATTTTTACTTTAATTGTATCTCCAGCTTTTATAGGACGTTCATTATGCTGTATGTCTTCAAAAAAACGGGTATCTAGTATATCGGGTATAATTGTGTGATTATTATAAATAAAAGACCATTTCCCCTTACCAATTAATACAGCCGTTTTTATCAATAGATTAGTATAAACTGTAGTGCAATGTTGCGTGGATATTATTTCGGAACAAGGTATAGGTTTTATAATATCGTCTATGTCGTAACTAGAGTAATGAGCAGAGATTTCTTGACTTGATAGAGAGATTCCACCATTAGGATTACGTTGCCTCATTGGTTCGATAAATTTATTGATTGCGATATTAATAGAGCCATTATTAATTAATTTATTGCAATTTACATTAAACTGTTCGGAAGAACCTTCTTGATTTACAATCTCTAGACTATCTGAATGTTCAGTTATCTCTTTTGGTGCTTGTCCCTTAAGATGCTTTCTTAGATTAACATAATTTATTATTGTACTTATTGCGGTGGAGGCAAGAGTAATAATAGCTTGAGAACTATTCATAATTGTTTCTATGATGGTACATACAGCTACAAAATCGATATCGAATGAACCTTTCTCGGGTGCAGATACATAAAGCTTAATGTTAGATTCAGGGCATATTTCTTTTGTTGTTAAGTCAAATAATTCTTGGGCGCCTTGTATCATGTTAATAAATGAGGAGGCCTCGAAATTGTTATCGCCATCAAGATGTAAAGAGAAGCTGGACAAACTTGTATTAGCCATTGTATCACTCATATTTACCTCCAGAAAATGATTTATTATATATTAGCGGCGTTCTGGCGCATCCGAGCGCCCGCAAAGGTAGTCCAGGGAGACGTCGAAGTAGTCGGCTAGGGCGAGGAGCTTTGAGAGGGTAGGTTCACTTTGTCCCAGTTCATAGCGCTGAATTTGCTTTAATACAACGCCTATGGCGTTTGCAAGGTCGGTTTGAGTGACTCCTCGTTGTTTCCTTAAACTTTTTAGTCTCTCAGAAAAAAACATAAAAACACCTCAAAAAAGTATTGACAATAGGACATATATGTACTATAATGAGGCCATAAAGGACATAAATGTCTTAAGAAAGGAGGCCGAATGCGCACGAAACTTCGGAATAAGAGAAAAGAGCAAAACAAAAAACAAAATGAAATTGCTAAAGCTGCTCATATTTCTCTAAAAAGCTATCAAAGGATAGAAAAGGGTGTGCAAGACCCTAAGGTTTCTACAGCAATTTTGGTAGCCGAAGCGTTAAATAGCACCGTAGAAGAACTATTTTAGCAGATTATAGCATGGTTTGGATTTAAAAGTCAATAGGGAAAGGGGCATGCGAATGACAGTAAGCGAAAGCGAGCAATGCAGAACGTGCGTATACAGGGGCAGGCTGCACGGCATGTATTCATGCGATTACATATTATTTAAAAATAAGCGGCGGCAAAGCGAAATCGGAAATTGCGATAAATATAAGAAGAGGAAGGAGCGTGGGATAAAATGAAAAAGACTTTGGCGCAACAATTAAGAACAAATATCAAAATGAGAATGGCAGAACTGGATTTAACGGGAGAACAGGTATATGCCACGGCTGGATATAAAAGCCGGGTAGGGTACAACACCCGCATAAACAGGCCGGAGGGAATAACTATTAATGATTTAGGACTGATAGCAAAAGCGCTTAAGACTACAGAGGTAGGGCTTTTAACGGGTCAATTTAGCAAAAAGGAGGGATAAGAATGGATAATAAATTTTGTACCGAAGCTTACATATACGGATTGGAGACCATGTTGGAGGAAGCACGGCAGACTATAGTAAAGCTGAGCAAGGAGCTAAAGTCCAGGAGCGAGGTAGAAACGTCGCTCAGGGAGAGCAAGCAGGGCGTGGAAAAACGGCTGGGCGAGATTATTAATGAGTAAGGAGGGACAAGCCTATGAACGCGGATTATGCGCTGCTGCTGGCGGCTGTGGCGCTGGTGCTTTTCGGGCTGCTGGCGGGGGACTGGCTTATGGAAGCTTTGGCTAAAAAGGGCTGGCTGCTTAAAATTGCCGAGCGGCTGGGCATGGAAATAAAGGAGGAAGAAGACAATGTATAAAGTTGAGTTTAAAAATCTTGAGAGAAACAATGAACGTTTAAGTAAGTGCTTTGACCATATACCTAACTACCATGACCTATATAAGCTGGCAAAAAAACACCTGATATCCTCCAGTATAGATTTTGTCAACGGAGTGGTATATATAGGGGGATTCCGAAGCGGCGGCAGATATGAAATAACAGAAGTGGAGGAAGAAGAATGAGCTATTACAGAATTTGCCCTTACTGCGGCGCGGCGCTGGACCCCGGCGAGAAATGCGACTGCGGACAAAAAAACCGCCCGCTCTGCAGAGCAGAAACGGACGGATTAACCGAATTGGGAAATATCCCAATACATATTATATCATATGCTGATAAAAAAGCAAGAGAAAAATTTTAAGCATATTAGATAAATAGAGAAGCAAAAAAAGGAGGGTTAAAACATGTTTGTATGCAACGACTGCGGCGGGACGTTTGAAAAGCCGGCCGAAAGGGAGGAGACCACCTGGGCCTGGGGCGTGCCCGAGGAATACATATTGAGCCGCTGCCCTTTCTGCGGCGGGGATGATTTCAGCGACGGAGTTAAATGCGCGGCATGCGGCGAAATTGTCAGCTCTCTGGACGCCGAGCGGGCGGAGAGCGGCTATGTATGCAAAAAATGCGTAGGCGTTATAGGGCGGCAGGCAGAAAAGGCGCTGGGCGAAATGTTCAGCGCAAGGGAGCTGGACGCTCTGAGGATATATATTGAAAGTATTTATTCACAGGGAGGGCATTTGGTATGAAGGAATTGATTTTCCCTGTTTTATCGGCTGATAGTATCCGCGTAAGAGCCAACAGAGTATCTGAGATGAGAAACGGAGACGTTTATGCTGAACTGCTGCTGCATAAAGACGCACGTATAGATATGGCAATGCTGGATAAGTACGTTGGGCCTATGAACTGGAAGCGGGAACAGAGGGATATTAATATGCGCCTTATGTGCCGCGTCAGTATATGGGATGAAGAAAAGCAAGAGTGGATATACAAGGAGGATGTTGGCGTAGAATCCAATATCGCCAAGGAAAAAGGAGAAGTATCAGATGCTTTTAAGCGAGCATGCACAAACTGGGGAATAGGGCGGGAATTATATACTGCGCCTCATATAAGGATAAAGTTGGATGGACGGTACGATTATCGCAAAGCTGATGATAAGAACGGAAAAATAACGGTAACAGCTGTTATAGGGGTAAGCGAGATTGAGTGTGATGAAAACAGGCAAATAGTAAAACTGGTGTTACGAGACGGTAATAATCGTGAACGATTTGTTTGGATGAAAAAGACAAATGCTTCTTTAAATGAACCTATTGAGACGCCGGAAGGGCAGGGGAAAATTGCTAAAGTGGTCAAAATACCTACTATTACTCCTGCGCAGGAAGCGGTTTTGGAGGCTTTGGTTGAGCGATTCGGAAAGCCTGGGTGCAAGGAAGCGCGCGATGCGTTAAGCAGTCTTCTTGAGCAGTATGGATACAGCCGCACGGAAGAACTGCCAAAGGAGGAAGCCCAACTCATAGCACAGGCAATAAAGACTTGGGGGAGGCTAAATCCATGACGCAGGCAAGAATAAAGAACGCGGGACTGATGAGGGATTTTAAGACGGGCCGGTATATATTCAGCGCGGAGGTGGGGCCGGAGAGCATAGGTTCTCTTCAGGAGGTCAGGCGGCTTATGGACAAGAGCGCGGACAAGCCCTGGATAATGTCCATTGAACGGCGCCGGGAACGCCGGAGCCTGGACGCTAACGCCTATGCCTGGCTGCTTATAGGGCGTATTTCGGACGCTATGCTCATAAGCAAGGAGGAATGCTATATGGATATGCTGAGGCACTACGGCCAGCGCATAGCGCTTAAGCTCAGGGCGGACGTAGACCCGGCGGGGTATTTTAAATACTATGAGGAAGCGGGCAGACTGGGGGAGTATATAGAGTATTTCTGCTTTAAGGGCTCCAGCGAATACGACAGCCGGGAGATGAGCGTCTTTATAGACGGTATTGTTCAGGAGGCCGAGCAGCTGGGCATACCCACAAAAACCCCTGACGAGATAGCGGACATGCTTAGTTTAATGGAAACGGCGGAGAGGAGAAAAACATGAATAGAGCGGTAGTTATAGGGAACCTGACAAACGAGCCGGAGCTGAGGAGCACCCTTTCAGGCATATCGGTATGCACTTTTACCATTGCGGTAAACAGGCGCGTTAGCCGGGACGCTCAGGCTCAGGGACAGAGGGACGCCGATTTTATTCCTATAGTCACCTGGCGCGGTCTGGCCGACAACTGCGCGAAATATCTAGCCAAGGGCCGGAAGGTAGCGGTAACGGGCAGCATACAGACCCGCAGCTATGACGCTCAGGACGGAACGCGGCGCTATGTTACCGAAATTTTGGCGGACGAGGTAGAATTTTTAAGCGCGGCTAATAATGGTGCGGCCGCAGCCCGCACGCAGACTGAGCAGTATGGCTCGGCGGAGCAGTATAGCGCGGATTTGCAGCCGGTCGAGGAGAATGAATTGCCATTTTAATTAGGAGGACAGCATAATGGATTATATGAGCATAATTTCATATATACCTGCAGGACGGGCTAACAGGATAACGCGGGAGAGATTAAGTCGGCTTACCGGCAGAACGGACAGGATTAACCGAAGGGCTATAGAGGAGGCGCGCAAGGCAGGGATTCCGGTTATCTCCAGCAGCTATGACAGAGGGTATTATATAGCCGAAACGCAGGAGGAGATAGATTCGCTCCTGCGTGAGACCTGGGCGCGGATACGCAGCCTGCTAAAGACCTATTGGACGCTCAAGAAGCGCTTGAGAATAGAGGGCCAGATGACGCTTTACGAGCTGGAGGAGCTGTTTAAGGTTAAGGCGGAGGTAGAGGAGAATGAGTGAGGGAGGCTATGTAAAGATATACAGGCGGCTCAAGGAGTGGGAGTGGTACAGCGACGCTAATACAGCCAGGGTATATTTACATATCCTGCTTTCGGCTAATCATAGGGATTCGCGCCATTGCGGGGAGATAATAAAGAAAGGCAGCTTTTTTACCAGCTATGAGTGCATAGCCGGAGAGCTGCGGCTTTCAGTTAAAAGTGTTAGAACGGCGTTAAAGCACCTTAAGGATACAAGAGAAATAGAGGTTAGGACTGCGAGGCGCGGAACAGTCATTACAGTTAAAAAATGGGATATATACCAATGCGGGGAAAATGATGCGGGGACTGAAAGCGATATTGTTTATGACCATTTAGACACTCTAACGGCAGGCAACGGGCAGGCAAAGGGCACTCAAAGGGCAGATAAAGGGCAGGCAAAGGGCAGGCTAGGGGCAACTAACAAGAATATAAAGAAGGAAAGAATAGAAGAAATATATACCCCCCTTACCCCCCTAGAGGGGGAGGGCGCGTCTGTTCATAACCAGCGATTTGAGATTTGGTGGAAGGCTTACCCCAAGAAAGTGGCCA
>URIR01000001.1 GCA_900547955.1 uncultured Eubacteriales bacterium | reverse complement strand
ACGACATGTACCGGGCGTACATGGAGCAAAAGCAACGCAGCAGGACACAAATTTTATGCCTTCTGACCATGTAGTTCCTTGTAAACTGAGGGTACTCGATATTCATAAATCAACCTCCGCAAATCCCTTTTATTTAACATTATCATATACTATAAGATTCGCTCCCTTAAAAGCCTGATTTGCATTCCTGCATTACCGTCCGTATGAGCCGGGTACAGATTGCTTAAAATATGCTTATTTTGCCCTTCAAGCCGCTCATACCTCTTTTCATGGACAGGTTAATTCAATATTAAATTATAAAGCAGCTCCTTATATTTTTACGGCTTCAGTCTATAAGCTGCAATACAACCCAGTCGGCTAAATCCAAGCCCTTGTCCGTAAGCTTCAACGCCTCAGGACTAAGCTCCAAAAGCTTATTGTCTACAAAAAGCTTAATTTTTTCCGAATACAGCTCGCATATATCAACGCCAAACCTAGCCTTAAATCGGCCACGGTCTATACCGTTAATCAACCGCAGCTCAAGCATAATGCATTCAAGCAGTCTCTCCTCACCATTTAAATGCTGAATTTCATATCGCGCCAGCGGATTTTTCAAATAGCCGCTCAAGTCACAGGCGTTATTATATCTCTTATTATCATAGCAGGAATGCGCCGCGCAGCCCAGGCCGATATAATCCCCGCCCAGCCAGTAATTAAGATTATGCCTGCATTCCCGCCCTGGACGCGCATAATTTGATATTTCATAACGCTTATAGCCCGCCTGCGCAAGAAATTTACCGGTATTATGGTATATGCGGCGGTCCTCCTCTTCAGCTATAGGCTGCAATTCGCCCCGGCCCACTCTCCCTCCCAAAGGTGTGTTTTCATCTATAATAAGAGAATAAACTGAAATATGTTCAGGAGCAATGGAAACCGCCTTTTCAAGCGTAAATAAAAAATCTTCCCATTCTTGGCCGGGCAAGGAGGATATTAGGTCGATATTTATATTGTCAAATCTTTCTCTGGCCCATTCATAGGCCTGAATAAAGCGATTATAGTCATGCAGGCGCCCAAGCAGCTTTAATTCTTTTTCCTGCGCGGATTGAAGTCCTATTGAAAGCCTATTTATTCCGGCGCTTTTATATATTTGCAGCTTTTCCCGGCTTAACGACGAGGGATTGCTTTCCAGGGTTATTTCCGCGTCCTTTTTTATATAAAAGCATTCGCCCGCCTCATTAATCAGACGGGCGATATTACCGGCCGAAATATAGCTGGGCGTACCCCCGCCGATAAAAACAGTATCTATATCAAGCGCAGGATACGACTTCATATCAGATATAACGGCGTCTATATATTCCTCCTCGGCGCATGCGCCGGCAAAAGAAACAAAATCGCAATATGCGCATTTTTGCGCGCAGAAAGGAATATGTATATATAAGCCGGCCATATCAGTTTATCTTAAGCACGGCCATAAACGCCTCGGACGGCACTTCTACCGTACCTATCTGACGCATGCGTTTCTTGCATTCCTTCTGTTTTTCCAGCAGCTTCTTTTTACGAGTTATATCCCCTCCATAGCATTTAGCCAGCACATCCTTGCGCAGAGCCTTAACTGTTTCCCGCGCTATAACCTTTCCTCCTACGGCAGCCTGAATGGGAATTTCAAACATCTGGCGGGGAATTACCTCTCTTAAGCGCTCGGCTATGGCCCTTCCGCGCGCATATGCCTTATCCTTATGAACAATAGTGCTCATAGCGTCGCAGACGTCGCCGTTAAGCAATATATCCAATTTTACAAGCTGGCTTTCCTGATAGCCTATTATATCGTAATCAAAAGAAGCATAGCCGCGGGTGCGAGATTTCAATGAATCAAAAAAATCATAGATTATTTCGTTTAAAGGCATATGATATTCCAGGACCGCTCTGTTATCCTCAATATATTTCATATTAATATAAACGCCGCGTTTTTCCTGGCAAAGCTCCATAATTGTGCCTATATAATCAGGAGGCGTCATAATATTCGCTTTAACTATAGGCTCCTGCATGCATTGAACCTCTTCAGGCCTAGGCATATCGGCCGGATTATCCAATATTAATTCCGTACCGTCCGTGCGCATTATTTTATAAATAACGCTGGGCGCCGTTGTAACCAGGTCAAAATCAAATTCTCTCTCCAGGCGCTCCTGAATTATCTCCATATGCAGCATGCCCAAAAAGCCGCAGCGAAAGCCGAAGCCCAAAGCCGCGGAGGTTTCAGGCTCAAATACCAGCGAAGCGTCATTGAGGCGCAGTTTTTCCAGAGCTTCCTTTAAATCCTCATATTCAGACCCGTCGGCAGGATAAATTCCGCAGAATACCATAGGCTGGACTTCCTTATAGCCAGGCAGAGCGCTTGCAGCGGGCCTGTCCGCCCCCGTGATGGTATCTCCCACCCTGGTCTGGGATACATTCTTTATGCTGGCGGCAATATAGCCTACGTCCCCGGCGCTGAGAAGCTCGCAGGGAGTGTAATGAGGGGTAAATACGCCTGTTTCGGTTACTTCAAATTCCGCATTAGTGCTCATCATGCGTATTCTGTCCCCCACCTTAACAGAACCGTTCTTAATGCGCACAAAGCTAAGCGCGCCTTTAAAATTATCATAGCAGGAATCAAAAATAAGCGCCTGGAGCGGAGCCTGCGCGTCCCCCTGCGGCGGAGGCACATTTTTAACTATTGTATGCAGCACCTCCTCAATATTCAAGCCCTCTTTAGCTGAAATACACGGAGCATCCTGAGCGGGAAGGCCTATAATGTCCTCTATTTCTTTAATAGTGTTTTCAACGTCCGCGCTGGGCAGATCAATTTTATTTATTACAGGCAGGATTTCCAGGTTCTGCTCAAGCGCCAGATATACGTTGGCCAGCGTCTGAGCCTCTATGCCCTGAGTAGCGTCCACAACAAGAATCGCTCCCTCGCAGGCATTGAGGCTGCGGGATACCTCGTATGTAAAATCCACATGGCCGGGAGTATCAATCAAATTGAGAATATATTCTTCCCCCTCGTACTCATAAAACATGCGTACCGCCTTGGATTTAATGGTTATTCCGCGCTCCCTCTCCAATTCCATATCGTCCAGAACCTGCTGCTGCATATCCCGGGCAGAAATAGTGCCGGTAGAATCCAGCAGCCTGTCGGCCAGCGTTGATTTGCCATGATCTATATGCGCAATTATACAAAAATTGCGTATTCTTTGCATTCTGTTATCTATCGCCATATATTTTACTTTCCGCAGCAGAATTTATATTTTTTCCCGCTGCCGCATGGACATGGGGCGTTTCTGCCTACTTTAACGCTCTTTGCGATATTCTCGTCCTTCCATTTTCCCAGAATTTCATGCCGCTTTTCCTTGGACAGCACATCCTCCCATTCAGGCAGATTATACAGCCATTTAGCGCGCGCATTGAGCATATTATAATAAAGCTTTTCAGGCTCGAATTCCATTTCCAGCTCAGTTGTATCCTCCAGCGCATCCAAATCAACCTGCTCCTTAAGGCTGGTATTTGCTCCGTCTATAAACCCCGCAAACATAGCGGGCTCCATATTGAACTGCTCGGCTAATTCCGCCTCGGTACCCTTAAGCGCGAAAAGCTTTTCACCTAATATTTTTTTGTAATTCTGGGTTTCCTTATCATAGTAGCCTCCCCAGAATATCGCTTCCTCTCTCTCGCTGTTCATAAGCTCCAGGCTCTTTTTCCATGCCTCATATACTTTCATTTTCATTAACCTCACATTAAAATTATAATGCAGCTTCCAGCGTTTTTCTTATAGCTGCGATAAATTCAGAAGAAGTAACGCTCTTTTTATTCTCCAATTCGCTCATAGCGTACAAATCTCCCGTCATTATACCTGATTCCACAGTCGATATAACCGCCTGCTCCAATTTCTCAGCAAACTCGCCCAGCTCAGAAATATCGTCCAGCTCGCCGCGTTTTTTAAGCGCTCCCGTCCACGCAAAAATAGTAGCTATAGGATTAGTGCTGGTGCGCTCGCCCTTAAGATAGCGGTAATAATGACGCGTAACCGTCCCGTGCGCGGCCTCGTATTCATAATTGCCGTCGGGAGAAACCAGCACGCTGGTCATCATAGAAAGGGACCCAAAGGCGGTAGCAACCATATCGCTCATAACGTCTCCGTCATAATTCTTGCAGGCCCAGATAAAGCCTCCGTTGGAACGTATGACCCTCGCCACAGCGTCGTCTATAAGGGTGTAGAAATATTCTATGCCCGCCTTTTCAAAACGCTCCTTATATTCCTCATATATTTCCGCAAAAATATCCTTAAAGCGATGGTCATAGGTCTTGGATATAGTATCCTTAGTCGAAAACCATAAATCCTGCTTTTGGTCCAGCGCATAATTAAAGCAGGCATGAGCAAAGCTGGCAATAGACGCGTCGGTGTTATGCATGCCCATAACTATTCCCTGACCGTCAAAGGAATGTATTTCAGCGCGCTCTTCCCTGCCATCGGGAAGAGTAAGCACTAATTCCGCCTTAGCGCCCGCAGGAGCCTTAAGCTCTGTATTTTTATAAATATCCCCGTAAGCGTGGCGGGCGATTATAATAGGCTTTTGCCAGCTGCGCACGCTGGGGCGAACTCCTTTAACAATTATAGGCGCCCTAAAAACCGTACCGTCCAATATAGCCCTTATAGTGCCGTTAGGACTTTTCCACATCTTTTTAAGCTTATATTCTTCCACGCGCTGAGCGTTAGGAGTAATGGTGGCGCATTTTACGCCCACCCCATATTTCTTTATCGCCTCCGCAGCCTGAACGGTAACCTGGTCGTCCGTCTGGTCTCTATGAGGCAGTCCCAAATCATAATATTCAGTATTAAGCTCTATAAAAGGCGAAAGCAATTCGTCCTTTATCTCCTGCCATAATATTCTGGTCATCTCATCCCCGTCCATTTCTACCAGAGGGGTAGTCATCCTTATTCTTTCCAACGCGCTTCCTCCTTAACTTTATTGCATTTTCACTTTTAGAATTTTACTATAATTTCAAAGAAAAATCAAATGCTTTTAGGATATACGCCGCGCATTTCCGTTACGGGCGCATGTAATCAGCGCGAGTATAAATTCCAGGAGGGACGCTAAGCTTAAAGGGGCAAAAGGCGCTGCAAAAAGGGGCGGCCCGCAGCTTTGGCCGCTCCGCGGCCAAAGAGGGGCTTGGAAAGCTTTGCTTTCCAAGCCCCAGCCCGGCCCAGCCGGGCCTGCGGGCCGCCCCCATGCCCGAGGAAAACCTTTTGCCCATTTAAGCTTAGCGTCCCTCCTGAAATTATTAAAAAACCGCTTGCATAAATATTCATTTTAATGTATAATCCATACTATAAATTTAAACAGGCAGGGGTATGATATATATGATTAAAGCAAGCGTTATAGGGGCTACCGGTTACGCAGGAGCCGAATTGGTCAGGCTTTTAAGCTCCCATCCAGATGTGGAGCTGGCGCATCTGGTTTCGCATAGCTATGCAGGCCAGGATATAAACCAAATCTATAAAAGCTTTAAAGGAAAGCTTTCCAAAACGCTGGACGAATTGGATATGGATATGCTTATTAAAGACAGCGACTGTGTTTTTACCAGCCTGCCTCATTCTGCGGGCGGCGAAGTTATAGCCCAGCTTTATAATGCAGGCAAAACGGTTATAGATTTAAGCGGAGATTATCGGTATAACCATTCGGCCGTATATGAAAAATGGTACGGCGTCCCCCACCCGCATCCCGAGCTGCTTAAAAAGAGTGTTTACGGTCTGCCCGAGCTGCACAGAGAAGAAATAAAAAAATCAAAGCTTATAGGCAATCCCGGCTGCTATACCACCTGCTCTATACTGGCGCTGGCCCCTTTAGCACAAGCAGGCATTATAGATACCAGCAGTATAATAATAGACGCTAAATCCGGCTCTACCGGCGCAGGCCGTTCGGTCTCCCAGGCGATGCATTTCTGCGAGGTAAACGAAAGCGCAAAGGCTTATAAAGTAGCAACCCATCGCCATACCTCCGAAATAGAACAGGAATTGTCCCTGCTGGCCAACAAAAGCATTCAGCTTTCCTTTACCCCCCATCTGCTTCCAATTAACCGAGGCATACTAGCAACCAGCTATGCCAATCTTGCAGCGGATGTGGATTTTGAGCATATATATGAGCTTTATATGCAGGCTTATTCATCCCATCCCTTCGTCGTGATATGTCCAAAAGGCGAGCTGCCCGAAATTAAACACGTCGTCGGCTCTAATTATATACATATCGGTTTTGTACTGGACAAGCGGCTTAACAGGATTGTAGTAGTTTCAGTTATAGACAACCTTATAAAAGGCGCCGCCGGCCAGGCAGTTCAAAATATGAACCTTATATACGGCCTGAATGAAAAGACCGCTCTTGATATGCCCGCATGGTATCTGTAAAAGGAGAAGAAAAATGAACGACATTTATAATGAATATATAACCAAGGCCAATATACTAATGGAGGCGCTGCCCTATATACAGCAGCTTTCAGGCAAAACCATAGTAATTAAATACGGCGGCAACGCTATGACTGACGAAAGCATAACTAAAACCATACTGCAGGATATAACCCTGCTCAAATATGTAGGAGTCAATCCCGTGGTAGTGCATGGAGGCGGACCTGAAATTAACAAAATGCTGACCAAGCTGGACATAAAATCTACATTTCACAACGGCCTGCGCATAACTGACGCGGCCACTATGGAAGTAGTCCAGATGGTGCTTACCGGCAAAATAAATAAAGACATAGTTTCCAGCATAAACGCTCTGGGCGGCAAGGCCATAGGCCTGAGCGGCAAGGACGCCTCCCTTATAACGGTGGAAAAAAAGCCTCCGGCTGACGGAGTAGATCTGGGCTTTGTAGGAACGGTTACCGGTATAAACACCCGGCTGCTGGAAAAGCTGGTGCAGGACGAATATATTCCGGTAATAGCGCCCGTCGGGGCAGACGAGCAGGGAAACAGCTATAATATAAACGCCGATACTGTCGCAGGAGAAATCGCAGCCCGCCTAAAAGCGGAAAAGCTTATTTTCTTAACCGATACTGACGGCATATATGAAAATTACGAGGATAAGAATTCTTTAATGAGCGTTATAAGCACAAAGCAGATAGATAAAATGATAGCTTCGGGCGCAATAGAGGGCGGAATGATACCGAAAGTGCAAGGATGCGTTAAGGGAATTGAAGCAGGCGTACACCGCACTCACATCCTAAACGGCACCATTCCCCACCCTCTCATCTTAGAAATTTTCACCGATAAAGGTATAGGGACTATGGTAACTAAAAGGGAGGCCGTATAAATGAATCTGGAGCAGATAATAGAATTGGATAAAAGCTGCTATATGAATGTTTTCGGCAGCCGCACTCCTATATGCTTTGAATACGGCAAGGGCAGCACCCTTTTTGACAAATCAGGCGAGGCTTATATTGATTTTCTGGGCGGAATAGCTGTAAACTGCCTGGGCTACGGAGACGAGGGCCTGACGCAGGCTATAAGCGACCAAGCAAAAAAGCTGATACATTGCTCTAATTTATTTTATATAGAAAAGCAAGCCGAGCTTGCGGAAACATTAAACAGGCTTTCGGGCGGCTGCAAATGCTTTTTCTGCAACAGCGGAGCCGAGGCTAATGAAGGAGCCTTCAAGCTTGCGCGCAAGTATTTTTATGCGCAGGGTATGGACAGATATGAAATTATTTCCGCAAAGGATTCCTTTCACGGCCGCACCATGGCGACAATAGCCGCAACCGGGCAGAAAAAATATCAGCAGCCCTATTCCCCCCTTCCCGCCGGCTTTATAAACGTGGAATATAATTCTATAGAAGCAATAAAAAACGCTCTGAGCCCGCATACCGCCGCTATTATATTAGAAACCACTCAGGGAGAAAGCGGCGTTATAGAGGGTCATCCCGAATATCTTAAGGAAGTAAGCCAATTATGCCGCGGCGAGGGCATTCTCCTTATCATAGACGAGGTGCAGACAGGCATGGGCCGTACCGGGAGCATGTTCTCCTATGAGCAATTTAATTTAAAGCCGGATATATTTACTCTGGCCAAGGGACTGGGCGGCGGGATGCCAATAGGCGCCGTGCTGGCGCAGCCTGAAATTGCGCAGGCCTTTCTGCCCGGCGACCATGGCAGCACATTCGGCGGCAATCCATTAGCCTGTGCGGCGGCGGTATATGTAACCAGCCGTTTGGATGAAAATATGCTTAAGCAAATCAAGCGAAAGGGCGAGTATTTCAAAAACAGCCTGAACAGTTTAGCACGGAAATTTTCTTTTATAAATGAAGTGCGCGGCAGCGGGCTGTTAATCGGTCTGGCGCTGGACGAAAAGGTGTCTGGTAAAAGCATAGTGCTTGAAGCGCTGAAAAAAGGCTTTATCCTTAACTGCGCCGGACATAACACCCTGCGCTTTGCCCCGCCCTTTATTATTACTACTGAAGAAATAGACGCGCTTATAGCTGCGCTTGACTCAATTTTTACTGATATTAAATAAAAAGGAGCTATTATATATGAAGCTGGAAAACTATACTCCTCAAAAACCATTCGGCCAAAAGCACCTATTATGCCTACAGGATTATACCAAAGACGAAATTTTACAGGTGCTTTCCCTGGCGCTTGAATTGAAAGCCAAGCAAAAGGCGCATATACCTCACAAACTGCTTGAAGGCAAAACGCTGGCCATGATATTTACCAAGGCTTCCACGCGCACCCGAGTCTCATTTGAAACAGGCATGCAGCAATTAGGAGGGCACGCGCTCTTCCTCAGCAGCAACGATATACAGCTTGGACGGGGCGAGCCTATAGCAGATACCGCAAGAGTTATGTCCCGCATGGTAGACGGCATAATGATACGCACCTTCAAGCAGTCGGACGTTGAGGATTTAGCTAAATACGGTTCAGTCCCGGTAATAAACGGCTTGACCGACCTTTTACATCCCTGCCAGGTGCTGGCCGACCTTCTAACCATATATGAATACAAGGGAACGCTTAAGGGCCTTAAATTAGCCTATCTTGGAGACGGCAATAATATGGCTCATTCACTGCTTATCGGCTGCTCCAAAGTGGGTATGAACGTTGCCGTAGGCTGTCCTGAGGGATATATGCCCGAGGCTGAAATTGTGAAGCAGGCCCAAGCCAACGCGCTGAGCGAAGGCTCCGACGTATTGGTTACATCCAACCCGCAGGAGGCGGTCATGGGCGCTGATATAGTATATGCAGACGTATGGGCAAGCATGGGACAGGAAACCGAGCAAAAGAAACGGGAACAAATATTCCCTCCCTATCAGGTAAATAAGAAGCTGTTTAGCCTTGCCAGGCCTGACGCTATTTTCCTGCACTGTCTGCCGGCCCACCGCGGAGAAGAGGTCACCTCCGATGTAATAGATTCAAAGGCCAGCGCAATATTTGACGAGGCGGAAAATCGTCTGCACGCCCAAAAAGCCGTAATGGTTCTGCTTATGGGGGAGGCGTCTGAAAGATGACCGAAATACGCACAGCCAACGAGCATGACGTTTCAGATATCCTCTATATAACGCGGGAAGCCTTTAAAAAATATGCCGCTGATTTAGGACAGCCCGAAAAGGTCATGGCTCTTAAGGAAACTGAAAAAACAATTCTAGAGGAGCTAAAGAGAAAAACAATTCTCTTAGGTTTTTATGAGGGTAAAGCCGTAGGCGTAGTGCGCTTTGAAAAAATACCGGGCAATCTGGCATATATAACCCGTTTCGGCGTTCTGCCCGAGGCCCAGAAATGCGGCATGGGACGAAAGCTTATCAGCGAGGTCTGTAAATACTGCGCCCAGGACGGCATAACGGCAGTAGCTCTTCATACCTGCACAAAAATGTTCCCTCTTGTACGCTTCTATTACGGCCAGGGCTTTTATATACATTCCACCACTCAGGACCGCGGATATGTGCGCGGGCTGTTCTTAAAGGAATTAACTGGCCAAACGCACGAAACCATGGATTTAACCTTTGTAAGCAAGCTGTAGCCGTCTATCGTACCGCCCATAAATCCCTTGCACGGATAAAAATATTATGCTATCATATTTTTATTCATGACGGCGTATTACCTAAAATTCCGGATATATATTTTAAAATACGGCAAAATTAAGTTATAGGCCCCAAAGGACGGAAAAATCCAATATTTTTCCTAATATGATAAATTTAATAAAGGGAGTGTTGATATGAAGCAAGTTAATAAGGATATGACCATTAGAGAGGTATTAAGCATATTTCCTGACTCAGCGGCAGTATTTGCAGGCTATGGGATGTTCTGCATAGGCTGCCCTAGTGCTCAAGCCGAAACCGTGGAAGAAGCCTGTCAGGCGCACGGCATTGACTGCGAGGCGCTTATAAAGGATATTAACGCTCAGGCTGATAAAGCATAAAAATCTAATTAATTGACTGTTCTAAAGGCGCTGAATCTGCGTTTAAGCAATTCAGCGCCTTTTTCATTTTAATTAGGTATTATTTCCGACTCAGGCTCCAGCACGGGGGCGGCTCTTGGCGGCCAAAGGCCGCAGGCCGGGCGCAGCCCGGCCCAGGCAGGCTAAAAGCCTGCCCAAGAGCCGCCCCCCATACTCCCAAAAGCCGCAAAGCAATCCGCAGCCAGAATATATCTCCCATGCCCTTAAATTATTGACTTTCACACTTAAATCCTGTAAAATGTATTTATTATACTACCCTCAGTTTACAAGGAAGACGGTCAGAAGGCATAAAATTTGCATCTTGCTGCGTTGCTTTGATTCCATATACGCCCGGTACATTTCTCGTTCAAGCGCGTTTTACCTGGCACAAATTTTATGTCTTCTGACTCTGGAGAGCTCAAGGAAAAAGAATTTCTTCATTTTCAAGGCAGACGTGTATACTGATTGAGGATAACGCAGAAAATGAAGAAATTATCCCGTTTTGAGGCGTGTAGTTCCTTGTAAACTGAGGGTATGGATAATATAAATAAACTATATGCTTTAGCGGCGTTCCAAAATTTTAAAAAGGTAAAAGAAACTAAAATGATTTATAAAAAAGAATTAAAGCAGAAATATGACGTAGACGTTTTTATCGCAGGCGGAGGTCCAGCCGGCTTTGCCGCCGCCGTAGCCTGCGCGCGCCAGGGAAAAAGCGTTTTCCTGGCCGAAAGCCACGGTTCATTCGGAGGCGCCGGAACTGTAGGCATGGTGCCTGCGTTCATGTGCTTCGGCGATGGAATTAATTTTCTCGCCGGAGGAATAGGACGTGAAATACGAGATGCGCTTTACAGCGACAGAAGCAATAGCGCTTACGGCTACGCCATACACGCCGAAACCTTAAAGCGTCTATATGACGATATGGCGCGCAAAGCCGGCTTCAAATTCTCCTTCTTCACTCATTTAACCGACGTCATATGCTCTGACGGACATATTGATTACGCCGTAATTTCCTCTAAAAGCGGAATGTATCTTATTCGCGCCAAGGTCTTTATTGACGCAACCGGGGATGGAGACCTCTGCGCATGGGCCGGAGCGCAATATGAATTGGGCGACTCCTCCCAAAATACAATGCCCGCCACCCTTTGCAGCCTTTGGGCAAATATAAATTATTCCGAGCGGAACGCGCGGGACGACAGCCGTCTGGAAGAGGCCATAAACGACCATATTTTCACTCTTGAAGACAGGCATTTGCCGGGCATTGCCGACGCTGACCCTGCCCGCGGAGTAGGCGGAGGAAATATAGGGCATTGCTTTAACGTTAACCCTACCGACGAATGTTCTCTTACCGAGGCTATGCTTTGGGGACGAAAATCCCTGCTCGAATACGAAAGATATTACAATAATTATCTTAGAGGCTTTGAGCGCGCCGGCATATGCTCTACCGCCGACATGCTCGGAGTACGCGAATCCCGGCGCATAAAGGGAGATTACCTGCTCTGCGCCCAGGATTTTTTAGACAGAGCGGTTTTTGAAGATGAAATAGGACGGTATTGCTATCCCGTAGACATCCATATAATGTCGCCTGATAAGGATTCCTATGAAGCGTTTAAGGCGGAGTACGCGCGCTTCAGCTACGCTCCGGGAGAATCATACGGCATTCCCTACCGCGCTTTATTACCCGCCGGTCTCTCAAATGTATTGGTAACGGGCAAATGCATAAGCACCGACCGGCATATGCAGGCCTCAATAAGAGTTATGCCCGGCTGCTATATTACCGGCCAGGCGGCCGGAATTGCCGCAGCGCTTTCCTGCTCCTGCGGCGGCGAAACCCGAAAAATAGATACGCATGAGCTGCAGCGCCGTATTAAAGATATGGGCGGCTTCCTGCCCAACGCATAAATATAAATAAAACGCACGGCTTTAACCCTGTCCCTGAATTACCAAAATGCTTTAGAGCCGTGCGTTTTATATACTTTTAGATAAAAGAAATTTAGCGCCTTTCCAATATAAGGCATTCATGTTACATACATTTCGGCCGCTATGCGCAGCCGCCCCTTTTTGCTCTGGCCCAGGCAGCCCCTATAAATAAATCTCCCTTTTCCACGCACCGAAATCAAATCTCCGGCTTTCAAAACTGCTGCGGTATCGCAGCTAAACCTATGATTAATCTGCACCAAGCCGCCCTTTATCAATTCGACTGCCGCTCCGCGCGAAAGCTTATATACGGCCGCAATAATTCCA
Source organism: uncultured Eubacteriales bacterium (assembly GCA_900547955.1). GTDB lineage: Bacteria > Bacillota > Clostridia > Christensenellales > QALW01 > Neochristensenella. The sequence continues at coordinate 111,421 of URIR01000001.1, read as the reverse complement.
TCTAAACGCTCCGAAGCCGAGGAGTAAACCGCATTCTGAGTTTTGGGCATCAGCTCCTCCAGCCCTTCCGCTGAATTTATATCCAGCAATTCACATTTTACCTGCGTATTTTTAACCTTAACCAGATTTTCAATAATAAAGGAAGCTATCTGCTCCTTGAAAAAAATATATGCAGAATTGCCGCTGACAAAAATATCTCCCACTACCTGCCTCTTCACCCCCAAATTCATAACCGCGCCTAGAAAATCCCTGTGGCTCAGCTGCTGAGCAAACTTTTCCATAGCAGGCTGTACGCGAATCAGCGCAATAGGAAACGTCGGCTCGCAGCCGGTTGTTTCAGCATTTCCGAAGCAGAACAGCTTTCTTTCGCAGCTATCCGCCCCTCCCCAAAGCAAATATGGAGCGTTTCTAACAACAGGCATGCTCAAGGCTTCCTGCACCTGCTCCGGCGCAAGAAAATCCGAAAAAATATACTTTCCCAATGTATCCGATTTTTCAGCCAAATCCTCCAAATGAGACAATATTATTTCTTCTTCCCTGCTGTCCATATATCTACCGCCTTTCCCGCAGTTTATCCTTTACCAGCCTATAGACGGTTTCTGCCGTCTCGTATTTAGTGCATCCCGCCACGTCCAGCATAATAAAATTCTTATTCTGGCTTGAAATCTCCTCAAATCCGCGGTATACCTCATGATGAAATTCCAGCCCCTGCATTTCCATCCGGTCTCCCTTATCCATTCCGCCCTTTCTTTCAAATGAAAGATCAGGCTCAATATGTAAAAAAATAGTTAAATCAGGATAACAGCCCTGTACAGCTATTTCATTTAAACTTTGAACAAGCCCGATATTAAGCCCGCGCGCATAGCCTTGATAAGCTATGGTCGAATGTATAAACCTGTCGCATATAACTATATTGCCTTTTTCCAGCTCGGGACGTATGATTTCACTTACGTGCTGAGCGCGCGCGCCCTCAAAAAGCAGCAATTCCGCTAAAGGCGAAATCTCGCTTTTGCCGTCCAGGAGCAGTCCGCGCACCTTTTCCGCTAATTCACATCCGCCCGGCTCTCTGGTCAGAACGGTTTCCTGGCCATCCTGCCTCAGCCGCTCGCAAAGCAGCTTAATCTGCGTGCTTTTGCCGCTCCCCTCAGTTCCTTCAAAAGTTATAAAAAAACCTTTTTTCACACCAACACATCCTTAACTATTTCTTAAACATACGGCCGTTTCACTAATTATAGCCCATTTTGCCAAAGCACAATCCGCCTATTCCAAACATACGAACGCGCAGCCGTCCCGCAATCCAAAAAGTTCCTGACCATTTTTACGAGCGTCCAATATGTAATCAAGCACTCCTTTATCTATAAGCTCTCCGCAGTCCACAGCAGGCACCCCCGGCGGATACGCTCCAAAGGCTCGGGCGCACACTCTGCCTACTGCCCGCTCTACGGGAACATATTCATGTTTAAAATTAAAAACCGCATCCCGAGGCAAAAGAATCCGCTCAGGCAGCTTTGACGGAAGGTCTGCTAAAGGTACAAACCGCTCGGGTTTTAATGCAGTCAGCGCGTTATAAAGCCGCTCCCAGTCCTCCTGCGTATCCTTATGAGTAAGTATAAATATTATGGCATACTGGTCAGCGCTTTCAGGATAAACGCCCATTTTCTCCAGCTGCTCCGCCCCTTTCAGACCGCTAAGAGCCGGCGCAGTCAACACGCACAGACGGGTTATATCCTGTCCCTCGCCTTCTAAAAGCCGTATTCCCGCCCCGGCCAGCCTGCCTCTTAAATCAGCAGCACGCTCCAAAAAAGCCTTTTTGTTTACCCCTTCCAATTCGGCCCTTGCCAAATCCATACTGGCCATAATTAAGTAGCTGGGACTGGAAGTACCCAGCATAGGCAAAACCGCCGCAAGCTCCTCCTCAAAGCGCGCGTCCTTTATATTAAGCAAAGCTGCCTGCGTAAGCGCGCCCATGGTCTTATGCATGGACTGCACCCACATATCCGCTCCGGCCTGCACCGCCCCTCTGAAGCCATAATAGGGAAAATGCGCCCCATGAGCCTCATCCACCATTAAAAGCATGCCGTTTTCCCTGGCCAAAAGAGCTATTTCATCCAGCGGCGCACAACGTCCGCAGTAATCGGGCGAGGTTATAAGTATTCCCTTAGCGTCCGGATTGCTTAAAATACATTTTTCCACCTCAGCAGCAACAGGCTGTTCCAAACGGCCGTCCTTAATACGGGGCTCTATATATACGGGCAAAGCCCCAGACAGAGCCAGACCATCCCCAACGCTCCTATGACAATTCCTGCTTAAAATAACCTTATCGCCGCCGCGCAGAGCCGCGCAAAGCATAGAACGCACCCCTTGACTGGAGCCGCCCGTCAGCATATAGCTTTTAAACGCCCCCGAAGCCCTGGCCATAAGCTCCTGCGCATGCTTAATAACGCCCTGGGGCGCGTAAAGATTATCGCTGAAGGAAAGCTCGGTTATATCATACTGCTCGCAGCCCAGGCTTGACCTGCCCTTATGTCCTGGCATGTGAAAGCGCGCGCTCCCCATATCTGCATATTTTTTAAGCATTTCATAAAGAGGCGTTTCTGTTTTCATTACAACCCCCCATATATCGTCATTTTATTTTAAATAATAATGCAGAATTTATCAAGCTGTTTTTATAAAGTCAAATTTTGCAGGAATTATGCAGTCCTTCTTGCATTTTAAAATAATTAACTTTTTGTTCATTTTAAAAAGCACCGATATCACTTGACAAAAATACCTGCTTTATAGTATGCTTTAGAAAAATGGGGAAAGATGGCCGGTAAATTGCCGGCTAAAAATCTGTACCCTCAAAAAATTTATCAAAATGAATTGTGAAAGGGGATTTCTTGCATGAACACCTATGGACTTGAAAAGCTCGGAATCATCGCTCCCAAAGCAGTCTATCGCAATCTGTCCGTTCCGGCTCTGGTAGAAAAAGCCCTCCAGGCCAATGAAGGCACTTTAAGCGAAACAGGAGCGCTCGTAGTCAATACCGGCAAATATACCGGCCGTTCTCCCGACGATAAATTTGTAGTGGATTATCCCTCCATACATGATGAAATTGCCTGGGGAAAGGTAAACGTACCCATGACCCCGGAAACCTTTGAAAAAATATACAACAAAATGACCGCGTATCTCCAGGGTCGGGATATCTATATTTTCGACGGCTTTGCCGGAGCGGATCCTAAATACACCCAGCGTTTCCGCATTGTAAACGAGCTGGCCTCCCAGAATTTATTTATTCACCAGCTTTTGATTCGTCCCGAAAAGGAGCAGCTGGAAAATTTCGAGCCGGATTTCACCGTTATAGCCGCGCCCGGCTTTAAATGCATACCCGAAATAGACGGCACAAACAGCGAAGCCGCAATAATAGTCTCCTTTGAAAAGCGCGTAGTTATAATAGCGGGTTCACAATATTCTGGCGAAATTAAAAAGAGCGTATTCTCCGTTATGAACTATCTGCTTCCCAAAAACGGCGTATTCCCCATGCACTGCTCGGCCAATATAGGCTCGCAAGGCGATACCGCCCTTTTCTTCGGGCTTTCAGGCACAGGCAAAACCACTCTCAGCGCCGACCCCGAGCGTATGCTCATAGGAGACGACGAGCATGGCTGGTCGGATAACGGCGTATTCAATTTTGAGGGCGGCTGCTATGCCAAATGCATAAATCTCTCTAAGGAGAACGAGCCTCAAATATGGAACGCCATTAAATTCGGCGCTCTGGTGGAAAACGTAGTTATGGACCCCGATAGCAGAGTCTTTGATTTCAATGACGGCAGCCTTACCGAAAACACCCGCGTAGGCTATCCCGTTGAATTTATTCCCAACGCCGCAATACCCGGAGTAGGCGGACAGCCCAAAACCGTCGTGTTCCTTACCGCGGACGCCTTTGGCGTGCTTCCCCCTATCGCCAAGCTGGATAAGGATATGGCCATGTTCCACTTCGTTTCAGGCTACACCTCCAAGCTGGCCGGCACCGAGCGCGGAATAACCGAGCCTCAGGCGACTTTCTCCACTTGCTTCGGAGCGCCATTCCTGCCCTTAGACCCAAGCGTTTACGCTGAAATGCTGGGCGAAAAGGTAGCAAAGAGCGACGCAAAGGTTTATCTTATAAATACCGGATGGTCGGGCGGAAGCTATGGCGTTGGAAAGCGCATGAGTCTTAAATACACCCGAGCTATGGTAACTGCCGCTCTCACCGGCGCTCTGGACGACGTTAAATTTGAATTAGATCCCATATTTAACGTTTATGTTCCGACCGAGTGCCCCAATGTCCCCGCCGAGATACTTAATCCTAAAAACACCTGGGCGGATAAGGCTGAATATGATAAAACCGCTAAAATGCTGGCCGCACGCTTTACCGAAAACTTCAAGAAATACACGCATATGCCTGAAAATATCGTTAAAGCCGGCCCTAAGGCATAAATTGGATTATCCTTTAAAAGAGCGCCTTACGGCGCTCTTTTTTATGCTGCATAGACTTAATAGTACAATGATTTTTCAATATGTCCGCCCCGCACGGGTGAAAACATGTCTTACCACACAGAACCGCATGCTTTAAAGTCACGCTCTGGCTAAACCGGCTCGCGCTTGAAATTTCCTGCTAATCAAGCAGTAAAAGCAAGGACGCCGTCATACTATACATATCTCGCGCAGCTATCGAAATGAATTATCCCCTTAGTACATTACGCTTAACTGCTCATAAAAAATTAATATACCCTTATCTTAAAACATTATTATTAATATGTACGCTATTTTGATATAATCACATTAATATAATATGGAAAAGAGGTTTCTATATGAAGACATTAAGAATTTGCACCTCCGTTCTTATAGCTATTTTTGTTATAGCCATTTCCGGATGCGCGCAAAATCCGGATTCGAGCGCACAAACGACGCCTTCTCCCACGCAAAGCGCCTCAGCTCAGAATCAAGAGCAAAGCTCAAGCTATCTGCGTCCGCGCGGAGAATTAAAAAACAGCATAAAGCAGGGAGAAACCTACAACTATCTTTTATGGGCAATAAACGACCCATCAGAGCCTTTTGAACATGAAACCGAAATAAATAAAGCCGGCTGGACCGAGCGCAAAGCGACTCTGGAAAGCAATTATGGAATAAAAATCAATTACGTTATGCCTACTGTAAACTGGTGGCAGGACGCATGCGCCAGCGCATACGCAGGCAATCCCTCGGTAGATTTTATGCATTGCGGCGGCCCCTTTACCGTTCTGCCCATGTACGCCTATAACGGCTCTCCCGCAAGCGTAGTGCTGCCTTTGAGCGATTATACCGAATATGCTGATTTTAGCGACGACAACTGGTGGAACCAGGAAATACAGGAGATAAACACCACCTTTAACGGTAAGCTCTATTTTGCCGTGCCCCAGAGCATAGGCATAGCCAGAGTAGGCTTTAATCAAATAGTTCTATTCAATAAGGAAATATTAGAAAGAAACGGCTATTCAGCGGAAACCCTCTACCAATGGAATCAAAACGGCGAATGGACATGGGAAAAATTCCGCGAAGTCGCCATTGCCTGTACTGACGCAGACAATTCCATATACGGCATTGCGCCCGCTTACCAGAACGCATTAATATGGTCTCTGGCCGCTTCAAACGGCGGCGCATTTATAACGCAGGTAGAAAATAACGGCGCATCCTATTTTGAATTTACCGGCAATTCAAATGAAATGCTCGAGGCTTGGGATTTTCTTGTACAATTAGGAAGAGACGGCGTACTTTACCGCGATCAGGGCTATACTGCGGACGCCGAAACCTTTTTAGCTGGAAAAACAGCTATGATGACCACTTACGCCAACCGTATTTCCGAGCTGGTCAATGCCGGCAATTACCCAGAATATGGCGTAATCATGCCTCCTAAGGCGCCGGGCGCAGAGAATTATGTTTCAGACGTAAACTGGTTTGACCCCTACTGCGCTTTTAAAGGCACGTCTAATCCTGAAGGAACCGTCCAACTGCTCAGCGATTACTGCTGCCCCCTATATTCCTTAGAGGACGAACGCAACCAGGCCGCGTTTGAAGCGGAATTACTCAGCCTTACCTCTGACCAAGGCTCGCAATGGACATTAAACAACATAGCCGCCAAGAGCTCCCCACAGAGCTATTTTATGTTTTCCAATCTAACCTTCCCTGACGGAACTAATTTTATGAACAAAGTTACCGAGCAATGGACGACCTTTGTAGACGGACAGCAGACGCCGGCAAATTACTTTGATTCCATAGCCGACAGCGTAAATTCGCTGCTGCAGGAGGCTCAGGGACTTAAATAACTTGCTTTGCAGCAGGAAGATAGCCATATCGGGAAATATAAATAAGCCTGAGCGTTATTCCGGCCCTTATATGGTTAATTCCTGAGAACGAATAGCAAAAAAGCTCTATGCGAATACACTAACCATTCGCATAGAGCTTTTCTGCATCAAACCTTTATCTGCTTATATACTATAAGCCTTGTTCCCACCGGCGGATTATCCGGAAGATCCGGATTGACCGTTCTTAAATCCTCAACTCCTACGCCCAGCTCACGGCCTACGCTCCAAAGCGTATCGCCAGGCTGCATTATATAAATGCATATTCCGCAACCATCCGGCCTTAATTCGCCCGAATCCTCAGCCGAGAGCAGCACATTAGCCTGTTTGGTTTCGTAACCTGTTAAATCAGCCATAATCCCAAAGCGTATCTCGCATTCGCTAGAGCCTATAAGCGCGGAAACCATCTGCTCTACCGCGGTATTTACATATATATCCATACCTGTGCGTATATCGGGATTATCAAATATCATTTCAAAATTGATAATCTGGTCAAAGGAGCTCAATTCCCCCGTCCCCGACGCAATATATATTACATATACCCGAGCGGCCATATTAAGCAGAGCGCGGCCGTCCATAGCCGTAACGCTTTCTACATATGGCTGCGCAAAAACTGCTGAAATACGAGCCATAGGCGGCATACCGTTAGGCAGCGCCGCATTAACCCGCGCCGCCAGATTAGCCTGAGCCTGCACGGCGCATTTTTTATATTCAATCTCCTTCCGCACCAAAGCCAGTTCATTCTGTGTAGAATAGGCGTCCATTATAAGATTTACGCTCTTCTGGCTGCATGCGCTTGCGCAAGCATTAATAAGGCATTCGCATATCAGTATTCTGTATTCTCCCTGCTGATTAGTCTCAATCTGTATATTGCTTTCTTCAACCAGCGCGCATACTTCCGCATCCATGCCCGCCCTCACAGGCGCTTCTATAACGCGGCTAAACGGAATTTTATCCGCTACCTGCGCAATAGGCTCGTATTCATCCTCGCAGTCGTATGTAACTCTAAGAACTATATCCCCTTCAAAAAGAATCTCGCCGTCCTCGCAGCGGGCTTCGCTGACGACGGCGCTGGCCTGCGTGCAAAGCACTCGCTTAACCTCGGGCATCCTTACCGAAAGCTCTATATCCTCCTTCACGCTGAAGCGGGAATAAAACACGCCCTCGTTTACCGTGCTTTCCACATCGGCAGACAGCACATGCACATTCTCATCCTTGATTTCGGATATCGCTCCGATATCCTGAGCTGATATCGCCGTAATCCTCAGCAGCAGCTCCACGTCAAAAACTACGCTGCCGCCCTGTATGGACGCGGTATAGTCCTTGACGACCGGGCAAACCTTAATCGTAGCCTTTGGACTAAGCCCGGGGAGCTTTGCAGCATAATCAAAAGCCTGGCTCCCATTTACCCTCATAAGAGCGTCTCCCTGCGAAATAACCGCGCAGCCCCGTACCGTTCCTTCCAGGATAGCCTCTGAGGCAAGCGCCTCGCATCTTCCCATGCTCACTTCCACATCCGCTCCCAGCAGATTGGCCTGGGCGTCCGTGCCCGGCAACTGAGCAATTATCCGCACGCTGCGCGCAAACTCCGCAGCGGCGACCTCATCATAGCGTAACTGTTCCATGGTAATATCCATATTCGCTCCTCCCTCGGCACAATCAAAATTTGTCCCATTAATTGTTATTACATTCTATAAACCCCTCAAGCCAAATATGACTGATATTTTCATGCTTTTTTATTTTTATCCTTTATTTCAGAGAGGTTTAACCCGCGCCTTGAATTTATATGCAGCTTTTGTTAATAAATTTCAAAAAAACTATTCACAAACCTCACCAGAATATGCTATAATGTTATTAATAAATTGTTGATAACTGTTTTTTAGGCAGTATTATTCAAATTACTAGTTCGCCGGGCGAAGAAACGGAGTTTATTATGGCCAATTATAGATTGAGTATAAGAAAAATCGAGCGCAGCGATATGCCGGCTATTATAACCTGGGCCAGGAACCAGAATCTTATGAAATATCTTCATATAGCTCTGCCTCAGAACGAGCAGAACGGAAACCAATGGTTTCAGCGTTCCCTTATAGACCGCACGCGCGACGACTTTGTTATTCACGCCGTGAATGAGGAGGGCGAACGGACGCCTATAGGACTGCTCGGGCTGTTTAATATAGACGAAGGCAACAAGAAAGCCGAATACTATATATTAATAGGCAACAGCGAATTTACCAGAAGAGGCATAGCGTCCCGAGCCAGCGCCGAAATGCTGGGCAATTGCTTTAAGCTGCTCAATTACAATAAAATAACCGTTATGGTAGATAAGGACCACTATGAAGCGCAGAAGCTCATAGAAAAGCTTGGCTTTAGAAAAGAAGGGCTGCTGGCTCAAGATATAATTTCAGATTCAGGCGAATATATAGACCGTTTTATTTACGGCATAACCAAATCCCAGTATGAGGAATGGACTAAATAAAATCTTTTAAAGTCCAGCCCGCTTTACGCGGGCTTTTTTATTTATTCAGGCATGCTCCGCCTCTAACGCATAATAACAGGTATATTTTTAACAAAAGCATATTGTTCGTACAACTCATAAAATTTACATTTTCAAAAAATACTTCTATAAGCTTAAGAACAAGCATATTGTATTTCATGAGGACAAACCCTCGCAAATCTATATAGGGGCTGATAATATGAAAGAAATAACATTAATCCTGCCCGACAGGATATCCGGCATGCTTGCAGCTCTATCCCCCGCCAAGCTGGCCGGTATCCGTGAAATCCGGCTCAGAACCGAACGGCCCATTTTGCTGAAAACCGCCGACGGCGAATACGGATTAAACGCTTCGGGACTTACAAGATATAACGGCGAACTCTTTACCAGAGACGACTGCGAACGTTTCTGGCGAAGGCTTAACGCCCATTCTCCCTACGCGCTGGCAATATGCGGGCGGCAGGGATATATAACCATTCCAGGCGGGCACAGAATCGGCCTTTGCGGAGAGGCTGTCCTAAAAGAAAACGACATACATCTTTTTAAAAATGTTTTTTCCTTCTGCATACGCGTCGCTCACCAGATACACGGCTGCGCCCTGCCCCTTATTGACAAGCTTACCTATAACTCAAGGCCGTTAAGCACTTTAATTATATCTCCTCCAGGCTGCGGCAAAACTACTATGCTGCGCGATTTGGCCAGAATTTTTTCTGAAATGGGCTTTAATGTCTGCATAGCGGATGAAAGAGGCGAGCTCGCCGCCGGCAAGGAAGGGTTCCCCTGCCTGGATATAGGACCGCGGACTGATTTTATATGCGGAGCGGAAAAAGCGGACAGCATGAATATACTGCTGCGCAGCATGTGTCCAGACATTATGATAACCGACGAATTGGGCAGCGCGCAGGAATGCCGCGCCGTATTAGACGCCGCCGCTTCAGGAGTAAGCGTAATAGCCAGCGCTCACGGCAGCAGCCTTAAAGCCACCTTAAACAGGCCCGTTCTGTCCGGGCTTGCAGACGCCGGAGTGTTTATGAGATATGTGCTCCTCTCCGACGTACCCGGGCGTATAAAGGAGGTTTACGACAATAACGGGCAGCCGCTTAAATCCGTCTGCACCGGCAGAATGGTAATATAAAAGAATTGTCCTAACTGCGCAGCCGCTTAAGCGCATTAAGCCGGCCGTAGTTCCAGCGCGAGTACTTATCCCTCTTAAAGCAGGGTCGGCTTGCCCATAAATTAATTGCCCGCTGTCCGCCAAGGAGAAAATCAACATGCTTATTATAAAACTGGCCTGCTGCGCTCTTATAATTTGGCTTTGCGCCTCCATTGGGCAAAAGCGCGCGCTATCCGCGCAATCAAAAGCGCAAACGCAGCTTGAGCTTGCAGCCGCGCTGCTTAAAATTAAAAGCTTAATTATTTATGACAACGCAACCGTAAAGGAAATACTATCTTCCCCGCTGTCTGAAAACGACGCAGTTAAGCTATATTTTCAGCTTATACTCAGCCAGCTTTCAGAGAACCCCGAGCTTGCCCTGGGACAGGCGGCGCGAATAGCGGCGCAAAACAGTCTGCTGGAAGGATACGACGAAGCTTTTGCAGAAGCAGCAGAAGCATTAAAGGAAATTGAATGCGCCGATGTTGAGCACGCCGCCGCCCGCTTATCCTTTACATATGAGGATATTAAAAAAAACGGAGAAGCCGCTATGAGCATTTATAGGCAAAAATCCTCATTATATCGAAGTATAGGCATACTTTCAGGCTTATTAGCATCTATATTAATAATTTAGAAATACCTCAGGAGGCCGGTTATGGACATAGATATAATTTTTAAAATAGCTGCCGTCGGCATTTTAGTGGCCATCCTCAATCAGCTGCTAACTAAAGCAGGCAAAGAGGAGATAGCCATGATGACTACAATAGCCGGTCTTATAATTGTACTTCTTATGGTTATCGACATGATAAGCGGTCTGTTTGAAACCATACGTCAGATTTTCGGGCTGTTTTAACTATGAGCGACATATTTACCCTTCTGGGAATAGCCGTAACGGCTGCAGTAGCCTCAGCGCTTTTAAAGCGGGAGGGAGCGCATTGGGGGCTGATTATTTCAGCGGCTGCAGGAGTTATCCTTTTTATAACGGTGCTGCCCGAATTACAGGATATAATCTCCGCTCTTTCAGGCCTGGCTGATGTTTCTCAAATTGGTTCGGCCTGGCTGGGGCCTTTGCTTAAAATCGTCGGAGTGGCCTTCCTCGGAGAATGGGGCGTGCAGCTATGCAGAGACGCCGGGGAAAACGCAATCGCCGTAAAGCTTGAGATGGGCGTAAAAATTGTGCTCCTGGTGCTCTGCATACCCGTCATAGCTCAGCTTCTGAATTTGATAACCTCGCTCTTAAACGGAGGAATTTAAATGTGCAAAAGATTATGCCTGATAATAATTCTGGCCCTGATGCTGGCCGGCCTTGCTCTCCCCTCTCTAGGCGCGCAGACAGAGGATATTATCAAGGACAGTATAAACGGCCTGGATTTAAACGAATGGGAGCAGTTTCTCAATTCCCTTAATGAGGATGAGCGCGCCCTTTTGCCTGGAGATGGGGCGCAGAGCCTAATTGAAGATATTGTCCAGGGAAAGCTCAGCTTAAGCTACGACAGCGTCCTGGAAGGTCTGCTTTCATTACTGCTGCACCAATTCTATAAATTGCTTCCGTTTATGCTGGAAATAACCGTTCTGGCTATACTGGCCTCAGTTATAACTAATTTACAGAATAACGGACAGGGCGTAAGCGAAATTATCCGCTTTGTGCTTTACGCTCTTATTGCGCTTATACTGTGCCAGAGCCTGTTTTCCCTTGTAAGCTACGCTAAAAACGCAGTAGAAAAAATAGGCGCTCTTATTCAGCTTGCAACGCCTATACTGCTGGCTCTGCTCGTCTCCATAGGGGCGTCTTCCTCCGCAGGAGTGCTCCAGCCTGATTCGGCAATACTAGTTTCAGGCGTAGGCGGCGTGCTGACATCATTTATTATACCGTTAATCCTTATAATGACCGTATTGGTGTTTCTCTCTAATCTCTCCCCCAGGATAAAGCTGGGAGGAATCGCCGCCCTTATGCGGAGCGTAGCAAGCTGGACAATGGGGATTGTTTTCACTATATTCGCCGGAGTAATATCCATACAGGGGCTTGCAGCCGCCTCATATGACGGCGTATCCCTGCGCGCCGTAAAATACGCGATAAATACCGGAATACCTATAATAGGAGGCATGGTAGGAGAAAGCATGAATATGGTGCTCTCCTGTACTCTGCTGATAAAAAACGCAGTAGGCTTAGTATCCATGCTTTGCCTGTTCGGCATAATGCTTGCCCCCTGCGTCAATATAATAGCCTATATATTTATGCTGAAATTCGGCTCTGCTGTGCTTTCCCCCATTTCAGAGGGACATATATCCAATTTCTTCAACCAGCTTGCAGATTCGCTTAAGCTGCTGCTGACCGCGCTCTGCGGCATGAGCGTAATATCCGTTATCCTTATAGGAATAATAATCGGAGCCGGCAATGCCGCAGTATAGGAGTATAATTTATGGAATGGCTAACGGGTTATGTAATAAAAATATGCGCTGCAGCTCTTATTGCCTTTGTGGTAGATATGCTGCTGCCCGAAGGAAATATAAAAAAAACCGCTCGGTTCTGCGCTTCGCTGGTGATGACTGTAATAATATGCGCGCCTCTGGCAAGTCTTTTTTCGCAGCAGCTCGTAATAGCTCCGCCTCAAGAAGAGCACGGCCAGCCCGACCAGCTGCAAATAAAACAAAGCGTGGAAAAAGCCATTACGCAGCTTATAAAGACTGTAGACGGCTTTGCAGACGCGCAGGTTTCAGCGACTCTTTCCGGCTCAAGCGTTTATTCGGTTGAAATATATAAAAATCAAAGCGGCGCTCCTATAAATAAGATAAACGAACAAAAAATTAAAGAACTGATATCGGTTCTATATAAAATTGATGAGAATATGATTTATATACGAGAATAAAACCATATAAAAGGATGGATAAACCAATGAAAGGCTTTAAGGAACTGATAAGCAAGCTTAAGGGAATAAAAAACATTGAAATCATTCTGGCTGTAGCCATAGGCGTAATAATACTTGTAATATATTTTTTTCCTTCAGCAGATGAAAATAAGGATAAACAGGCAGACTCCGGCATAACAATTAATACGAGCAGCGAACTGACAGACGAACAAAAGCTTAAAAACGTGCTTTCGGAAATCAAAGGCGCAGGGAGGATAGAGGTGATGATTACCTATGAATCCAGTCCGGAGCTGGTGCCCGCTTTCAGCACCGACACTCAGGAAACCACCAATATACAGTCGGGACAAAACAGCACCACCGAATCTCAGACTGTTTCTCAAAACCAGAATCCCATTACCGTCAGCAAAGACGGAGAGAACCAGGCGCTTATATTGATAGAAAAAAAGCCGAAGATAAGGGGGGTGATTGTGGTTGCCGAGGGTGCTTCAGACATAGGAGTTAAATTAAACCTGTATAACGCCGTGCAAACGGTATTGCAGGTAGAGGCCAGCAAAGTAGACGTATTTGAAATGAATTAAAAATTAATTTATAAGGGAGTGTATGTCAAAATGTTTAAAATTAACCGCAAAACCATTGTTATCGCATCCATGGTGCTTCTGCTGCTTGTTACCGGCTTTTTAAATTGGAGATATACCCAGGCAAAGGCCGAGGAAAATTTGCAGAATAATAATAACGTAACGGAAAATCCAGACGACGGAGTCACCACTTCCAGCACTTTTTCCGATTACCGCCTGGAACGCGAACGCACCCGCACCCAAGAAATTACCTACATAGACAGCATAATCAGCAATACCAATACCGACCAGGAAACCCTTGCCGAGGCGCAGCTTATGAAACTGGAGCTAACCGACACCATGGAAAAGGAAATGCTGCTGGAGGGGCTTCTAAAGGCCAAAGGCTTTGAGGATGTATTTGTGACCCTGAGCGATGAATCAATAAACGTAGTGGTGAAGGACGCTGAGCTTAATCAGTCTGAAGTTGCGCAGATACTCGAACTGGTTCAGCGCGAAACCTCCGCATCCGCCCAAAATGTTAAAATAATCCCCACAACATGAATATATGGAGTTTAAGCAGGGCTTTAATTAAGCCCTGCTTTTTTTATAATATCTAACGCCTTCATACGCCCTCCCATTGCACGCCCGCATTAATGCTCAATTATACGATAAAGCAGAATTGCACAAAGCGCCGCAAAGAACTAGCTATTCCCCTTCGCTTGGCCACCCTTAATGAAATTCCGGTATTTCCGCATCCTTCGAACGCAGTTTTTAAAATAACAATAACCGCCCCAAAAAATTTCTTTCTTAGGTGCGGTTATTCTATCCGCTATGGCCCGCCCCGCCTCAGCGATTATAATAAATAGGCAATCAAAGCAACAAAATACTATTTAAGCACGCTTATAGCGTCGGTTATGGTTTTTTCATAGGCTTCCATACCATATTTATCCACTTCAGCCTTATTCTTATCTCCATGTGTAAGACAGCCCGCTCCTCCTATGCAGCCGCCTACGCACGCCATTCCCTCTATAAAATTACCTACGGGCAGCTTTTTAGAAGCTTTAAGCAGCGCTACGCGGCATTCCTCTATGCCGTCGCAGGCGACCGGCTTAAATTCAAAATTATCCAGCCCATGCTCCTTCAACGCTTGGCGCACGGCGTCGGTAAGTCCGCCGCTTCGCGCAAAAATACGGCCGAAATAAGAGGCGTTATCCAATACGTCCTCCTCCAGGGTGGTAATATCTATATCCCTGCTGTCTAATAGAGCCTGTAATTCCTCAAAGGTTATAACGCAGTCTATATATTTGCTCACAGGTTCCTGCTGAAATTCCATTTTCTTAGCCGTGCACGGTCCAATGAAAACTATCTTGGCCTCAGGAGTATTATCCTTTATATATTTAGCAATAGTAGCCATAGGAGACAGGTTATGCGAAATATTCGGCGCAAGATTGGGGAATTGTTTTTTAATATAATCCACAAACGCAGGGCAGCAAGAACTGGTTAAAAATCCCTTTTCAGCAAGCTCGGCAGCCTCTGCATACGAAACCATATCCGCGCCCAGCGCAGCCTCTACCACATGGAAAAAGCCTAATTCCTTAATACCGCTTATAACCTGACCTAATTTAGCGTATGTAAACTGGCTGGATATAGATGGAGCCACTACTGCGTAAAGCTTATAATTTTTGTTGCCGTCGCTTTCCTTTATAAGCTTAACAACATCCAGAATAAATGACTTATCCATGATGGCTCCGAACGGGCACTGATATACGCACGCGCCGCAGGCTATGCATTTGCTGTTGTCTATGCATGCAGCCTTTGACTCGTTCATGGAAATAGCCTTTACCTTGCAAGCGTTCTGGCAAGGGCGCTTATCATTCACTATCGCGCTGTACGGACAAACCTTAGCGCACTTTCCGCACTCTATGCATTTAGATTTATCTATATACGCCTTTTGATTATTATCAAAGGATATTGCTCCGCGAGGGCAGGCGCTTTCACAGCGGTGAGCTATGCAGCCGCGGCATGCGTTAGTTACCTCATAGCCGCCTACGGGGCATTCGTCACAGGCTATTTCAATAACCTCTATGACGTTTTTATTATTTTTATCCCCGCCCATTGCCAGCTTGACTCTTTCAGAGAGTATTGCTCTTTCCTTATATACGCAGCAACGCATTGTGGGCTTATTCCCCGGAACTATTATCTTAGGAATATCCAAAAGATTTTCCTGCAGAGTCCCGTTAAAGGCCTGCTTGGCAACCTCTCTAAGCACATTGTATTTTAAGTCCTGAACTTTGGTATCAAATTTTCTCATAATTATCCTTCCCGATTAAAAATAGCTCACCTTTATACGCTTGCCCATTTTTTTAAGACAATCGGCTAATTCATCCACCAGCCTCATCTTAATACTGAAATTTATCGGCAAATCCGGGTTCTGATGCGCCGGATTAACCGCACGTCCCACATAAAAATTAATATCTGTCGCATCCTCAAAAAGCATACGCGCGATACAAGACGCGCCGTCCTTCTTATAGCTCCACTGGGTATACGACTGGTTATCCGCGAGATAATCCTGAGCATAGCTCAGCACCTTATTTATAGTTATTACCCCCTCGGTAACAAGATCTACTCCCTCAATTTCAGCCGTAGGCGGTACATCCGGATCGAAAAAATCCAGCTTGGGCTTCAGCTCCTTATGCAGATAAGCCGCCGCTATAGTAGAGGTTGTACCCCCGCATACTATATGCTTGCCCTCCTTGGAGAAAAACAGGGACATCATTTTCTCATTGTCCTCCCGGTTGGACGGCGGACCTATAACAAGATTGACAGGCTCCCGCTTACGGATACGAATGGTGCATACTGTCGTATCATCCCCCGGCTCATACCCATAAAGCTTATCGCATTCATCCAGCAGAATGGTAGTAAGGGTTTTAGCCGTAAAACCAACGTCATAAAAGGTCTCCATAAATTCTATTATATTCTTGCGCTCCCAGCCGAAATTCAGCGTCATGCCTACTCCCGCATGTATACAGCCGTCGCTCATAGCTATAAAGATATCATTTTCCTTCAAGGATATTTTAGACTGATAGATGGTCTTGCCGTCTATGCTCAGAATAGAAGCCGGAATTTCATAATTAGCTCCGTCGCGCAGCAGAATAACATGCGGATTGTCATATTGGATTATTTCCGCCTCCTGATTGTCCAATATTCTAATAATAGTAAAGGTGGAGTAGGCCACGCCCCGCTCAGAGCATACCGGAAGAGTAGCGGCTATGGTATGAACGCACTCCTGTATATCCATGCCATCCGCCATCATGGTAGATATTATTTTAGAGGTCAGGGTAGATAATATACTCGCTTTGACGCCGCTGCCCATGCCGTCAGCCAATACGACAATTTCCGAATTATCCTGCCGTATTACATCCACATGGTCTCCGCAAAGCTGTTCCCCCTTCTTATTCAGGCTCCTCCAGCCTATATCGGCGCAAAGATCATTCATCTGATATGCTCTCCTTAAGCTTAGCCAGAGCTATTTTTGTTTCAGCCGCAGTTTCGCCCAGCAGGGAAGCAATCTCCTGCACAACGCGCATCTGCTTATCCACCACTTTATCCGCAGTTTCAATAGTGGCGCGGCTGATAGCTTCTTTTTTCTCCTTTTCAGTCTCTATATCGGTTATATCCCTCATAATGCAGATAATTATCTTATATTCCTTATCATAAAGAATAGTCTCTTCAACATATTTCCTGTATTCTGCAAGATATACTCTGCGGTCACGTATGCTCATGCCCGTCTGCTTTACTTCCATAAAGTCCTTCGGGTCCAGAATACGCACAACCTGCTCGCCCAGAACATCATTGGCGCTTCGGATATTCATAATATCTCTCGCCGCCGCGTTTATCTGCTGCACCTCAAAATCCTCGTTCAGCACAATAATGCCGTTGGGCGTATTGCTTATAATATTATCCGAAAAGCTTTCAGCCTTTTCCTTTAAGTAAGGCAGGCACATATTTAAATCAGCCTTGCCCTGATATACAGCAATTGCCTTTTCCCGGCATGTATTATAACCGCAGCTTCCGCAGTTCAATTCATCCTCCGGCTTGGTCTTGCCTATTTTTCTCAGGATAGCCTCTATTTCAGACTGAGTGGGCATGGCCTTAGATTCACCTATAAATTCATGCTCGCGGTAAATTTCCTCAGGGGAAACATCAGCTACGTCAAAATCATCGCTTTTAGCGTATGTAGCCACCTTATTGTAATTGCTTACCGGACTGTAATGATATTTTTCCATAACCGGCCCGCCTACGCAGCTGCCCCGGCATGCGGACATCTCTATAAAACAGTTCCGCAAATTACCCTTCTCAATCTCCTGCAAAGCTGCTATACAGTCCTCGGTACCGTCCAAAGCCATATAGCTGTAATCCGTCCGGGGCAGAAACATGGATTTTAATATGCCGCCCGTCGTCGGGAAAAAGCGCGCTCTTCCCCTGGAACCCTCTTCCCTGGTTTTCTCCACGCTTATTCCCCTTTTGCGCATAAGATTGGAAAGCTCTTCAAATGTAAGAACGCAATCCACAAAGCCCGGATACCTAGCGGCCTCATCCTTTTTAGAAACGCACGGACCGATAAAAATTGTCTTAGCATCAGGATAGCGCTTTTTTATATCCATGCAGTGCGCCTGCATTGGAGAAACCACCTTTGCCAGATAACGAAGAGCTGAAGGAAAATATTTTTCTATAAGCAGATTAATGGAATGACAGCAGGAAGAAATAATTACATCCTGCTCCCCATTTTCCAAAAGTCTGTCATATTCCTTTTTAACTATAGTCGCTCCTATCGCCGTCTCCTCAGCAGCATAAAAGCCAAGCTGCTTAAGCGCTTTTTCCATGGCTTCTATACCCGCTCCGTCATAATTAGCTGTAAAGGAGGGCGCCAGGCTGGCTATAACTCTGCCGCTGTTAAGCAGCACTTCAGCCTTTTCAGTATCGTCCGCAATCTCCTTGGCGCCCTGAGGACATACTACAAAGCACTGGCCGCATAATATGCATTCTTCGGGAACAATATGCGCCTGATTAGCCGAAATCCTTATAGATTTTACCGGACAATGGCGTATACATTTATAACAGTTTTTGCAATTTGACTTTTTCAGTCTTAAAAATTCAGCCATCTTGGCCCTCCCTGCCATTTTATAACGCGCTGTAAAATTTAAAGGTTCAAATTCTGCTCAACACTTCACGGGTAAAAAACTGCTCGGTAGTCTCAGGCGAAAGCGAGTATAATTCCCCATCTAAGGTAACGCATACTCCCTTTTGACAGTTGCCCATGCAGAAGGTTCCGCTCAATTCCACCTTATCGTTCAGAGCATTCTTTTCTATAAGCTGCTGAAGCCCCTGAACTACCTGCCTCGAGCCCTTAAGATGACACGAGCTGCCTATACATACAGTAATTTTCATATCCATGCCTCCTTTCATTAAGCCGCTTTTCCTGCCCGGCGACGCTCCGGCCGGACTCGGCCTATTCGCGCATATTTTCCAGCGATAACCAGCGTGCGCGGCGCTTAACACATATCCTCACGCCCTATGGTCCTTTTCAAATATCAGCTTTCCTTAACCGCATATGTAACAGGAAAATCTCCGCGCGCAGTAGAATATGTCGTACGCACGAACAGCTCGCCCGTCTTGCCCGCGTCTAATATGCCGTTAACGCAGTCAAACAGCTCTGTAAGACTGCCCGAAGCTATATCATAGCTGTAAACTCTATGCATAAATGTATCCTCTTCAATATCCGACACTATATAAACCTTACTGTTATCCAAGGAAAAGAAATAATCGCTTATTATGCGTTCTCCTATGATATCCTTTGTTTCACCCGTCTGATTATCATATAAGCGCAGGCGGGTATAGCCGTCTGACATATCCGCTTCATTGCTCTGTAAAAGGATATATCTGCCGTCCGAGCTCATGGAAAACATGCTTACCTCAGCAATCTCGCTCTGCTCGCCGCTTGACAAATCAAGACTGACCAGCGTTTCGGTTTCATTCACTACGTCCACATAATACAGCTTATTATTAAACGCATAAAGCGAAGTATCTATCCCCGCGCCTTCTGAAACAGGCGTAGTTTCACCAGTAGCAACGTCATATTTTTTAAGATTAAGCATAATGTCCGTCGCAGACATCATATAAACGCTTTTACCGTCAGGCGCCCAGGCAATGCCCGGAATATACGTCCCTATATCCTCCTCAGGAAGATTTATACGGGTATGCGTATCAAAATCGTATATGGAGCAATACTGTATCTCGTCTACCTGCTCTACTATAAGCAGCTTAGTGCCGTCAGGCGAATATGCGCCGAATACAATCTGAGCGTATTCATCGTTAAGCAGCTGGGTTTTCACTCCGTTAACGTCCACAGTAAAAAGATATTCCAAAGCCATTTCATCATAGGCCGCGCCCTCGCTTCTCTTAGAAAAGACCGCCGTGCTCTTATCGGGAGACCAGCATATAAACACCCCGTCGGGGAACAGTGCCTGAGCTGTCTCCTCCTTTTCTCCGCGCCTTATTACCAGCTTGGAATTAATTGCATCCAAATCCTCCTGTGCATAATATTCGGGCAATTCGTTACCGGAAAGCTTAATAACTCTCAATTCCTTGCCGGCCAGCGCCTCGGCAAAATCAGTCTGTATCTTATTCATAAGAGCTTCCGCCTGAGTTATATCCTCAAAAGCCTGGCTGACCATTACAACATTTGTAAGATCAGACGCAAGAGTAGGGCTCAGCCCCGCCTCCTCGGGCAGGCTGCCCTCAGAATATTCGTAATACAAATTGCCCGCAACGTAATAAGCTTCCGCCGGACTAAAGTCTTTTTTGCTCAATTCCACCGTAAGCTTGCCGTCCGTCTCCGCAACCGTCATATTTGTAAGCGAAGATAGGTTGAAATATAAATTAGTAGCGCCCGAACGGCTCTCAGACGGCAGAACCTTAATAACTCCGCCCTGTATCAAGCCGGTTTCATCTTCAATCAGGCTGTTGTTGACATAATCCCAATGAGCAAGATTTGCAATGCTTAATTTAAGCCTGTATGGAGTACCGGTCAAAGAAACCGTATAAGGAGGCAGTCCCTTCATAGCCTGCTCCTGAGCTGTCACTCCCTCGCTTCCACAAACAAACGAGAATACCAGGCGCACGCCGCCGTCAGTTTTTTCTACAAGTATATCCTTAAGATTGGCGCTCTCCTGCTCAGAACCGCCTGAAACTACATTCAGAGCGTCTGTAGGCGTATTAACATCTTTCCCGCAGGCGCTTAAGCATAACAACATAATACCAGCAAGCATAAGAGCTAAGAACCGTTTCATATATTCATTCCTTTCCAAATTATTTGCCGGGCGTAAGCCAAATCAGCATAATAAAATATCAATTCAAATTAAATCATAAATTCGATAAACAGAGAGTCAGAATAATTTTGCGCAAAGCTCGTTCAGCTGGGCGGCTAAGCGCTCCTTATCAATCGAAACGCATTGCCCTTCCTTAACCAGCACGCGGCCGTTGATAATATTATAGCGCACATCCCGGCTCTCGGCGCTGTAAGCAATAATGCCGTATACGTCGTGCACCGGTTCAAGAAACAAGGACGGATTAAGCACTAAAATATCTGCAAAATACCCTTCCTTAATTCTGCCGCCTTTATATTCTAAGGCGTCGGCTCCGTAAACGGTAGCCATTTTTACGGCCGTATAAGCGTCAAGCGCCTGAGCGTCAAGCGAAAAGCCCTTTTGAAGAAGAGAAGCCGTAAAAAGCTCTCGGAACATATCCAGATTATTATTGCTGCCGTTGCCGTCCGTTCCCAGCGCAGGCTTAACGCCCGCCGCCAGCATGGCTCTAATAGGAGCTACGCCGCTTGCCAGCTTCAAATTGCTGACCGGGTTATGCACGGGAATTATATTATGCTCCAGCATTATTTCCATATCCTCATTGCTAACCACCGTACAGTGCGCAGCTATAGTGCTGCTGGGCAGGCCAAGGCCGGCCAGCCATTTAATTGGCGAAACGCCATGCCTTTCCAGGCATCCTTGAACCTCCGAAACTGTTTCGCTGGCATGTATATAAAATGGACTTGACCAGCTATCAGCGCGGCTTATAACCTCTCTTAACGCATTTTCCGAACAGGTATATTCAGCATGAGCTGACGCCAGCACATTTATTCTGCCTTCGCGGCCGTCATAAAGCTCGTGCATCCTATCCAATTCGTTCAGCCGGCGCTTTAAGCCGCTTTGGCCGTCCGTATCCACGATATTTCTGCTTATAAAAGCCCGTATCCCGCTTTCAATACAGGCCTGCGCCGTACCAGAAACGTCAAGGTACATATCATTAACGCAGGCGCTTCCGCATTCTAAAGCCTCAGCGCAGGCAATAAGGGCAAACTGGTAAATAAGCTCGTCATTCAGCTTATCCTCTACCTTGAAAATTTTTTCCAGCCATTTTCCCAAAGGCAAATCCGAGGCAAAGCTTCTGAAGCAGCTCATGCCCAGATGGGTATGCGCGTTCACTAAGCCGGGCATAACTATACCCCCGCGCGCGTCTATAACCTCGGCCTGAATATCCTTTTTAAGCATGCCGCCCACATATTTTATCTTGGAACCGCTTATCCAAACGCATCCGTTTTCATATACAGCGCCCTCATCCATTGTAACTATATGCGCATTCTTTATCAAAATGTCTTTCATTGACCAGCCTCCTGCTCTGCCGAATACAGATAATTTATCTGCTCCTGAGTAAGCTGATCTATAGCTACGCCCATACTGCTCAATTTAAGCTGCGCCACCCTCTTATCCAATTCCTCAGGGACATTATACACCCTCTTCTCCAAGGTCCTGTAATTATCGGCTATATACCGTGCGGTTAAAAGCTGCAAAGCGAACGAGGTATCCATTATTTCAGCCGGATGACCGTCTCCGGCCGCCAGATTAACCAATCTCCCCTCTGCTAAAAGATACAGTTTTCTTCCATCAGGCATATAATAGCAATCGATGTTTTTACGCGCGCATTCTTTTTTCAGCGCTGTGCTCTCCAGATACGCTTTATCTACTTCAACGTCAAAATGACCGGCATTGCACATTATGGCTCCGTCCTGCATTTTTTCCATATGCTTATTTGTAATAACCTGTTTACAGCCGGTAGCGGTTATAAAAAGCTCGCCGCATTCGCACGCTTTAAGCATAGGCATAACCTCAAAGCCATCCATAACAGCTTCTATGGCCTTAAAAGGGTTAATTTCGCATACAGTTACTTTGGCGCCGAGCGCTTTAGCCCGCATTGCTATTCCTCTGCCGCACCAGCCGTAGCCGGCTACAACCACTCTGCGGCCAGCCACCAGCAGATTAGTCGTGCGCATTATACCATCCCAAACCGACTGGCCCGTTCCATACCTATTATCAAAAAGGTATTTGCTCATCGCATCGTTGACAGCTATCATTGGAAAATCCAGCCTGCCCTCCTTCTGACGGGCACGCAGCCTAAGCACGCCGGTGGTAGTTTCCTCAGCGCCGCCCCGCATAACAGAAGCACAGCTTTTCATTGACCCATGAAGCAGAGAAACCAAATCCCCGCCGTCGTCTATTATTTGATGCGGCTTATTTTCAAGCGTACAGGATAAATGACGCACATACTCTTTTTCATCCACCCCGTGAACTGCAAATACCTCGACCTCCTGAGCAAGAGCTGCGGCCACATCATCCTGAGTGGACAACGGGTTGCAGCCAGTAGCATAAACCTCAGCGCCTCCCGCCTTAAGTACTAAGGCCATATATGCCGTCTTAGCCTCCATATGAATAGACAGGGCTATTCTTGTTCCAGCCAAGGGACGCTCATTAATAAATTCTTTTTCTATAATATTCAATACGGGCATATGAGCGCGCACCCATTGTATTTTGCGCCAGCCGTCCTGAGCTAAGCCTTTATCTTTTATGAGACTCATTAAAGCTCTCCTTTTAAAGATTTACTCTATAATGATTATACAATAAAAAACAAAAAAACGCTATAAAAATCTAAAAATATATTAAGGGAATCGCTTGATATTTTGTTAATAATTATTTGTTACATTTTGTATATAAACCAGCCGTTTTTTCATTGTGCCGCAGACCGTAACGGTCTGCGGCACAATGAAAAAACGGCTGCGCCTCCCAGGGCGAGTATAAGAAAAGGTCATATGGGCGGCGCGAAGCCCGACCAAAGGTCGGGCCTAAGCAGCATATGGGGAAAGCTTTGCTTTCCCCATATGCTGCTTAAATTTGGCGCCTGAAAGGCGCCAAATTTCGCGCCGCCCATATGACCTTTTCTTATACTCGCCCTGGGAGGCATAAACACCGCGGCGCCCTGTTAAAACAGGGCGCCGCGGTGTTTGCATATTAACTAAACACAATTTTCAAATTATAACTCACACATAAAAAGCGTGATTCCCCAATATACAGTAGAGACTTCTATTACGAGCTGCCCAGGAGTTAGTAACAGACTTATTATTAAAATATAAGCTGTTTCCCACAGGCTTTGCCCCAAAATACGCTTCTATAGCAGCATTTATACTTGATTGAGAAGGAGTATTGGAGAAATACCCTTTTTTAGCTGTGCTAAACTGATTCTTAGCAAATATAACGCCCTCAATAGAACCATTAGTCTGTTTAACACGATTCATTACCATGCTGCCCACGGCCACCTGACCTGTATAGCTTTCATGACCAGATTCCGCATAAATGAGCTGCGCCAGCAAATATATATCATCCTTTTTACTGCTTGAAAGCGAATTGTATTTGTCCTGAAGAGAATCCGAATCTGAGGCTGTAAATTTCACCTCGTTTGAACCGGCGGTTTTGCCCTCCAGCGCGCTCTGAAGCTTCGCAAACGTCTTTGTACCTACTATGCCGTCCACCACAAGGCCGTTATCTCTTTGAAAATCCTTAACCGAATCCCTGGTTATCTCCAAAAACAGACCAGTAGAGGTAGCGTCAAAATATCCTAAGCTCTTAAGCTGATTCTGCAGCTCCTGTACCTTGCTGCCCTTATCTCCATAACGCAAAGTACCCGGTTTAGCTATATACGAGCTGCTGGAAGCTGTGTTTTGAGACGCAGTTCCCGTTTCCCCTGAAGCTGAAACGCATTTCCCAGTAAGCTTGGCAATAGTGTCTTCCCCAACTATACCGTCCACAGCTATATTATTATTCTTCTGAAATTTTTTAACAGCATTATAAGTAAGAGAACCAAAATAGCCGGTGTCGTATCTGGAACCCAAATAGCCTTTAATTATAAGAAGTCTCTGTATGCTCCTTACATCCTCACTTCTCTGCCCCATCTTATATAAAGCGTCGGTATCAAAAGAAGTGCTGTCAAATAAGGACATTAATGTTTTAGGACCAACTATGCCTATAGCGTCAATACCGTTATCTTCCTGATATTCTGTAACTGCGGCTTCTGTAATGCTTCCAAAATAACCCGTTGTATGCTTCTGCTGCATATAGCCTAAATCAACCAATCTCTGCTGTATAAGCTTAACATCGCTTCCCCTGCTGCCAAATTCAAACTGGCCTACAGGTCTGTCCTCCGCCGCAGCCGCAGGAATAACCATAATCATCATGGTAAGAATCATCAACGCGGCAATAATAAATTTCAGATTAAAAAAACGTTTCATCAGGTTTGCCTCCTTAACGCGCCCAGACTAGATATTGAGCGCTTCAAATTGCTTTCCATATGGCAATAAATATGCCTCTTTTTTTAATTTATGCGTGCATTATAACACGAGTGAAATGAAAATGCAATAGTTTTGTAATAATTAATTGTGAATTTTTTATGTAAGCCTATAAAACCGCAGAGTATGCACTTATTATTTTTCTGGCCTCGGACGCGCAAGCGCGTCCGAGGCCAGAGTCTCCCTATGGGCCGTAAAGCAGAGCTTTACGGCCCATAGGGAGACTCTGCGCCCGGCCTAACGGCCGGGCGCAGCCCGCGCTTATTCAGTTATTTATTAAAACATTTTTACTCCAAAATACTGCCGCGGGGAATGGATATATCCATTCCCCGCGGCAGTATTTTTTAAAAAATAGCTTATGATTCAGCCGCTTGGCTGTTCTCAGGACTAGACGCATTCTCCGACGCGCTGTCCGCAGCGCTGTGCGTAGCGCCAAATGTTCCGGTAGACATAGAATTATACGGCGGCGAATACATATGCGTAGCAGACTGCGTACTTTCAGGATGCTTCGTCTCCTCAGGCATGGCCGTGTGTGTGTTAACATTAGGCGAAGCCGAAGGCAAAATATCCTCGCCCGAACATGAACCAAGAATTAGGCAGGACGCCGCAATAACGCAGGCAATCAATAGTTTTTTCATATATTACTCCTTATTGTTTTATTAACGCATTTCCCAGCATACCGTAAATAACGTTTTCTCCTTTTTCACAAATAGATAAAAATGAACTGCGCATATAACGGCAATGCCTTAAATAAAAAAGCGTCAATATTATTATGGCGAAAAATACAGAAATAATTATAATTTTTATTGATATACGCAGCAAACTAAAGCTTCATGAGCATTTTTTCATAATATTAGTTGCTAAAATATTAAAGTTGGTATAATATTAATAATTAACAAAGAAAAGATTTATTCTGTTCTGCCGGCAGAATAACAAATTTTTAAGGAGTGAAAATAATGGCAAACGTTTTGGATACTCTCAGAAGCCGCGGATTTGTTAAACAGGTGGTGTTTGAAGAGGACCTATATAAATTGCTGGACAGCCAAAGCGTAACCTTTTATTCAGGTTTTGACCCAACGGCCGACAGCCTTCACGTAGGACATTTCGTTCTGCTTATGGCTTTGGCTCATATGCAGCGCGCGGGCCACAGGCCAATAGTGCTGGTGGGCGGCGGTACGGTTATAATTGGCGACCCTTCAGGCAGAACTGATATGCGCCAAATGCTGGATGGCAACGCCATTAAGAATAACGTCGAGCGCTTTAAGCAGCAAATTTCCCGTTTTATAGATTTTTCAGATAATAAAGCGCTTATGGTAAACAATGCCGACTGGCTGCTGAATATCAATTATCTTGAATTTATGAGGGATATCGGCGTACATTTTTCAGTAAATAAAATGCTGACTGCCGAATGCTTCAAAGCGCGCATGGAGCGCGGGCTGACATTCTTTGAATTTAATTATATGCTGCTCCAGGCCTATGATTTCTTAAAACTCAATAAAACTCAGGGCGCCATATTGCAGATGGGCGGCGATGATCAATGGGCCAATATGCTGGCCGGAGCCGATTTAATACGCCGCAAGGAACATAAAGACGCATATGTTCTTACTATTCCCCTGCTGACTACTTCGGACGGCCGTAAAATGGGAAAAACCCAAGCCGGAGCGGTATGGCTGGATCCCGAAAAGACCTCGCCCTATGATTTTTATCAGTACTGGCGTAATACTGACGACCGAGATGTGGAAAAATGCCTCAAGCTTTTGACCTTCCTGCCTCTGGAGGAAATCAGCGAGCTTTGCGCCTATAAGGACGAGCGTATTAATATGGCTAAGCGCAGACTGGCCTTTGAAGTATGCTCTATAGTACACGGCCGGGAAGAAGCCATAAAAGCGCAGAACGCCGCCGAAGCGGTTTTTGGCGTAGGCAATTTGGATAACATGCCCACGTTTGAGCTTCTCAGAAGTGAGACGGGCGAAAATTTAAAGGTAGTAGACGCGCTCAGCCTGGCGCAGATGGTAAAAAGCAAAAGCGAAGCGCGCCGGCTTATAGAAGGAGGAGGCGTTTCGGTTAACGACGTTAAAATACAAAACGTGGACGAATGCATTCCCGCTCAATTCATGCAGGAAGGCCAGTTCATTCTGCATAAAGGCAAAAAAGCGCATCTGCGAATTATATTAAAATAATGGACAGCTACCGCACTTTTCTCAGCAGCGGAACAAGCGAATACATCATAAATAAATCCCGCTTTATAGCCCGTGCCGAGCGCGTCTCCAGCCAGGAGGAGGCAGAAGAAGTTCTGCTGCAGCAAAAAAAGGCTTATCCAGACGCAACTCATCATTGCAGCGCGTATATATTAGACCCGCAGGGAAATACCGCGCGCTTTAACGATGACGGAGAACCTCAGGGAACGGCAGGAAAGCCCATTCTGGAGGTAATGCGCCGTCAGGAAATTACTCAGGCTATAATAGTAGTTACCCGTTATTTCGGCGGCATACTCCTTGGCGCCGCCGGATTGATACGCGCATATGCTCATTCCGCAGCTTTAGCAGTAGAAAAGGCCGGTATTTGCCAGATGCATAACAGCGTATTGCTTGAACTGAAAATAGAATACAAGGAGCTGGACAGGCTTAAATATCTGCTTTCTCTTCCTGAAAACAGCTTTATCAAGCAATTAGATACCCTTTACGCTGAATGCCCGCGCCTAAAGCTGCTGGTTAAAAAAGCAGACGCTCCCAGCGCCCGTGAAAAGCTCAATAAATATCTTTCCGGGCATTTAAATCTGAACATATCCGAGGCAGGCTATATGCCTTGGCAAACGGATATTAAATAATTTTTTGAGGTGATATATAATGAGAATTCAAAAAGCAACTGTGCTCAAGGAAAAGCCAAAGGACGAAAATAAGCTTGGATTCGGACAGGTTTATACCGACCATATGCTTATGATGGATTATTCCCCCAAACAAGGCTGGCACGATATGCGCATTGTTCCTTATCAGCCTTTGGAATTGGATCCCGCCTGCATGACCCTGCATTACGGACAGGCCATTTTTGAAGGCATGAAGGCATATAAGGGCAAGGACGGCCAAATACGCTTATTCCGGCCCAGCAGCAATTTTGAGCGCATGAACCGCTCGGGAGCAAGACTATGCATACCGCCCATAAATGTAGACCAAGCGGTACAAGGTCTGGAGGAGCTTATACGGCTCGAGCAGGACTGGATTCCTACCGCGCCCAACACTTCCCTTTATATCCGCCCGACCATGATAGCCACCGACGCTCATTTAGGAGTACGCGCTTCAAATACATACCTTTTCTATATCATCCTCTCCCCCGTCGGTCCTTATTATGCCGAAGGGCTTAACCCTGTCAAAATATTTGTTGAGGACGAATATGTTCGGGCAGTCCGCGGCGGCACAGGTTTTACAAAATGCGCCGGCAACTATGCCGCCAGCCTTATAGGCAGCGAGCACGCAAAAGAGGTAGGCTATTCTCAGGTGCTCTGGCTGGACGGCGTAGAGCGCAAATACGTCGAAGAAGTCGGCTCCATGAACATATTCTTTGTAATAGATAATGTGCTTATAACTCCGCCCCTGGAGGGAAGCATACTAGGCGGCATAACTAGGGATTCGGTAATTAAATACGCCAAGTACAAAGGCTTAAAAGTGGAAGAACGCAGGCTGCCCATAGCGGAAGTTTTTAAGGCCTCCGAGGAAGGCCGCCTGAACGAATGCTTCGGTACTGGTACGGCCGCGGTTATTTCGCCTGTCGGCATGCTGCGCATGGAGGATAAGGAAATAGTTATAAACAACAATCAGATAGGTCCTATAGCTCAAATGATGTACGACGAAATAACAGGCATACAATACGGACGCCTGGACGACCCGTTTGGATGGGTAGTAAAGCTTTAAATTCAAGATAATTTAAAAGGGACGGAATTTTTCCGTCCCTTTAATTTTGCCCGGATACCCTCAGTTTGCAGAAAACTGCACGGCAGCGTTAGCGTGCAATGACATAATGTTTAAAAATTTCATTTTTGTCTCTCCGCCGTGCCGCCCGGCTCTATGTACGCCTAACGCCGTTTGCCCCCTTACAGAAACTCAAATATTTATACAAATAACAGCGCTATATGATATACGCCGAAAGTAACAAGCCAGGCTACGGCAAGCTGGAAAAGCGCTGTAAATCCCATCCATGCCCAGCTATGCGACTCCTTGCGGATAGCAGCCAGCGCCGCGGCGCACGGAATATAAAGCAGACAAAATACCATAAGGCAGAAGGCGTTGACCGAGTTAAAGCCTATACCCTGCAGCGCTGCTGAAAACGCCGTCATACCCTCAGGAGAGCTGGCATTTACTATGCCGAAAAGCACCGCGCAGCTTGATACCACAACCTCCTTAGCCGAAATACCCGCAATAAGCGCCACGGTTATCTGCCAGAAGCCCAATCCAATAGGAGCAAAGAACGGAGTCATCCATCTGCCTACAGCCGCCCCAAAGCTCTCTGTCATATCTCCGGCAAAGCCATGCGGCCCGAAATTAAGCAGCGCCCAGATTACAAGCGTCGCAAGAAAAATAGTAGTGCCCGCTTTTTCTAAATAGTCCTTTATCTTTTCCCATACATATATAGCTACCGTTCTCATATCGGGCAGCTTATATTCTGGAAGCTCAATCATAAGGTAATTGACGCTCTTTTTTCTGTCTAACAGATGTATTACCGCCGATACCAGAATAGCCACTACAATGCCTATCAGGTACATTGAATAAGCCACCAGCATAGCGTTCTGGGCAAAAAACATTTCCGCAAAAAGAATATAGATAGTCAGTCTGGCGTTGCAGCTCATAAAGGGAGTCACCAGCATTACCTTAAATCTGTCCCTTTTGCTTTCCAAAGCCCTGGAAGCCATAATTGCTGGAACAGTACAGCCAAAGCCCAGAAGCATGGGTATAAACGCCTTTCCCGAAAGGCCCAGCTTACTCATGATACCTTCCATAACATATGCCACTCTGGCCATATAACCGCTGTCCTCCAAAAGAGCCAGGCATAGAAAAAGTATAAGAATATTAGGCAGAAAGGTGATAATTGTGCCTACGCCCGCAATAATTCCGTCCACAACCAGAGAAGAAATAACCTCTCCTGCATTGATTGCAGCCAATCCTGAAGCGGCTGCGTCTGACAGCCAGCCTACCCCCAATTCAAAAAAGCCCTTAATCCAGTCCCCTACTGTAAAAGTGAGGAAGAAAGTAACGGCCATTATCAGCAGAAAAATGGGTATGCTCCAAATCCTGCTGGTTAAAAGCTTGTCCACCCGCTCGGTAAAAATATCCTGCTTCTGCTTATGCAGCACTACCTCGTCAATTATTTCAGCTATAAAATCATATTTTTGATTGATAATATCCGATTCATAGCTGCGGTCAAGCACCTCGGGCAGCTTAACAGGATATTTTTCAGTTATTTCCTTATCCCCCTCCAGCAGCTTTATAGCATGCCAGCGCAGATTATCCAGGCCGGGATATAGCCTTTTAAGCTCAGGAATTATTTTATCTATCCTATCCTCAATATCATCCGAATATACCATGGCATATTCAGAATGATGGTCGTGCCGGTGACGGGATATTTCCTTATGCTCATGTATCAAAACGTCCGGACTGGCGCTTTGCCTATGATGAGCCGCAGCGTGCAGCAAAGCGTCCAGGCCCCTGCGCTTGCGCGCCGAAACCGGGATAACCGGAATACCAAGCATTTCGGGCAGACGGTGCATATCTATTTCCATACCCCGCTTTTCCACAATATCCATCATGTTCAGCGCCAGCACTACCGGCTTTCCCAGCTCCAAAAGCTGAAGCGTCAGATATAGGCTGCGCTCAAGAGCCGAAGCGTCCGCCACGTTTATCATTACGTCCACTTCGTCGCTCAAAATAAACTGCCTGGAAACAGTTTCCTCCATAGTATATGAGGTAAGGCTGTACGTGCCGGGCAAATCCACCAGATGTATATTAAGACCGTGGTCCTTAATAGCGCCCTCCACCTTTTCCACAGTCACGCCAGGCCAGTTGGCCACCTTTAAATTAGCTCCGGTATAAGCATTAAACAGCGTTGTTTTACCGCAGTTTGGGTTACCTATGAAGCCTATGGTCATTTCATTGTTCATTTTCCCCGTCTTCCTTCACTTCAATATTTTTCGTAATATTATATCCCAAAGCAAAACGGGTGCCCCGCAGCTTGATAATAAGAATGCCCTTTCCTTTACGGTTTAAAACTGAAACGCGAGTTCTTTTAGTCATTCCCAAAGCCTCCAACCGGCGTTCCATTTCAAAGGGCAGGCTGATTTTTTCTACTATATAAGCGCAACCCACGCGCGCATCTTTTAAAAGCATTCAATCCCCTCGCAATTAAAAAGCTTTAAATAGCTCTTACTGTTTATAAATACAAACTCCCACCGCGCCTTAAAAAACCTGCCGCCATAAAAGCGCGGCAGGCAGTAAAACACGCATGCTATTCTAAATTAAGCCGTTTAGTCATAATGCTCCTGCATATACCAAAGGCCGCGCCGAAAATGCAGACATAAAGCAGGGAATTGACGATAGTAACAATATGATAAATATCCCCCGCATCCATATTAAGCAGGCTCTCGCCCGCAAAACCAGCAACAATAATATTCACTAAGCCGGTAATCCAGGAGATAGCCATGGTAACGCCAAAATACAGCAATATAGCTATAACAACCTTATGCTTTGCCGCAATTGCGCTGCCCAGAGTTATGCATAAATATATTAACGCCAAATTGGCAAAAAGACTTATAAGCGCGCTGATAATTAATTCGGCCATAAACAGCCCAGGCTGAATGCCTATAGTTGAAAAAGCGTATTCTATAGAAGTTATTATATACGAAAAGAAATTTTCTCCCGCATAATGACCCGCAGCATCAATTATCCCTCCAAACAAAATTCCGAAAGAGGCTATAACTCCTAAAGCCGAAATGATTGTCCAAATCACGCCGGAAATAAGCTTGGCCCAAAGATGCTCCGAGGGCGTAACAGGCAGCGTAAAGGAAAGATAGCCCTCATCCTTATAAAGATTGGTATAAAAGCGCTGTATGATAAATACCAGCGTCAGAATGCCTACCGCCGCCAGCGCAAGAATGGTAAAAATCATACCGCTGCTCCAAAAAAGCTGAAGCATAAAATTATTTCCGTTTGAAGCGACGGCTAATTGAAACAGCAGCAGGGTCAGCAGCGAAATCAGCAGACCGCCGACAACGCAGAGCAGAATTTTTTTATACAGCGCCTTAAATTCATATTTAATAAGCTTGCCTAACATCTGAATACCTCCCTGAATAATTCGTCCAGGCTCTTGCCCTGCTCGGAGCGCACCTGAGACACGCTTCCCTGCATAACAAGCTGTCCGTATTTAATGAATACAAAATCGTCCAGCACCCGCTCGACGTCTGAAATCAAATGAGTGGAGATAATAACCGAAGCACCCTCAGAATAATTAGAAATTACCGTATCCAGGATATATTCCCTTGCCGCCGGATCTACTCCGCCTATAGGCTCGTCTAAAAGATATAATTTAGCCCTGCGCGCCATGACCATTACAAGCTGCACCTTTTCCTTAGTCCCCTTTGAAAGCGCTTTAAATTTAAGCGAGGGGGCTACATCCAGCCGCTTAAGCATATCCTCCGCCTTAACTCTGTCAAAATCCTCATAAAAATCGCTGAAGAACCGCAGTATTTCCGAAACCTTCATAGAATTATTAAAGTATGTCCGTTCAGGCAGATAGCTGACGATTTTCTTAGTCTCAACGCCCGGCTCCATGCCGTTTATAAGCAGGCTGCCTCCGTTAGGCGCAAGCAGCCCTGCCGTCATTTTAATTAAAGTAGTTTTGCCGCTGCCGTTCGGACCCAAAAGCCCTATAATCCGGCCGCTTTTCAATTTAAGATTAAGATTGCTGACAGCCGCCAGGCTGCCGAAATTCTTAGTCAAATTAACGCATTCCAGAATTGCCGACAATCTATTCAACTCCTTTTCATATAATCAGCAGTTTATCTTATATTACACGATTTTATACGCTTGTCAACTATCCAAACGCACTTTATTTATTTTTTTGCCGGAGAATACCCTCAGTCAACGCGCTTCCCCCATTACACCTTCGTCATCCTTCTTGAAAACAGGAGGGTTTAAAGGGAAGAGCAAGGCTTTCCGAATCAAAAAGCCGCATTTCGCTCAGTAAAGCGCGCTTAAACGGCACAGATGCATATGGAGCGAAAACAACGCAGCTTGAACGCAAATTTAACCTTTTTGGCCGCATTATAAACCGTACACTAATGATAAAGTTATTTTATAAATAATACTTGATATTCCGCAAAATTGATGTTATTATATTTATGATATACTGTATTTAATTTACGTATTTTGCCGGATTATTTACTTTGAAAACCCCTGATTCCGGCAAATTCCACGCGTAGCATTAAATAATTCCGCGTATAAATATTATAAGCTGGGATAAAGGGTTTATTGTTCTAAATTGTTAGGAGGAATTTATATTGAATTTTGAACAGGCGCTGAAAACCAAAAATCTGCTTTTTGACGGCGCTATGGATTCCTATCTGCAAAAAAGCGGCGTTGGACCCGGTCTCAATACGGCTATATGCAATTTATCTCACCCTGAAATTATAAAAGGCGTGCATGCCGCTTATATTCTTGCAGGAGCGCAGGTTATAACCGCGGCGAGCAAGGGCGCTGACGAAATAACCCTTAAAGCGCTGGGAGCAGATAAAGAAAGCTATGAAATATGCTGCGCGGCAGCGCAGAACGCCAAAGCAGGAGGCTCTAACGCATTTTCCCTAATGGCTTTAGGCCCAATCAGCGGTACTCAATGGACTTTCGACCAGTTATATAATGCATATGCTCCTCAAATAAAAGCCGCAGCCAATTGTAAAACAGACGGAATAATTATTGAAAACATTACCAGCCTGCATCAGGCGCGCGCCGCTTATATCGCAGCGCGTGAAAATTGTTCTCTTCCCGTTATAGTTTCTTTTGAAATGGAAAACGGCAGCATGCCGGACGGCACCACCGCTTCAGTAGCAGCCAGCATCTTTCAGGCTATGGGAGCGGATTGCCTTGGTCTTAACTGTAAGGACGCTCCTCTTTCCCTGCTGGGCGCTCTGAGAGATTTTAATTCAGTTTCCTCCCTGCCCGTATTAATACGTCCCGACGCCGGCAGGGAGGGCAAAATGACTCCCGAGGCTTTCAGAGACAGTCTTAATGCCTTAACCCCCGCAGGAGCGGCTCATATAGGCGGAGGCTTTGGTTCAACGCCCGAGCACATCCGCGCTTTAAGCGCCATAGCTCTGCCAGAGAACAGCAAAAACGAATTAGACCGCCCTTACATGCTCTCGGACAGCAAAAAGCTTTATCAGATTAATTATAAGCTCGAGCTGCCCTTTACTCCTCAAAACGGACAGACAGCCGATGAAATTTGCTCTGAAGCCATTAAAGCGGCTGACAGCGGAGATTTTTATATTGATATTTCCAATTTATCCGAAGAGGTTATTCCTCAATTAATGCCTTTATTAGAAAAACGGCTGCATCGGCCGCTGATAATAAAAGCCGCAGCCTTCAATCAATATAAGCTGGCTTTAAAATATTACTGCGGAATTGCGGGAGTTACCGGCTGCGATTTCGAGACCTTTCACGCCCTCGCCCATTTCGGCGCGGTTCTGATTTAACGATATTCCGAGGCTTAATAAGGCACTTTTTATCAAAACCTATTAGTTCCTGACGGCCCGCGGCAACGAGGGCTTTTTTTACAAGCTCATAGTTTTCCGGCTTTTTATATTGTATCAGCGCTCTTTGCATCGCCTTTTCCAAAGGGGACCTGGGAACATACACCTCGCGCATTGTACGAGGATCCAGTCCGGTATAAAACATACAGGTGCTCATAGTTCCCGGAGTCGGATAAAAATCCTGCACCTGCTCGGGCATATGGTTTATATCTCTAAGATATTCCGCAAGCTCTACAGCGTCCTGAAGCGTGCAGCCCGGATGCGAGGACATTAAATAGGGCACAAGATACTGTTCCTTGCCCATTCTCTGATTTATCTCGTAGAACTTTTCACGGAACCTTTCATATATTTTATGCTCCGGCTTGCCCATAGCCGCCAGCGCTCCAGGAGCCACATGCTCGGGCGCTACCTTAAGCTGTCCGCTTACATGATGCCGGCATAATTGCTCCATAAAACGCATTCCGTTCTTTTTATCGGCCAAAACATAATCAAAACGTATACCTGACCGCACAAAAACCTTTTTAACTCCAGGAAGCTTCCTGAGTTTTTCCAGCAATTGAATATAATCTGAATGGTCAGCCTTTAAATTTACGCATGGGGAAGGAAAAAGGCACTGCTTATTCAGACACGGGCCGCTTTTTTCCTGCCTTGAGCATGCGGGAAACCGGAAATTAGCCGTAGGGCCGCCAACATCATGTATATACCCCTTAAAATCCTTATCCCCGATTATAACGCGCGCCTCCTCCAAAATAGAGGCATGGCTGCGCGAGGTTACCTTTCTTCCCTGGTGAAAGGCAAGCGCACAGAAATTGCAGCCTCCAAAGCAGCCGCGGCTGCTGGTTATGCTGTATTTAACCTCTTCAATGGCAGGCACTCCTCCCATGCTTTTATACATGGGATGATAATCCCGTTCATAAGGCAGAGAATAGGTTTGGTCCATCTCCTCGCGGGAAAGGGCCTCCTGGGGCGGGTTGCATACCGCATAAATTTTGCCGTGCTTCTGCACAAGCCGTTTGCCCTGCGGGCTTTGCTGCGCATACTGCTTCATAAATGCCTGAGCGTACGCGCGCTTATTATCCCGCACCTCCTCAAAGCTCTCTATAATTTCATAATCATATACGTTTTCCAGGTTCTCGGCAATATAGGCCGAACCGTTTATATATGTTATATCCTTTATAGGTATACCCGCCTCCAGAGCGTCGGCAAGTTCTATTATACTCCTCTCGCCCATTCCGAAAAGCAATAAATCAGCGCCGCTGTCTACCAAAATAGAAGCGCGCACTCTGTCCTCCCAATAATCGTAATGGGCAAGCCGCCTGAGACTGGCTTCTACCCCTCCCAATATTACCGGTATGTTTTTATATGCCTGACGTATGCAGTTGGTATAAACTATATCCGCTCTGTTGGGCCGCAATCCTGTTTTTCCGCCGGGAGAATAGACGTCTCTGCTTCTGGGCCTTTTAGCCGCCGTATATGCGTTTACCATAGAATCAATATTGCCTGACGAAACTAAAAAGCCCAGCCGCGGCCGCCCAAACTCCTTAAAAGCCTTTATATTTCTCCAGTCCGGCTGAGCCAGCATGGACACCTTATACCCCCTGCTTTCCAGCATTCTGGTTATTATGGCATGACCGAAGCTGGGATGGTCTACATACGCGTCTCCCGACACATATACAAAATCCGGCCTTTCCCAGCCTCTTGAAAGCATTTCCTCTCTATTCACGGGCAAAAACGGCATGATACTACTTCCTTTCCCTTTAAACAAAATTAGTATATCACCCGTCCGCCCATTAGCGCAACCGTATTCTGCCCACAACGCGCGCACAATACAAAATTATATTATAACCTTTATATGATGCGTCTCTTTATCATCCTTAAGAATTATTTCTCCGCATGCCCTGCCGTCCAAAAGCAGGCTGTGCATTCCCTTGTCCCGGCCTTCAGGGTTAAATAGGTCAATCTTGTAAACACTTTCGCCGTATAAAAACTCCATAGACACCTTATCCCAGCCCGGAGGAAGGCAAGGCTCAAAGGCCAGCCTGTCTCCATGCAGCTTAAAGCCTAAAATATCCTCCAGATAAACCGCATACATCCAGGCTGCGGCGCCCGTATACCACGTCCATCCGCTTCTGCCCGTATTTGCTCCGCAGGAATATACATCCCCCGCCGCTACATATGGCTCCCCCTTATATACCGACGCCTGTTGAAAAGTCAAAGCATGATTGACAGGATTAAGCATGCTCATAATCTCGCCCGCCTTATCCGCTTCCCCGCTCAAGGCCAGCGCCTTTAAAAACCATACCGCCGCATGGGTATACTGTCCTCCATTCTCGCGCAGGCCGCCCAGATATCTCTGGATATAGCCCGCAAAGGGCTGATGCTTATCAAAGGGCGGCCAAAGCAGCCGCACTATGCCCGCGCCCTGATCGACCAATAACTCAAAGGCGGAGTTCATGGCCGTATGCTGCATATCCGCCTCAGCCATGCCCGAAATAACCGCCCATGCCTGAGAAATTAAATCTATGCGGCATTCGTCCGACTTATGGGAGCCTATATTAAGCCCGTCATCGCTTACCGCGCGCAGATACCAGCGGCCGTCCCACGCCTTTTGAACAGCCTGACGCAGCTTAACAGCGCAGTTCATAAGCGTTTGGGCCGTATCTTCATCCCCGCGTTCACGCGCTACGGGCAAAAATTCGCTTATAACGCTTAAAAGGAACCAGCCCAGCCACACGCTTTCGCCGCGTCCTTTTGCGCCCAATTCATCCATGCCGTCGTTCCAGTCGCCCGTACCCATTAAGGGCAAGCCGTTTTCCCCCATACGCGCCGCTCTGCGTATAGCTCTCAGGCAATGCTCATAAAGAGTTCCATTGCCGCTGAGAGACGGCTCCTCATATACGTCCTTCTCTCCCGCAGCGGGTGCGCGGCCCGAAAGATAAGGAGCCGTTTGGTCAAATATTGCGTAATCGCCGGTAATTTCCGCATAACGACAGGCCACATAGGGCAAAAACAGCAAATCATCGCTTATTTTAGTCCGCACACCCCGGCGGGGAGCATGCCACCAATGCTGCACATCCCCCTCCAAAAACTGGTGTCCCGCGCATTCAATGATATGCCTGCGCACTAATTCAGGGCGGCTGTAAACCAGAGCAAGGCAGTCCTGGAGCTGGTCCCTGAAGCCATAGGCGCCTCCCACCTGATAAAAGCCCGCGCGCCCATAAAAGCGCGAGCTGAAGCTCTGATACAGCAGCCAGCGGTTAAACATAAAATCAAACGCTTTATCCGGCGTATTTACCTTTATCCTATCCAGACGCTCGTCCCAGAAGCGCTTTATCTCCTCTAAGGCTTCAGCCACGCCCTGCGCCTTTATTTTTTCTATATGCCCGGCAGCCTCCTCCAGACTTTCAGCATAGCCCAGAGCGCACCAGAAACCCGCCTCG
Organism: uncultured Eubacteriales bacterium; assembly: GCA_900547955.1. Lineage (GTDB taxonomy): Bacteria > Bacillota > Clostridia > Christensenellales > QALW01 > Neochristensenella. The sequence continues at coordinate 73,042 of URIR01000001.1, read as the reverse complement.
CCATCCACCTCCAGGTATGCTCTGCCCGAAAGAAACGGATTGGTATTCCCCCCCTCAGGCAAGCTTTTAAGGCGCATACCCTGGGGCCGCGTCATATCGCCCCGACCAAAAAAGGCGTCGCGGTCCAAACACTTTTCAAATGCCCCTGGCATATATAAATAGGCATACTTATTATCCCGCTTGACATATATAAAGCCGTCCGTACTGCCGCAGAACATAAATTTCAAGCTTTCCTGCCTGTCCCGGCCAAGAGCCGCCTCTATACAGGCGGTAACGCTCAGCCGGCGGACCCTGCCGCTCCTGTTTAAAAAGTCAAGGGCATAAATTTTTAAGGGCAGTTCCCTATGCACAAACACCGTCTGCCTCTGTTCCAAACCCATGCCGTTGTATTCAAAGTAGCTGTAGCCCTGACCATGCGCGGCTTTATATTCATCCCCCAGATTTATGGGCGAAGAGGTTATGCTCCAAAAGCGTCCGCTTTCCTCATCTCGGATATAGATATATTCATTAGGCGTATTTAAAACCGGGTCGTTCTGAAAATCAGTCAGCTTTTCCAGTCCGCTGTTTTCATGCCAGGTATAGCCTCCCCCGTTTTCACAGACTACAGTCCCCAAATTTCCCGATGAAATGCAGTTGCTCCAAGGCAGAAAAGTACCCTTGCCCATGCGCGTAATAATAACGTATTCCCGTCCGTCCTCAGAAAAACCGCCCAAGCCGTTAAAAAACTGCAAATTCTGAACAGCTATTTTAGAGGCCGGATAATTTACCGGTAAAACCTCCAGCGTTTCAGCCGAAGCATTTTGAACCGGCTCGTGCTGAGCTTCCCCGTCCAAATCCACATAAATACAGGCCATAGCCTTAAGAGATTGAATCATGTCCTCCTTTTCATAGCGGCATTTATGATGAACAACCTCATTCTCTCCCCTTTCAATAGCGGCAAGTATGTTTTCTACGCGATTATAGTCAGACTGCATATAATCCTGCTCGCTGTAATCCATTACCAGCAAATCCATCTTAAAGCCCAGGAAGCATATATAGCGGTATGCATTTACAGCGTTCTTCAAATTTTCTGATGCAAATTGGGCCGGGCAGCGGATAAGCATTATGGGATTATCCCCCGAAACGCCCATGCTCCAAAGCTGCTCACGCCTGCCGTTTTCGCTTATACCCGCTTTAGCGTTCCTTAAGGCGTTATATACGGCCCTGCCTATAAAGCGCGTCTGAGCAGCGCTGACCTTATAATAATTCATGCGCGCTACCGCCTGAGCGCAGGCCAATTCAGCCTCCTTTCTGCTATCGCAGCCTTTAAGGCTTTCCAAAAGCTTTTCCAATTCGCCCTCGTTAAGCGCGGCAGCCGTATAAAAGGTCAGAACCGAGCTTTGACCCGGCTTTAGCTTCACCCTTACGCTCTGCGCCAGCATAGGCTCAATAGGAACCTCCTTGCAGTCGCCCGGTCTCTCCTGAGCAGCCGCAATCATATCGGGCAAGCCGGTATTATTTCTGCCATAAAAGGCAAACCTGTCGGTACAATACCACTGCGCCTCAAAATCTCCCGCTGCCGCCAGCAGCATGCAGCCGTCCGTCTCTCCCCGCTTGCCCCTTCGCTTTAACGCCATCCCTCCGTCAACCATAACTGCGCTGATAAACAGCTTATTAAACACTCTGTGAGCATAATAATCATTTGGAGGGCAAAGCACGGCGTCATGCGCAAGAGTTACAACCAATTCCTTGGCCTGCCGCGAAAGATTTGCTAATTCTATACGGCGTATTTCCACGTTTTTATCTGCGCTCAGAATTATTTCCTCATCTATTTTAAGCTCCCTGCCCGTATATGAGAAAACGCATTTATCCTCTCTGAATACGCCCTCAAGCATCGGTATCAGCGACTGCGCCGAATCATCCCTTATATAAAGCCTGGAGCCGCCGGCAAAATCTCCGCCGTTAAAGGAAAACAGCGTAAGAGCCAAATCCTTAAACCAGAGCGCGCCCGTACCGTCGGCGGAATACGCGCCTCTAAGGCTTCCGTTAGTAAGCGTCTGAACGCTGTCCGGCACCGCCTTTACCGGAACTATATTAAGGCTCTTAAGTTTAACCTCCTCGCGCACCCTGCGCGGCGAAGCGCCTTCAGGAGGCTTCTCCTCCAAAAGCAGAGCCGCGGCCTTTATCATATCGTTTTCCATAAAGCCCGCTCTTACTGCGGAATTTTCTAAAATATTGCAGAGAGAGCATAGAGACATGCCGTTATGATGAGCCATATAAGTAGCCGCCAGCTCTCCGGCGCTATAATTCTCCATAACTCCGCGGCTATGCGTAAAATCAATAGCCTCGAACATACCCAGACTGCCGGCGCAGCCTCTCTGCACTAATTTTACTAAATTCTCCATGCCCTCGCGCGGAAAGCGTTCCAGCGCCAGAATTGTGGAATAAGGAGAAACTACTCTTTCCCTCGGGCACGAGCTTAAGGCCGTGGCATATACGCCAAAGGCCTTATATTTATATTCCCTATGCCTGTCCAAGGCATAATAAGCCGATTCGCTTATTCCCCAGGGAATATTGCCCCATCTTCCGTAAGCTATCTGCGCCCTGACAGCTCCGTCAACACTCCTGCCCAACAGAGTATCCCTGTGAGTATCAAAAAATATTTCAGGCATAAGATATTCAAACATTGTTCCGCTCCAGGAAAGAAGCACCGGCTCGTCGTCAATTCTGGAAATCGGCCTTCCCAATGCAAACCAATGCTCTGGCGGAACGGCGCCCGAGGCTACGGCATAATAGCTGCACAATCTGCTCTCTGAAGCCAGCAAGTCGTAATAATGCCCGCTTAATTTATTTTCCTGCGCGTCCCATCCTATGGAAAAGAGCTTTTTCTTGGCGTCATACAGACCGGAAAGCTCACAGTTCTCCAGCAGACGGTCAATTCTGCTCTGAAGCTGCGAAGCGGCGGTATTTAACGAGGCTATATAGTTTAAAGCGCCGCTTTTTAACTCGCTGTCTTCAAAATAACCGTCAGGATTAATGCTTATTTCATACAGACTGGCGCTGCACGCCCCTTCTATGCCCAAATTCATATAGCTTTCCTTAAAGCCCGCATACATCTCCCGGACAAACTTTATCCCTTTAACCGAATCCAGGCTGTTATCCCCTATTATTTGGCCGAGCACGGCGCACAAAGCGGAAATATTCTGAGCGGCCGCCAGCGCGCCGTCATACTGCCTTATTTGCTCATACAGCTCCTTATCCATACGCTTTTCATCCACTATGCTCATTAAAAGAGTACGCAGGCCCTCCTTCAGGCGCCCGTCCATAACAGAATGCCTGAATAACCCCGAGAGCATACCACGGCAGGCCAAAAGACAGCAAAGAAAATTGCCGCTGTCCACGCTGGAAATATATTTAGGCTCCATAGGGCTTAAATCAGATATTTTATACCAATTATATAAATTCCCATTCCATTTTTCCAAACTCTCAATTGTCAAAAGAGTATTATCCAGCAGCTTTAAAGCCGCCGAAGGGGACATAAGACGCATATACGCCGCGCAAAGCGGGGCAAGCGCTCCGAATCCTATATTTGTAGCGCTGGTTCTGTCAGCAAAGCCGATAAAGGGCCGCTGCTGGAAATTATCCGGAGGCAGATAATGCGTATCCTTATTCATACCCTCATAAAAATATCTAAAGGTACGGGCGGCCAGCATGCGCAGCGCATAGAGCTGTTCAGGCAGCAGCCTGTCCGTCTTTAATTCCGCGCTGAAGGACAGCCTGTAAGCTATATAAGGAGCAAAGGCCCAGGCCAAACCAAGAATCAGCGGCAGGAGCAGATATCTTCCAAAAGCGGCGGCCACAAGAAAATATACCGCTCCAAAAACAGCGCACGGCCACATAACCGCCGCATAAGCGTTGCCCGTAGCCCGCCCCTTTTCGCTGTCCGCCGCCGTCACCCATTCAAGCAGCCTCTTCCTGCTTATAAGCATACGGTACAGCGCGCGCAGCTTAGCGTCCGCATATACATACGCTTCATAAGGCAGAAATATAAAGCTGAGAGCCAGCCTTACTATGACAGCCCATATATCGGGCAGCGCGTCCCGCAGGGTATATTTGCGCTTGATAGCCCTATATACTCCTACCGCCTTAGAAAACACCTCCAGCCCAAGCGGATAAAATACCGCCTGCAATGCAAAAGCAAAATATACCAGCATATTTCCAGGCAGAATTGATACCGACAGCAGAAGAAGCATCAAAACCGAGCCCGGAAACAGCGTTCTAAACATATTGGCAAATATTTTAAACCTGGCTAAGGGAGAAAGCTCGTTTTTAAACACCCAGCGCGCAAGCTGCCAATCCCCGCGGGTCCAGCGATGCGCCCGCTTATAATATGCCAAAGGTTCGCCTGGAAAGCTATCGAAAAATTTTACGTCTCCCGCCGTAGCGCAGCGAAGAAAGGAGCCTTCAAGCAAATCATGACTAAGCACGGTGTTTTCAGGAATCCTCTCTCCTATGGCTTCCTGGAACGCGCCAACGTCTATAATCCCCTTGCCGCCAAAGCTGGCGCAATTAAATATATCCTGATATACGTCGCTGACCAGCCCCGAATAAGCGTCCAATCCCCCCTTAGGAGAGAAAAAACGCGCAAAATATGTTTTAAGCGAGGATATGGTCGTGCCCATAGCGGGCTGTATAATGCCATAGCCTTGAATTATTCTCTTTTTTTCCTTGCTGTATACCGGCCTGTTCAGCGGATGGGCAGCGCGCGAAATCAAGCTCAGCACCGCGCCCGGCGCCAATCGCGTATCCGCGTCTACAGTCAGAATATATTTTACTCCGGCCAACGGGCCTGCGTCGCCCATAAAATCATTATTTTCCCCGTCAGAGCATACTTTTATAAGCTGCATGAGCGCGCCCCTTTTTCGCTCATAACCCATATATTTCTTATCCCTATCGACATATTTGCGTTCACGGTGCAAATATATAAACTGCGCATGCGGATATTTTTTATTAAGCGCCTCTATTCGACGTGACGCCTCGGCATAAATTCCTGCGTCCTGCTCCTCCAGAGGGTTATCTCCGTCCTTATAGTCGCCCAAAAGCACATAAACGGCGTTTTCGCATCTATTGGAGAGATAATGCCTTTCAAGCAGCGCGCACACTTCGCCCGCGCGCTTTTGACTGCTTAAAAGCGCAGGAATAACCACGGCTGTGCGATACTGGGCCGAATCGCACAGCTCCTCCTTTAGGCCGGGCACTACCACAGGCTTAACAAATATATTTATCATGCTGTTAAGCAGTATTTCCGTCATAATATACGCAGGCGCAAGGCCCACAACAGCGGTTATCAGCCCATAAAGCCATTTAAGGGAATCCGCCGCGCCAGCAGCATATATAACCAAAGGCGTCAGCATTAAAAACGTTATAAGCCCCAAAGCGCAGAAATAATATATCCCCATGCTTTTTTTGGAAAGATAGGTTTTACGGCTTTTTATCTTGCCTTCCTCAAAAAGCCGGTCTATAAGCTTTTGCCTTTCGCCCCCTATAAGATAAGCGCATATTCCTCCATAGGGATTATCCTCTTCAGACAGCCGATAGGCTGTACGAAGAATTTCCATTTCGTCAGCGCCGTACCGTCTGCTCATGCGCGCTAAAGCTACGCGGCATGCGCTTCGGGTAGCTTTGTTAGAGCTCGCGTATGTTCCCGACTTCTCCTCAAGCAGCATACGCTCAGCGCCGAACGTTTCCTCCACTACCGTTTCGCTCTCTATATCTCCTATAGTTATAAGCCGCTTAACCGAGGCGGCTACAGCCGCCGAAAGCCTGGAATGAGCCAAACGCGTTTCCTCCAGCAGGGATTCCCTATCCAATCCGCGCCGGCTTAGGGCGCGCCCGCACAGCACTTCAAGCTCGCTATCCTGTTCCTGCCGGGAGAGAATAAGCATAAGATTATAAAAGCTCTCCCCTGTGCTGTCCTGATTAAGCTCGCGCAAGAGAGCGTCGCTGCGCTTTTCCTTTGCCAGACGCTCCAGCCGCTCATAATTTCCGGCAGACTCCAGCATATTTAAAGCCGCCTGCGTAATATACTCCAAAATACATAGCTTAAGGCAAAACGGCAGTAAAAACCCCTCCTCAAGCTGCATCTCTTCGCATGAATTCAACTGCTTAATATATGCGATTAAATCTTCCTGACTGAAGTTGCCGCCGTTTTTAATTATAAAATAACCAGCCGCCTCGTATACCCTAAGATTACCTCGTTTATTTACAGGAAGCTTCATAGAAAGATTGGCTTGTTGAGCGCATACTTGCTCCGCCTCGCTGAAAAGACGGTTTTTATTGTCCGCAAGCCATTTCAGCCCTAATTCAAATTCTCCGGGCGCCAAGCTCTCCAGTCTGGCGACGGCCTCTTCCAAAGCGGTCTGCATTAAGGCTGGATTAGGCAGCGCTTTTTTAACCTTTTTAATCCCGGCGACGCTTAAATCAGGCGATTCTATCGCCTTCAACGGACCGCCTGCCTTTAAAGAAGCGTATGTACGCTTCTTTTTAGCCTCATATACAATTATCCAAATTATCGCTAGCATTAAAACTGTCAACAAAATATATTCCATACTTACACTCCCGTAGGATTTTTTGGGGTAGGCGCAATTATGAAATATATTATTAACAATATATAATGGAACAATACAATTCAGGTATAAAATGCAAATTAACTCTTAAATATACGGTAAACATCGTCAAAAATCTCATAGAGGTTTTTAACGGCAGCCTGCATTAAAACAAAAAGCGAGAATGTATAACTAATAATGCGTCTACAGCCTTAAAATATTGACTTCCAGGCAAAAGCAGCACATCAAAAAAACAAATGCACTTTTCTAAAACCGCATCACATCCTGCTCAATAATGCTAAACAATAAAAAAACGACTCGGATAAAACCGAGCCGTCAATAAAAACGTAATATTTTACAGGGCGGTAAGCAGTATACAAAACTGCCTATATTCCCCCAAGCTTAAAATTTAGCCGCATTAAGTCGGATTCCAGGACCCATAGTAGTGGAAAGAGCCACGCTCTTAAGATAAGTTCCCTTGGAAACAGACGGCTTAGCTTTAATAATAGCTTCCATCAGCACATTCAGGTTCTCTACAAGCTTATCCTTGCCAAAGCTGGCCTTGCCGATAGGCACATGCACTATAGCGGTTTTATCTACGCGGTATTCAACCTTACCTGCTTTAATTTCATTAATAGCGCGGGAAAGATCCGCAGCAACAGTACCGCTCTTGGGGTTAGGCATTAAACCCTTAGGTCCCAGCACCTTACCCAAACGGCCTACAAGGCCCATCATATCAGGAGTGGTAACGATTACGTCGTAATCAAACCAGTTTTCATTCTGAATCTTGGCTACCATTTCCTCAGCGCCTACATAATCAGCGCCCGCCGCTTCAGCCTCAGCCGCGCGTTCGCCCTTAGCTATAGCCAGAATACGCACCTTTTTGCCCGTGCCGTTAGGCAGCACTACTACGCCGCGAACCTGCTGATCCGCATGGCGGGGGTCAACGCCCAGCTTAATGGAAAGCTCAACGGTCTCATCAAATTTGGCCTTAGCAGTCTGAAGCACCAGTTCTATGGCCTCCTCCGTATCATAGAGCTTTTGAGCGTCCACTAATTTAAGGCTTTCCAAATATTTTTTTCCGTGTTTCATCATTTTCCTCCTCGTGGTTGTAACGGTGCAAATTTTATTGCCCCTCCCACTTAATTAAAGCTAGTCCTCAACTGTAACGCCCATGCTGCGGGCAGTTCCAGCTACCATGCTCATAGCGCCGTCCAAATCCACAGCGTTAAGGTCGGGCATTTTCAGCTCGGCAATCTCCTTAAGCTGCGCCTTGGTTATCTTGGCAACCTTAGTCTTATTAGGCGCTCCCGAACCGCTCTCAATCCCGCATGCCTTTTTAATCAGCACGGCAGCAGGCGGAGTTTTGGTAATAAAGGAAAAGGAACGATCCTGATAAATGGTGATAACTACAGGAATAATCATACCAGCCTGTTTAGCGGTACGCTCATTAAATTCCTTGCAGAAGCCCATGATGTTTATACCATGAGGGCCGAGCACCGAACCGACAGGAGGCGCCGGAGTAGCCTTACCGGCTGCAATCTGCAGCTTAACCATACCTGTTATCTTCTTAGCCATAATTAAAACACCTCCTCGTTATATAATGTGGTGATAGCGAACAAAAGTCCTCCCACCGCGCCATAATGACGCATATATATCACAGGCCGCGCTTGCAGCCTACAATACCTGAACCTGCACAAAATCCACTTCTACAGGCGTATCCCGGCCGAACATGGAAACAATAACCTTAAGCTTCTGCTTAGCCGGGTCAATTTCTTCCACCACTCCGGGAAAGCCGTCCAGCGGGCCGGACACAATGCGGACATAATCCCCTTTATTGATATCCAGCTTAATGGACACATTTTCAACGCCCATCCTGCGCACTTCCTCGTCGCTCAAAGGAATGGGCTGCTTGGAACCCGGCCCTACAAAGCCCGTTACGCCGCGAGTATTTCTGACGGCATACCAGGTATGCTGATTCATAATCATTTTAATCATGACATAGCCGGGATAAAGCTTGCGTTCCACAAGCTTCTTCCTGTCATTCTTTATTTCCATGACCTCTTCCACCGGAATTTTAACATCCACTATATAATCCTGAAGCTGCATGTTTTCCACCATGTTCTGCAGGCTGGTCATGACTTTATTTTCATAGCCCGAATAGGTATGAATTACATACCATTTGGGTTCGTTTACCGTTCCTTCGCTCATTAGGAAGCTCCCTTTTATTGAAACAGCGCCGCAAAATCGTCAGTAAGCAGCGACAAAAGCTCGTTGACGCCAAAATCCATAATACCCGTTATAACCGCCATTATTATAACGAATATAAATACGCCTATTGAATAATTCTTAAGCTCCTGGCGGGACGGCCATGTAACCTTTTTAAGTTCATGCACCATATCCTTAATTGGGTTGGAACGCTTCTTTTTTTCTTTATTTGCCTTAACGGGCTTCTGCTTGGCTTCCTTTTCAATCTTGTCTGCCATTTTTCTTTTTCACATCCTCAAATAATAAGGTCCTACCGCTTATTTAGTCTCCTTATGAGCGGTATGGCTTTTGCAAACGGGACAATATTTCTTAATCTCAAGACGGTCAGGATCGTTTTTCTTGTTTTTACTGGTAATGTAGTTTCTATTCTTGCAGTCAACGCACGCAAGAGTTACGTTGTTCCTCTGTCCGGCAGCCATTCTTCTAACACCTCCGACTTTTAAGCACACAAAATAAAAGCATTTTCTCAAATGCTTAATAACTTTACCATACAAACGCCCTCCTGTCAACCAAAAAAAGCGAAATCACGCATTTTTCCTTTTGCATACCTATTTAACTCCCCTTAAAAACGGATAAATTGTCGAGGAGGTTAGACCAAAATCAAAAAAATTAACTTTACATCCCCGCGTATTTGTCCGCACGCCTATCGGCGCATGAAAACGCGTTTATGCAAAAATCAAGACGCTTAAAAAATCGCTTGCTCAAAATTCCGAAGCGTGATATTATAAATAGGCGTTGATATGCGAGTGTGGCGGAACCGGCAGACGCACGGGACTTAAAATTTGAGCACCCGGGGCGAAATCCCCGGCGTGAATCGCGTCAAATTCGGTGGAACTCCATTTTTTGGACAATACCGAGCGAAGCCCTTAAACAAGGGAACGTGTAGAGACTAGACGGCGCGCGCCCCCAGCCTAAGCTTCAGGCAGGGCGAAGGTATAGTCCAGACTGCAACGTTTAAAAATAAGCGGCTATGGCAACATAGAGCAGTACGAAAATCCCGGGTTGGAGACAGCGTGAGGGTTCAAGTCCCTCCACTCGCACCATAACAGGAACATAAAAAAGATATGTTCCGCATAAACCCCGATAAAATCGGGGTTTTTTGCTGCCCAAACACCGGGATTTCAAGGCGCATATTCGTAGATATAAAACGGCTGTTTTTGCTTTGCGGATAGATTTGAACTCCCGTACAACAGAATAACTGCTTCAAACGGCAGACAAGTCATTAAAAACTTGTCTGCTGTTTCTGCGTTTTCACTGCCCGAAGTTTTGCAAAAGACTTCGGGCTTTTTTTATTTCAAAGGAGCGATCAAAATGTATTTTACCAATACCCCGTCCCTCAACAGTGTGGAGGCGATGATGAAACGTCCTCCCGGCGGCATACAGCGTGGCGGAGGCAGAAACTGCAGCCTATACAAATACACCGGGAAAGACTGCGATTGCAAATTCTGTCTCTACTACAGGAAAAAAGACGGATGCACTGTCCAGGTCTGTCCGGTGCTGGATATCCGGCTTGCCTGCGGCGCTGCTTCTGCCGGCGATGCAGTAAAAGCTGTTTTCAGAGATGCCCAAAATACAGCATTTCAAAAACGCCTGTCACAAATATACCACCGAAAGGATGATGCAGAAATGATTTTCCAAAACAACAGGCATAAGCAGATTTTTGAAGCCGAGCGATCATCTCTGCGAAAGCCCTGCAAAAAGGTTCTTGCTGTTTTGTATCTGCTGACTGCCGACCATATACTGTGGAGAAAAACAAAGCACCTGTTCTCCCCAAACGGCAGGATCGATTTCAAAAGCGTTCGTCTCGGAGATGTACCGACAGACTGCTACGCCCTGTGGAAAGCGGTAAAAGAGCTGCAGACCGGTGAGAAGCAAATATCGCTGTGTGAACTGGCAGACAGCGGTATTATCTCCGACAATGCCTTCCGTCTGATCGTGCAGGCGGTAACCATCGCCCGCTATGGCACTGCAATCTTAAATAATACGGAGGTACGATATGATTAACGCACTGATTCAAAACGGAGATCAAACAGCCGTGCTGAACCTTCCCTCTAACCCCTTCTCCCTGCTGTATGATCTGTCGCAGATCGGTATCCGCAGCCGACTACGGGACATTCCCATTAACGACGATGAGGACAGCGGCATTCAGGTAAAGCTCTTTGCCGATTCGGATATCGGCAGCAGCTTGGCAGTGCTGTTTAAACCATCTCATTCATTGGAAGACGCCAACCTGTGCGCCCACATGGTAGAAAACGCCAGACCGGAAATTTTGGAAGAACTGGAACAGCATATCATCCACGGTCAGTATTTCTCTCCGCAGGCAGTGATGGAAGATATCAAAGCCATGACGGAGGAGCTTATCAGCGTTACCGTTAATTATTACTGCCCTCTCCAAATCCACATGACCGATGAAGAATATGGGGATTGGTACGAGGCCGGCAACGGTTACGGCGTTGCCCATGAGGATGCAATCCGTGAACTTGTAAAGCGCGAACAGGAGCGCGACCTTCATAATATGGCGGACTATTTTGACGGCAGCGAATCCGCAAAATCTAAACTTGTCTCCGCTGTTTGGGATGTACAGGAAGTCGGCGACGAGCTGTACGGCGTGATCCGCACCGGTCTTCGGGAAGCCTTTTCATCGGCAGAAGAACAGGAATGGATCGGCGAACTGATCGGTCAGGCGGCGGACGGCTTTGGAGAAGGTCTGGAACAGCGTGAAATCAAGACCGATGACGGAGATATTTATGTGTCTTTCTGGCACAGCGGCGATGATTATTTTATGGAAAACGAAACAGATTTCCGACAGAGAATGTCTGAAAGCCCGCATTTCGGAACTATGCAGCTATGACGAAGGGAGAATACAACATGAACAGATTGGAAGCAGAAAGGCGCTTTGCACAGCGTATGAAGGACAACTACCCGCCCGGCACAAGGATTATGCTCTTGCAGATGGGTGCCGATCCCCACCCCATCGAGCCGAACACAAGAGGTACGGTCAGGGCGGTGGATGATAGTCCAGGGCTAATCATAGAACGCTGTATTTGATTGGTTATCCCATACAATCAGCCTGGTTTCTCCTGACGCGTCTATCTCTGCAATAAGCATTTGCTGAGCGCCTTCAGTATTAAGCATTGAACCCATAAAATCTATAGCCGCTCCGTAACCATACCCTACTCCGCAATTTATAGATGTGTAATCTGTCTGCACTATGGCTGTAGTAAATGCCAGGGGATTATGACTATGCCCCGTCAAATTTATTATCTGCGGATATTGCTTAAAAAGCTTATCCGCCTCATTCAGACTTATATTGGTCATTGCCGTGCTTCCAGTAATGTAAGAGGTATTGCGCACAGGATAATGCTGCATAACCAAAATAGGATTGGTCTTTGAATCTGCAGCCGCAATTTCAAGCTGTTCTTTCAGCCATGATATGTTATCGGCATATGAAATAACATTAGAAGAAGAAATAGTGGGCGACCAGGCGATTATATGGATGCCGTTGATTACTTTATGCACGTTGGGTTCCTCGCCAGTCATCTCTTTATACATTTGTACAGATTTTTCTTGAGTATAATATTTGATTCCTACTGTCTCCCAGTTTTCCGTATCCTCCATAAACTCATGATTGCCCATGCAGGTTATTATTTGAGTGCCCTCTTTCACTTTATTAGATATGACCTGTTTATACGACTGTATCCCCTGCTCATCCGTATCCTGATTAATGTCGCCCGCTATAAGCAGCGCGTCCAAATTCTTATATGTCTGCTTTTCGGCATAGGCATATGCCTGAGTCATTAGCTTTTCCAGTTTAACAGGATAATGAATATCAGTAGTTATAATAAAACGTGCAATCGGGTTAAACGCATCCTGCACAGGCGGGGCAGACTGAGACTGGACAGGTTCGGACGTAGCAGAAGCCGTAGACTGGCCGTTCGTCCGGCCGCCGGTTGGCCAACCAGCGGCAGTTCCCGACGGCGTGCCTTGCGGAAAAGAAGCGTTGGGAGACTTGGTTGCTTCCGCAGCGAAATCAGTCTGAGCCGTCGCAGAAGCGGAAGCAGACGTCCCGGTCTGCTGAGCGGAACATCCGCAGCCGCACACTATCAAAGCTATTATAGCTATACAAACTCTTCTAATTTTCATTTTTATCCCTCAATTTTAATTATTTTTTATATTTAAACCATATTTATTTTATATAAGCCGCCATAACTGCAATTATTGACCTAAGGCAGTAATCGAGAATATTACCTATACTGACGTTTTTTGAAAATCATGCAATAAAGAAGTACGGTCAGAGGAGGCAGCACAACCAATCCCAGCGCAGCGGCAGGAAAAGAATCGTCTCCCGTCTCCTGCGCTTTAATAAATCCATCCTTACAAAGGAATATATCCCCTACGGTTATATTGCCGTCTATTATTTTATCCCCCCCGTAACGGAACTGAATGTCCAAATAGGTTACTTCGTCCAGCGTCATTTCGGTTCCGCCGTTATACGGGCCCTGCTTTATCTCAAAGTCCTTAAGGCTCATCATGATGATTCCTGAGAACCCGGCCGGCACAATAACGTAACGGTTGTTAGCATGACTCCAGGGGAAGATAGCGCTTATCATATGGTCGCCGGGAACAGGATTGCTGTTGCGCTCGGCTAAAAGATAACCGTTATCCGATACCATGGAAACGCTGCCTGTACGGCATAATAGACTGGTAAAGGCAACATCCTCTCCCGTATTATTTTCCACATCAAAGCAAACATAATCATAGCCCTCATGCCCGGCAGCAAATCTTTGGCCCATAATAGAAGATTTAAACGACCAAATAAAGTAAGTATCCTTATCCTCGTTAGGTATGTTTTCCAAACTAAGCCGGCCATTTTTCAAAGTACCCTTTGCAAATGTATAATCATCGCCGGCAGGCTGTGTAAATTGTACGTCTTCCATTTCATTAAAGCTTTTCAATACCAATATATCCAAAACTTCAATCATGAATTCAGCTTCAAAGCCGCCGTAAAGCACCTTGGCCTTCTTTTTGCCCATTAAAGACGTATCGCATATAATCTCCACTCCGGCGGTTTCCATAGGTATCTCCGCTTTTTGATTGCCGTCAAAAAGCAGCGTCAACACGCCGCCCTCGGCATTTAAGCAATCATTTACCGCATATTGAGTACGCGGCGGCGTTTTTACTGATATGCCTTTAAGGGCTGCGGGCAGCACATTAATTTCTATAGAAGTTTTAATGTGCTGCCCGGCTATCCCCAGCTCTATGTTCCTGATTCCAAAGGCTTCTCCTTCCGGAATGGAAACGGTTACCGACGGATCATTCATTGGAATAACAACGCTATCATAATAGCCGCCGCCATAAACCAAGGTAAGCTCTCCTCCGTCTAAGGACAAATTTTCATCCTTAACACAAATAAGCTTGTCGGGAAGTCTGGAAACCTCTATTCTGGTAAGCGCCTTGGGCATATTCTGAGTCAGACGGAAATTTCCGAGCTGGATTTCCAGATTCTGCGGGTTCTGTTCACTTGCAGCCGCAGCAGAGGCCGCGCTGCGTATTTCAAAGGCTACCGCTTCAATCTGGTCAAATGTATATCCGCCTAAATTTCTGAACCCGGCCATATCAACATATATCGTTCCCTTAAAGCCCGCAGGCAGCAAGCAGTAATAATCGGTTGTTCCGCTGCCCAGGCCGGCCGTCCAAGCGTCAGTATCCGCCTTAACAATATTTTGGTTTTCATCCATAAGATAATAATTTGAATCAGGCTCAAAATATCTTACATACGAATCCCCCGCTTTAGCCTGCAGGGTAAGCCCCACTCCCACCTTAACGCCGCTGTTATTTACTGCGTCAATCGCAATATAATTGCGTCCCTGATGATTATTTCTTATAAAATATCCGAAACCATTCGGATTATTATTGGATAATATTTTATCGTATACCTGATTATATTTCTTCGCATGCTTATTGGTAAGCGTAATCATTTTAGTTTGCGGATCATATTTTGATACAAGCTGTCCTAGCTTGTAAGTGTCATTTGCATTATTGACCTGGTTCATACAGAACAGGCTTGACGCCTGATTGGTTTCTCCGGGATTGGGCCTATTATATATTATCGAATAATCCCAAACAGCATCAAGCACAGTTTCCTCCGCAAAAGCGGAAAAAGGCATTACCAAGACAATAAGCAGCGCACTTATTGCCGCGCATAACCATTTTCTCATACTGAATCCTCCTTATGTGCCGACCGTAATTTATAATAAGGTCAGCAGTATATTAAAATTATAATGTCAGTAACACCCAAATTCAATTTACTAATTTGACTTACTCTTCCTTTGTTTTGACTTTTAGCTGATTATGCCGCATTTATGAAAATTTCAAATATAACCTGAATAATAACGCATATCACGCTTAAATCAGACAGTATACGCATTTGATACTCTTTAGTCTCTCTGATTATAAACCTTGTTGTACCCTCAGCTTACAAGGAAGACGTTCAGAATGCATAAAATCTGCGTCCTGCCGCGCTGCTTTAATTTCATGTGCGCCCGGTGCATTCCTCCTTCAAGCGCGCTTTACCTGACGCAAATTTTATGCCTGCTGACTCTGCGGCCTCAAAGAGAGAAAATTTCTTCATTTTCAAGGCGGACCAAGAAAGCGTTACTTATGAGTACGATAATTGAGGATAACGCAGAAAATGAAGAAATTATCTCGGTTTTGAGGCGTGTAGTTCCTTGTAAACTGGGGGTATCTGCAAACTAAAACGCTTATTTAAAAAAGTAAATTACATCCGGCTTTTAAAGCAATTATATGTAAAAAAACACAAATACAATTCTGGATACTTAATACCTAAATGCAAACTGGAGAAAATAATAATAATATCAAATATATTTGTCGAACCAACAACATGCAAAGAGTCAACGTTTTTAAAATTAATCCTCTATAATATATTTTTTATTATTATTTCAAAAGCAAATAATTTAAAAAAGTGTTGACAGTAATATAAAACGGCAATATAATATCCTCAACAGGACAAAGGCGTTCCCGGGTAGCGCCTTTGTCCTGTTTTATTTTATTTAAGGGCGGTGTATGTATGACGGAATATTCTTTAATAGATACGCTATGGGTATTTCTCGCAGCAATTCTTGTTTTCTTTATGAATTTAGGCTTTGCAAGCGTTGAAGCGGGCTTTGCCAGAGCAAAAAACACAGTAAATATATTATCTAAAAACTTTATAGTATTTGCCGTATCCTCCCTGGGCTTTCTGCTCCTTGGCTGGGGAATAATGTTCGGCGGAAACAATCCTTTTATGGGAACAGAGAATTTATTTATTTTAGGCGGCCAGAATTTATCCGCATATGAGGACACCTTAACCTCCTCAGTCCCATTTTGGGGGAAATTTTTCTTCCAGCTCGTATTCTGCGGAACAGCGGCCACTATAGTTTCCGGCGCAGTTGCCGAGCGCGTAAAATATGTGTCCTTCATTATATTTTCATTTGTACTCACCCTTATCATTTATCCCATCGTAGGCCATTGGGTATGGGGAGGCGGATGGCTTGCCAGCTTGGGCTTTAAGGACTTTGCAGGAGACGCGGTAGTGCATTCTCTCGGCGGTTGGGCAGCGCTCTCCGGAGCCATGTTGCTGGGACCACGTATTGGAAAATATTCTAAGGACGGAAAGCCTCGTGCAATTCCAGGTCACAGCATGTCTTTAGCCGTTATAGGACTGTTTGTGCTTTGGCTGGGCTGGTTCGGCTTTAATCCCGGCTCGACCATGAGCTTTCAGAACCCTTCGGATATATTCCACATATTAATGACTACAAACAGCTCCGCCATAGCCGCAGTATTAACCTCTACAGCCGCCTCCTGGCTTATTATGAAAAAGCCTGACTTGGGCATGACTATAAACGGATGCCTGGCAGGGCTGGTCGCCATTACCGGAGGCTGCGCATATGTGTCCATTGAAGCGTCACTACTTATTGGAGCTATTGCCGGAATCCTGGTTGTATTTGCAGTAAGATTTTTTGATAAAAGAAAAATCGACGACCCCGTCGGCGCCACTTCGGTTCATCTTGGCTGCGGAATACTAGGAACGCTGTGCGTCGGTATTTTCGCTAAAGAAGGCGTAACCAGCCTTTCGGCAGATAATGGTCTTTTATACGGCGGAGGGTTCGGGCTGCTGGGAATACAATTATTGGGCACTATAGCTATAGGCGCTTTTGTCTTTATTGCTTCTGGTTTGGTTTGGCTGGCTCTTAAAAAAACTATCGGCATACGGGTTTCCAAAGCAGAAGAACTGCAGGGATTAGACATAGGCGAACATGGAAATATCGCATATCCAGATTTTGCAGTCAACGCCGAAGCCATTGAAAATATTCCGGCATGCGTGCAAACCACCGAGCCTGTTTCCCCTGAAGCGCTCTCTATTGAACAGGACGTCGCCGTTCCTGTCAAGCATTATGAAACAAAAGGCGCTAAGCTTACTAAAGTAACCATACTAACCAATCAAAGCAAATTCGCTCAGCTACAGGAAGCTCTCGATAAACTGGGCGTTACAGGTATAACTGTTACAAACGTCTTTGGCTACGGTCTGCAGAAAGGCCATGCTATCTATTTCCGGGGCGCGCCTGTTTCCTCCAGGCTGCTGCCCAAAGTTAAAATAGATATAGTTATATGCAAAATACCCGTAGAAACGCTTGTAAAAGCCGTGCAGGAAACCCTGTACACCGGCAATATCGGGGACGGAAAGATATTTATATATGACGTGGAAGACGCTATAAAAATCCGAACAGGTGAACGCGGCTACGATGCACTACAGGACGAAAAGACAAGCTGATAAAAAGGGCCGCTCTTCTCATTTATGAGAGAAAGGGGGACTCTCCGTAAGGAAGAGTCCCCCTTAAATTTATTTAACGAGGCAGAATATATGGCAGCATGCCAAGAGTAGTGTTGATTTTCATTTATGATTATGCGCTATACTTACAATACGATAAATGGGGATTTTTATTAGGAGGATAATACGTGACTGAAATTTATTGCATGACCCAAATACATAAATATTGGAATGAAACTATTTGTTTGGCTGAAAAATGCTCATGGAAAGCAGGTCCTTATTTGGCTCAAAAGATGAAAAATAATGACTTCAATACATGGGAAAGAGTATTTATTGCCTGTGTAAATGGAAAAGTGGTAGGCTTCTGCACATTGACTGAAAAGGATGAGCTACCCAAAGAATATCAGTTTACACCATTTATAGGATTTGTTTTTGTTGATGAACCATACCGTGGTAATAGATTATCAGAGTTTATGATTCAGAGCGCAATTTTATATGCTCGTGAGATAGGATATGAAAAAGTATATATCATGAGTGGAGAAATCGGACTATACGAGAAATATGGGTTTGAAAAATTGGGTAATTATAAAACAATATTTGGTTCAATTGATCAGCTATTTGTTAAATCAACAATATAATAATGAAATATTTGGCTTAGCGGTTGGCGTATGAGAGCACTTTCTAAACGACTGTGTCTACATACAGGTTTAGCAAGTATCGGATTGTGAAGCCGCAATCCAAAGCAGAAGTCCGCACCTTTTTCAGGGTGCGGACTTCTGCTTATCCATGTATTTTCTATATAACTTCCTTATGGATTGTGCCTGAAAGGCGGTCCTTTTAATTAATATTCAATTCAAGCAAAAATCTCCGTATTCTTCTTCAGCAAGCATTATAGCCTCAAACGCTGATACAAAAACTACTCAAGCACTTTATATCCGTTGGCATACGCCTTTGCAACAGCCGCCTGATGCGCTTCGTCCACTCTGTTTGTACCATGCGTCCTGCTGCCTGCAAAATGTATGCAGAAATGGCCCGAAAAATTATTGCCTGAAACCTTGTCAAAGGAATGAGGCATTCCGTTCATAGACGCAGCTAAATAGCGTCCGTTATACACAACTATTATAGGCCGCCTGTTCCAGGACCAGCTTCCCAGCATTTTTTTCATTGTAGCAGTATCCGACGCGCTTATAGGCTCTACGTCCGCATGATTGTATCCGCCCGTGCGCTTTACGGTAAAACTGCGGCCTGTTGTAACGTCTATAATTTTAGCGGTCGTACCTATCTTAAAAAGATTCTTTGCCTCGTTAAACCAATTTATTTTTTCTATAACCTCTATATCCTCAGCATCCGGCGCAAGGGAGAAAAGCAGACGCTGGGTGGCAATATCCGCCTTACCGGTTACCGTCAAGCCCTTTGCGCGCTGGAATTTGCGTACTGAATCATACGTTTTGCTGCCGAAATACGAAGTTACATTACCACTAAAATATCCCAGCTCCTTTAAGCCCGTCTGAAGACGGCGTACCGCCACCGATTCATCCTCCTGCTCAAGCAGCTTATAGTTCTTAAGCGTGGAGGGCATTTTAGACGCAAGCGTATAAAGCTTATCCTGCGTGCGCGAATTGGCTATGCCGGTATCCGCAAGCCCTACATAATCCTGAAAGCTTCTGAGGGCCTCCTCTGTTTTATCCCCGAAAAATTCTGTAGTACTGCCGCTGAAATAGCCCAATTTTTTCAGCGCTTCCTGCAGGCCGTTTACCGCCTGGCCGCTGTCCCCCGGATTCAACGTAGCATATTTAGGCTGAGCGCTGCCCCCTATGCCTCTGTAATCTACTATGTAATTAAGCAGCTGCACAGTCTGCGCGTCCGCTTCACCTGTCGCCGAAATTCCAAACTGCTCCTGAAAGCGCTCCAGAGCGCTTTGAGTTATACTGCCAAAATAGCCTGTCAAATTATCGGCGGACATATAGCCCAGATCGGCTAAAGCCTGCTGAACAGCCGTAATCTCTTCTTCAGAGGACTGCTCGTTTACCGCGGCATATTCGCTCGTTCCAGCCGGCTGTGCAATCTCGCTGAGCAATTCAAAAGTTTCGCCTGAAGCCTTTCCGTTTGCGAGCAGGCCGTTATCTGCTTGAAAATTCATAACCGCGCTGCGTGTGGCAAGACCATACATGCCGTCGCAGTCTAATTTAAAATATCCAGCGACCGCCAATCCCTTTTGAATAAGGGCGACCTCTTCGCCGCTATCTCCATATTGATAGGATTTGTCCGTCCCAGGAACCTTAGCAGTATTCTCCTGGTTGTAAATCATATCCAGCGTAGTATAATCCGCCTTGCCCGTCTCATTCAATTCATTCTGCCGCTGAAATTCGCCTACCGCACTTGCAGTTTTGCCGTCGTATACACCGGTAGCATGGTCGGTATAATAGCCAAGCTGGTTAAGACGCCTTTGAAGCTTTACCACCTCCGAGCCATTTGCGCCTAATTCCATAACGACCATAGCGCCGGCGTCCCTGCTGTCCATACTCTCCTCGTCCAGATAATTTGAGGAAGAAGCGGCTTTCTGCGGAACAGGCAGCATACATACGCATACTATTATTCCGGCAAGAAATAAAACTCCAGTCCCCTTAAGCAAATTTGGATTCAGCCTGCGAAAGAAGCCTCTGATTGTTACATAAATGTTACATAAATATTTCTTAAACATCATAAAGCAATTATAATACAGTCATACCGGTATGTCAAGAGCTAAATTATTAATAAATCAGTTATTTTTAATCCATTTATTTACATTTACTGCGTATATTTTTCAATATTAGAGATTGATTAGTAATTCAAATTATTTTATACTAGAAAATAGAAAGAGGGTGTTTATTTGGCTCTCCTGCAAAGGTTAAAGAAACAGAAAAAAACAGACGGTATTATTATTGCATCTCTTCTGCTCCTTATTGTATTTGCCGTACAGCTCGTACTTATGGTAAGCACGGATTCAAATACCTTTCTTTCCGCCTCCAATTCCTGCTCTCAGGCTCTTCCGGACGGCTATTTATATATGAGCTGTTCCCCCTCCGAAATACATTCAGGAAATCTTATACTTATAAACGCGGACAACCTCTATAATTTTGAAGATAACGACATAAATATGCTGAGTATATATGAAAACAAAAATAAATACTATATGGCAAAGGATAAGAACGTCCTGGCCGCTCCCCAGTTAGTCAGCGCCTTGAATCAGCTTATGGAGGATTTTTACAATACCACGCAGCTAAAAGACGTTATAGCATTAAGCGGATACCGCAGTCTGGAAAAACAGCAGGAATTATATGATAATTCAGACAAAACGCAGGGTTCTCCCTATTGGACCGCCGCGCCAGGCGCCAGCGAGCACCACAGCGGACTTGCCGTGGATTTGGGCATATACCGGGAGGGCGCCAGCTTCCCCTTCGACGGAAAGGACCAATATTCCTATATAATAAGCAACGCATACCGATACGGGCTTATAGTGCGCTATGACCAGGCAAAATCGGATATTACGGGAGTACACGGCGAGCCATGGCATTTAAGATATGTAGGACAGGCTCACGCCCAATATATGTTTGAACAGAATTTATGTCTGGAGGAATACATAGCGATGCTCAGGGAGCACGCATTTGAACAGGAACATCTTTTTGTTAAAACCTACAGCGGCAGCAAATATGAAATATACTACGTTTCAGCTGAGAACTGCTCAAAAGGACTGCCCGTCCCCGAGGATATGCCCTTTACAGTTTCAGGAAATAATATAGACGGCTTCATAGTAACAATAAAAACCGCCTAGCCCATTTTTTCGCAGGCAGCTGCGCATAAAAAGCGCCGGCAAGAGCCGGGCAGCAATTTCACGGCGGGCTCCGAACGAAGTCCTTATTTAGCCCGTCGAACTAATTCCAATCATTCCTTTAATTGCATTTTCTTCAGTATTTTTTGCTTAACAAACACCAAAATCGACCTAAACGCGCAGCAAAAAGCCGGAATGCGTAATTTTGGCATTACGCATTCCGGCATAAAAGCAGGGCATGCTCTCAACAATTATCCGTCGTATGCTCTATGTAAATCATATTGCATCAGAGCCGGACCATTCAGCCGCCCGCCGCCGAAAGCCGCGTCTGTACGCCCGATTGGTCATACCTAACCAGGCCTATATAATCGTCCGCATGAATGACGAAATATGTGTATTCTCCCATAAAGCACGGCGCCGAGCAAGCCAAAAGCTCTCCTAGTTCCAGCACCTTTTCCTCGCTTGAACCGTCCGAAAGCATATAGAGCGCCGCCGTACCGTCATTGCTGACATAATAATATTTACCCTCGTATATTGTAACTCCATAATTGGGCGCGCCGTTTAAAAGCTCCGACCTGCCGCTTTCATAATCATAAAAATACATATATTCGCTTACTTCGTCACTATAAAGCAGACCGTCCTCAAGCGGAGTTATATTCATAGGAGCCGCTCCCTCAAGCAGTATTTCATATTGACCGCTTGAGATATTATAAACAGCCAAATCCTCGCCTAAGCTCATAAAAACATTATTTTCCAATCCGGAGGGGGAAGTAATAAAACCGTCCATAACCAGGCTCTGCTCCTCCTGGCCAATCTCCTGAGCATATATGCCCTCCTCTCCCAGAGTATACACGCTGCCGTTATAAATATAGTACCAGTTCTGTTCGCAGTACGCCAGCCCCAACAACTCTCCCGTCTCCAAATTAATCGAATTTACCGTATAGGAGCTGGGAGAAAAATTATCGTCCCGCTGAGCAACGGCCAGATAATACAGCACCCCGTCTATAACTGTCAGCCTGCTCGGAGTATCGGCCAGAGCAAGCACGCGAGTGCTCTGCGCATTATTCTCCAAAACGCATATACTGTCTGACGAGGCATAATATAAATTCCCGTTATACAGCGCAAAACGGCCTGAAACAGCGTCAGCCATAACTCCTTCGGGCGCAGGCGCGGGCGTAGCGACGGGAGGATGGGTATTTAGCGTCTGCAAACCAGAATTTCCCGGCGCCGACGTTACCGCGCACCCTCCCATTATTAAAACGGCGGCTATAAGCAGTAAAAGCGCAGATTTAATTTTCATAAAAAGATATCTCCATCAAATAATTTATCCAAAACGCAGCATATTCCGCCGTATAAAGGCGAATCCTCTCCAAAATAAGACCGTTCTATTTTTATTTTGTTGACTTTAGCTGCAAATATGTGTCTGTTTACATATTCCTCCATCTCAGCAATATACTTTTCCGGAAGCCTGCATCCTTCATGTCCCAAAAATATTTTCTGAGGATTAAAAAGGTTGACCGCATTTATAAGCGCATAAGAAAGCTTTAACGCCGTATCGCTGAAAACCTTATCGCATTTATCCATCAATGAAAGCTCTTCAAACCGCGACGGGGAAATATCCTCAGCCTCCAAAGCGCCGGCATGCGCAAGGCTTTTTATCAGAGTATGTATATTCGCATATAATTCCAAACAGCCTCTGTTTCCGCAGGCGCATTGCTCTCCGTCATATTTTATCGTGGTATGACCCAGCTCTCCGGCATAACCGCTGCCGTTCTGATATAGCTCCCCCTGCGAAACTATGCCAGCGCCTATACCGCTTGAAATTCCTATATAAATAAAATTCTCCAGCTCCTTGCCGGCTCCAAGCAGCAGCTCGGCCAAGGCCGCGGCGTTTGTATCATTGCTTACATACGTCCTTATGCCGCACTCTCTTTCCAGCAAGGCCCTGACCGGAAAATCCTCTATTCCGTAAAAATGGGTTGGATTAAGAATAACGCCCTCGTTCTGCTCCAGCGGTCCTATAGCTGAAACCCCTATGCCCAGGAGTCTGCTCTTAGAATACTGCATAGCCATTCTGGCCAGCCCGATTATTTTATCCTCAAGGCTTTTCGCGCTTTCATTTTCCAGAGACACCCTCCTACGCCAAAACAAACGGCCTTTTAGATTAGAAAGCGCGGCCTCCACGTACAGACGGGATATATAAAAGCCCAAAACGACGGGAGCCTGCGGAGCAATATCCAGCAAAACAGGATTTCGCCCTGCCCCGCCGTTCTTTTGGCAGCTGGCTTGAATTAAATAGCCTTGGTTAATTAATTCTGAAACTATATTCGTAACAGTCATTTTGGACAGTCCAGTCTCCCGTGTAATGGAGATGCGGGACGCCTCATCCTGAGTAGCCGCCAGTTTTAAAACAAGCCCTCTGTTTTTTTGCCTTAAATCGCTGCTGTTCATACCCTTAGCCGTAAGCATTAATTCTATATCCCCCTCCTAAAATTAAACGCTCAAACAATACAATACTTTTTAATAGAAAACGCATTGTTACGTTTTTCTGCGTTGGCATCCAAAAAACGCTCTAATATTTCTTTGCCCTGCCCTTTTAATCAAAAGCTCGTCCGCTTATACTGTCGGATTTTTTTGCAGACTATACATTCCGACGGTTGTCAGAAACGCAAGTAACCGCGCATGAAAGCGTTCCCGACTGGCATTTATACAAAAAGGCAATATAATTTGCTTGTATTGTATAATTTATTTTACATTAAATATATCATTAAGTCAAACTAAGTTGAAAATCCTCTGAAATCGATATGGGTCTCTTTTTTTCCCATACGCACGCGTTAATAATTATTAGCAGTACTCAGGCAATTCAAGCATTGCGCAATAAAACGCATCGCCAGTCAGCGGCATAAAAAATGAAATTTCATTCGGCTTTTCATGCATGCAGCTTTCAAAACACACATAAAAACAAGCTAATTGCTATTTTTTTCATTAAAATCCGGCTCATGATGCAAAAAATTGTTGCAGATTTTTTCATGTTTTTATATAATTATTTTGGATGCAGAAACATTCAGGATTATTTTTATAAGGAGGTTTCATATATATGTCCTATGTACAAAATGTGCTTGACCAGCTGGTCAAAAAAAATGCCGACCAGCCTGAATTTATTCAGGCGGCGACGGAGGTATTGAATTCTCTCGCGCTGGTTATAGAACGCAACCCCAAATATCAGGAAGCAGCCCTGCTGGAAAGGCTGGTCGAGCCTGAAAGGCAGATTATGTTCCGGGTACCCTGGGTAGACGATAACGGCAAAGTGCAGGTGAACCGCGGCTTCCGTGTTCAGTTCAACAGCGCCATCGGGCCTTATAAGGGCGGACTGCGCTTCCATCCCTCGGTAAACCTAGGTATAATTAAATTCCTTGGTTTTGAACAAATATTCAAAAATTCTCTTACCGGACTGCCCATAGGGGGCGGCAAGGGCGGTGCGGATTTCGATCCCAAGGGCAAATCCGACCGCGAAGTTATGGCTTTCTGCCAGAGCTTTATGACTGAGCTTTACAAGCACATAGGCGCCGACATAGACGTACCTGCAGGAGATATCGGCGTAGGCGGACGTGAAATTGGCTTCCTTTACGGACAGTATAAGCGCATAACCGGCCTCTATGAGGGAGTACTGACAGGCAAGGGCCTCACCTACGGCGGTTCCCTCGCCCGCACTCAGGCGACTGGTTACGGACTTGTTTATTTTACTCAGGAAATGCTCCGTGACCACAACGCAACTCTCGATGGTAAAACCATTGTAATTTCCGGTTCGGGCAACGTAGCCATTTACGCCGCTGAAAAGGCTATGCAGCTGGGAGGCAAGGTAGTGGCTATGAGCGATTCCAACGGCTGGATTTACGACGAAGCAGGAGTTGATCTTGCTGTTATTAA
Source organism: uncultured Eubacteriales bacterium (assembly GCA_900547955.1). Lineage (GTDB taxonomy): Bacteria > Bacillota > Clostridia > Christensenellales > QALW01 > Neochristensenella. Next base: position 47,628 of record URIR01000001.1, on the reverse strand, counting down.
AGAAATTAAGGAAGTTAAGAGAGGCCGCATTAAGGAATATGTATCCTCCAAGCCTAACGCAAAATACACCGAGGGCAAGGGGATATGGTCTGTAAAATGCGATATTGCTCTGCCCTGCGCTACTCAGAACGAGCTTAATCTGGACGATGCTAAAATGCTGGTGGCCAATGGCTGCAAAGTAGTAGCTGAGGGCGCGAATATGCCCACTACTCTGGACGCAACCGAATACCTCATCTCCAGCAAGGTGCTTTTCGGGCCGGGCAAGGCTGCAAACGCAGGCGGCGTAGCTACTTCTGCTTTGGAAATGAGCCAGAACAGCATGCGGCTCTCCTGGACCTTTGAGGAAGTAGACGCTAAGCTGAAAGATATTATGGTTAATATTTACCGCAACGCCAGCGGCGCTGCAGCTGAATACGGCCATAAGGATAATTTCGTTATAGGCGCCAATATTGCCGGCTTTATAAAGGTAGCCGATGCCATGATGGCCCAGGGCATTGTCTGAGTTAATCCGTATGTTATTTTTGCGAATCATACCCTCAGTTTACAAGGAAGACGAAGAAGGCGTACTAGAAGTACGCTGATTGAGGATAACGCAGAAAAGGAAGAAATTATCCCGTTTTGAGGCGTGTAGTTCCTTGTAAACTGAGGGTAATTTGAGCGCGGAAAATAATTGCGCCATAAACGGGGGCGGCGCGGAATTTTGGCGCTTATGCGCCAAAATCTGCCGTAAAAAGGGCATAGGGACTAAGAGTACTTATCCCTATGCCCTTTTTACGGCGGGCGGCCCTCGGCCGCTCCGCGCCGCCCCCATTTGCTTATTAAGGCTCATACAAACAGCCGCATAAATCCGCATTAAAGCTTTTATAAAATATTTGCGGAGCTGTAAAAAATGAATGTAACAGAAACTGAAAAAACGCAGCCTGATAATATCTTAATAAGAGGCGCGCGCGTACACAACCTCAAAAATATAGACGTCGATATTCCGCTCGGACGGCTGACAGCTATTGCAGGAGTTTCCGGCTCGGGAAAATCCTCTCTGGCCCTGGGCGTTTTATACGCCGAAGGTTCGCGCCGTTATCTTGAAGCGCTATCCGCCTACACGCGGCGGCGCATGACTCAGGCGGCTGAGGCTAAGATAGACGGCATAGAAAATATACCTGCGGCCCTCGCGCTGCACCAAAGGCCCGCCATACCTGGCGTCCGAAGCACATTTGGCACCTCTACCGAACTAACCAACAGCCTGCGGCTTATGTATTCGCGTTTGGGCAGCCATCTCTGTCCGAATGGACATTACATTGAGCCAACCGTTAACGCCGCAATAGATAAGCCCCTCTCCTGCCCTGTCTGCGGCGCTGTATTTGAAGCGCCGAGCGCAGAGGATTTTTCCTTCAACAGCAGCGGAGCCTGCCCAACCTGCGGCGGCACAGGCCTGATAAGAACGGTAGACGAATCTACGCTGGTACCCGACGCTTCGCTAACTATAGACCAAGGCGCGGTCGCTCCGTGGAATTCTCTCATGTGGTCTTTAATGACCGACGTATGCAGGGCAATGGGCGTTCGGACCGATGTCCCCTTTTCCGAACTGACTGACCAAGAGCGGGAAATTGTTTTTCACGGCCCTGCGGTAAAAAAGCACATTTTGTATAAGGCTAAAAACAGCAATCAGGCCGGAGAACTGGATTTTACATACTATAATGCGGTTTATACCGTAGAAAACGCGCTGGCTAAAGTAAAAGACGACAGCGGAATGAAGCGCGTGGAAAAATTTTTGAAACAGGACGTATGCCCCGACTGCGGCGGCTCACGCTTAAATCAAAGAGCCCGTTCCACACTTCTATGCGGTATAAACCTACCCGCCGCTTCAGCTATGACTCTTGAGGAATTAACCGAATGGGTAAAGCGCGTTCCCCGAACCATGCCCCAAGCAATGCGAGAAATGGCTCAAAGCATAGCAAACCAATTTATAAATACCGCCAAGCGGCTGGCTGAGCTCGGACTTAACTATCTGACCCTAGACCGCGCGGGCAATACTCTTTCTACGGGCGAACGTCAGCGAGTCCAGCTTGCCAGAGCCGTCAGAAACCAGACCACAGGGGTGCTTTATGTGCTGGACGAGCCTTCTATAGGACTGCATCCATCTAACGTAGACGGGCTTCTCGGCATGATACGCGACCTGATTTCCCGCGGCAATTCCGTCGTGCTCGTCGACCATGACACGCGCGTGCTTAAAGCGGCCGATTGGCTGATAGAAATGGGGACCGGCGCCGGAACTGACGGCGGCAGCGTAATAGCCGCCGGAACTGTTAAGGAAATAATTGCAAATCCGCTTTCGCTAATTGGAAAATATTTAGCTGGAAAAGAACTGCCCCGCCTTCGTCCTAAAATTCCTGCTGAAGAGCTGTTTGAAAATGGAACAATATCCATTTCAACAAAGCCGCTGCATACCGTTCACGCTCTTGAATTAAAGCTCCCTAAGGGACGCTTAACCGCCGTAACGGGAGTATCCGGCTCAGGAAAAACCACTTTGCTTTTGGAAAGCCTTGTCCCTGCGCTTCAGGCAAAAATCAGCCGCCGGCCTCTGCCAGGTCATGTAAAAGCCCTGGAAGCAGAGGGCATAGAACGGGTAAACATCATTGACGCAGCCCCTATAGGCGCCAACATACGCTCTACTGTTGCGACATACAGCGGAATCCTGGACGAGCTGCGCCGAATATATGCAGGTCTGCCCGCAGCCAAGGCGATGAAGAAGAAGGCGGGAGATTTTTCATATAATACCGGAGCTCTGCGCTGTCCGGCCTGCGACGGAACAGGGCAAATCACCATGGATATTCAATTTCTCCCCGACGTGGAAATCACCTGTCCTGAATGCGGCGGCTCGCGCTATTCCAAAGAATGCGAAAAAATTCGCTGGCTGCCTAAAAAGCCCGGCCAGGAACAATCAGGCGTTTCCTTACCCGAGCTAATGAATTATACCATAGCCCAGACGCTGGAGCTGATGCCTGACGTCAAAAAAATACGCGAGCGCCTTGAAACCCTTTGCAGCCTGGGTCTGGGCTATCTTACGCTGGGCGAAGCTACGCCCGCTTTATCAGGCGGCGAAGCCCAGAGGCTGAAAATAGCGTATGAAATGGGTAAATCTCAGACGGACGCAGTATTTGTTTTTGACGAACCAACCATAGGCCTGCATCCTCTGGATATACGCGTTTTAACCGATGTTTTTCAAAGGCTGATTGAAAAAGGCGCAACAGTTATCGTTATTGAGCACGACCTGGATATGATTGCCAATGCAGATTATATAGTGGACATGGGACCGGGCGGCGGGCAATCAGGCGGCAGGATAGTCGCGGCCGGCGTGCCTGAGCAAATTATCAAATGCTCCGACAGCTTAACCGGACGCTATCTTAAAGATTTTCTTGAAAACGGCTGAAGGCTTATTATAAAAGCGCCGCGGCATATACTCCGCGGCGCTTTTAACAATATATTTTTAAGCTATATATGATTAGTGAAGTATCTTAAACTTGCCGAATATAGGCAGGCCCTTAGCTTTACCCTGGCAGGCGTTCACTATGCCGATAACAGCAAAAACAAAAAGCAGCAGAGAAACAAGTCCGCCTAAAATTCCTATAATAATATTCAAAACAGGTATCCATGAAAAAATACCTATAACCACTCCCAGGCAAATTTCAGCTATAAAAAGCATCAAACCCTGATTGGAATGATAGCGGGCGTATTTAGAATTGGGCGCAGCCAGAAGAGGCACCAAAACCAAAATTCCAATATAAGCCAGAACTGCCATCACCTTGTTTTGATTGATGTCCTCCTGGTCAAATTCAGAGGTATTGTCCTCAGTCTGCATGTATTTATTAATGGTTTCCTGAAAATTACCCGACTGAGTATTCTGCTGAGAATACTGAGACTGCTGGCCGTTTACGCCCGCTCCGCAGGACGGACAGAATCTTGCGTCCTCCTCCATTTTAGCGCCGCATTTTTCACAAAATGGCATGATTAATTCCTCCCCAATTTTTTTGCAGAACAATCCCTTAAAAAATTTACAAGGAATCCCTGCTTAACTTAATAATATTATACATCAAATTTTCTGCCCCGTAAATAATTTTTACAAAAAATTTGTTTTTAATTTCAAATGCTTGTCCAAATAAAGAGCCTTTTCCCGGCTTTTAGCAAAAAACAGACGGCCCTAAAAATGAATGCCGCGGATGGAAATAAATATTTCCATCCGCGGCTTCATCTTCAACGCAATAAATATTGCTCCAATATATAAATCAAAGCTGCTTGCAAAACAAAAAACAGCGGCACTAATACTGCAAATTTAGCTTTTCTCACCTTATGCCAGGCCAGCAGCATACCCACCAGGCTGCCGGCGGCACCCCCCATGGCCGCAATCAAAAGCAGCGTCCGCTCGCGCACCCGGCGTCCTCCCAATATGGCCTGCCTCTTATCAAAGACCATTAGTATAAGTCCCGCCAGACACATAATAACAATATACGCCTTAATTAAAAAACTCATGATAAATAGCGCTTATAGCCGCCTCAAAACGGCTGTTGTCCACACCCACAATTATATTCAATTCGCTGGACCCCTGGTCTATCATGCGCACATTAATATTTTCACGGCTCAGCGCGGCAAATACACGGCCGGCCGTGCCTACTGCCCGCACCATGCCCTTTCCCACTACCGCAATAATAGCTAAATTGTTTTCAGCCACTATGCTGTCAGGATGAACCTCAGATTTCAGCGACTCAATAATATTATCCTTTTTACCGTACAATTCCTTATCCGCCGCAACAACGCTCATGGTATCTATACCGGTAGGCATATGCTCAAAGGAAACACCGTAATTTTCAAACACCGTCAGTACCTTCCGTCCAAAACCCCTTTCGGTGTTCATCATATCCTTCTCCAGCGTTATAACTGTAAAATCCTTTCGGCCCGCTATGCCGGTTACCAGGCCATCCCTTTCATCGCCGCATTTATCCGAAACTATCATGGTTCCGGCGTCCTCCGGATGATTGGTATTCTTTATATTTATCGGAATGCCGCAATGGCTGACCGGAAAAATAGCGTCCTCGTGCAGAACCGTAGCCCCCATATACGAAAGCTCGCGCAGCTCGCGGTATGAAACCGTCCTTATCACAGCCGGATTTTCCACAATCCTAGGGTCGGCTACCATAAAGCCCGAAACATCCGTCCAGTTCTCATATAATTCGGCGTTTACCGCGCGCGCTACAATAGAACCCGTTATATCAGAGCCTCCGCGCGAAAAGGTCTTAACGCTGCCGTCAGCACGCCGCCCGTAAAAGCCGGGTACAACCGCATAAGGATGCTCGTTTAAACATTCAGCCATGGCTTTATGCGTCCTTTCAGCGTCAAAGATACCGTTTTCATCAAAGAAAATCACATCAGCGGCGTCAATGAAATCCCAGTCCAGCGCCTTAGCCAGGATAATACCATTAAGATATTCCCCGCGGGAGGCCACGTAATCGCGCCTTTCTCCTTTTTGAATATTTCTGCGAATCTGCTCCAGCTCCGCCTCAGGACTATAATCCAAGCCTAAATCCGACGCTATATGAATATATCTGGAGCATATTATATCAAACACCTGATCTATGCTCTTTCCTGTTGTAGCAATGTCGTGGCATTTATATAAAAGGTCGGTAATTTTATCATCCCCGCTGAAACGCTTGCCCGGAGCCGAAGGTATCGCATATCTCCGCTGCGAATCCGCCTTTAAAATTTCAATAACCTTCTTAAACTGCTCCGCATTGGCAAGCGAGCTGCCTCCGAATTTCGTTACCTTGATTCCCATTCCTATTTACTCCCTTTGCTTGAATTTATAATATCATTAACTATTATATGCCCAGCCGCCCTTAAAGGCAGATTTAAGGCTTTATGCGCCTCGCCTCAAGATAATATCTCTTATCCCTTCCGCTTCCCATGGAAAAAGTCTTTCTGGGCAGAGGGCCGTCCAATATAACAGATTTAAACAGCTCACTTTTGTCCATAGGCGACAGAATGAAGCCTATATTTCCTTCCTTGGCAGCCAGGGAGCGCACGGTTTCCTCCTCATGAATATAATCCAATTCAGCTCCAGCGCAGTCCTTGATTATCTCATCCAGGAATTTTTGAAGCGTACCCACGGCAAGCTGATGCACGGGCCGGGCAAAATGCAGCTTTCGGGACTGCCCGTTAAAAACCGCCTCCACATACTGACCTGTTTCCCCAAAGCCGCAGAATTGTTCTAGCTTGTTTAAAATTTCATCCGGCTTTACATTAAAAAGCACTCTGTGTATAGGCTCAAATACCAGAGATGAATCATGCAGATTGACCAGTTCCACAAGCGCATAACGCGCAGGATGTCCTAAGGCCTCCTGCGGTGAAAGCTTCTTTTTTAAGCCTTCATAATATGCTTTAGCGGACGCTAGGGAATGATTGCCGTCCCCTACCGCATATAAAAGCAGCGCAGCCGGGCTGTTAAGCGAATACTTAGCCTGATATTCCGTCATATCTGCAAGCGCTGAAACGGCCTTAAACAGCTTTTCCTGCATATCTCCGTCTAATAAAAAGCCTTTTACCCGTCCACCTCCCTGCATAAGGGGTATATCGTAAACAGGAGTTAAACGCGCCTCCGCCAAAGGCTCTATAACGGTTTTCTTCCTGTCGTCTATCAAAAGCATGATATGCGGCAGTTCAAGAGGAGCGTTTTGTCGTATTCTTATCCTGGCAGGCAGACGGCTTTCTATAGTGCCCTCGGTAGCCCGTATCAGAGAATCAGATTTAGGCGAATAATCATATTTTTCAAGGTCGGCCGCCAGCACAAGCCCCTTGCGCACTCTTCCGTCCGAAAGGGTGCGTTCAACATATATAATAGAATTAGGATATTCCTCAAAAACATCTCTGTCCAAATATTCCTGCATATTCCGATTTATCCGGCCTATGCGCTCCTCCGGCTGGTTGTTAAGATAAATTTCCGGATATATAAGGTGAAGTGCAGAGCAGCTATTTCCCGCTAAAAGCGCAGTTTTCTCCCAATAGTCCGGATCAGACGTAAACTGGTCGCAGGCGACGACGCAGAAATTTTCACGGTATTCGGGACGAGGCACCAGTATATCCGCAGGCGCTATCCCAATGTTCTCCCAATTATTGTTCATATAAACTCCCCGCCGGCATAAAATTATATTAAAGGACACATCCAAACCACTATAAAGCCAGCATTGATAACTATACCATGTCCGGCCTTTTTTCGCAACCAAAATAAACCTTAAACCTTCACAACAAGGCCGTCAGACGCATAGGATATTATTGAAATACAGAACTTATGCTCTATATTCATTTCAAATATAAATAAGGAGGAACTTATATGTCTTTTTATTCATATCGCAGCAGCGATAATGATATATGCCCCGGCAGAATTACCGGAGACTGCACCAGAGGCCTTACTGAAAGAGTCTGCATACAAGTAAAGAAAGTATATGATTCCTGCATGCAGCAGGAGCAATTGGATAACGTTAACGTCAAGCTGGTGGATATATGCCCGGCAGGCGCGCAGTTTACAGCGCCTATAACCTTTATAAGCTGCCGCAGCACAAATACCAAGGGCTGCGTGCGCGACCTTTGCATAGACCGTCTCTGCGACCGTCCCAATTTCGCGCGCGTCCGCTGTAAGGTGGATATCCCCGTTGAAATACTCTTTGAGGACGCAAACTGCCAGGAAGGACGCGGCAACGGCATAATTACCGTCTGCAAGGACGTTGTGCTTTTTGTTCCTGACGAATCAATAATTCCTTTTATGGTGGACACTATTGTCAGCGCAATCTGCGTCCAGGGCTGCTATCTGGCCGACAACACCTTCCGCCTTACCAGCTGCGTAACCGTTATACTTAAGATAGTAGCCGACGTGGAGCTTGTTGTCCCCGCCTACGGCTTCTGCCGTATCCCCCCGTGCGAGGAATTCGCTTCGGAGGTATGCGACGAATTCTTCAATCTTCCGATATTCCCGCCCGAGCTTGACAATGCAGGCGGCGGATGCGGATGCGACTGCGACTGCGGCGGAATAAGATAAAAATAAAAAATACTTATCCAAAGGGGAAATTATTTCCTTTAAATATACTATGATAATTAAATGAAAGACCCGCGGCAGGCCTGCCGCAGGTCTTTAAAGCTTATTTACCCTCAGTTTATAAGGAAGACGGTCAGAAGGCATAAAATCTGCGTCCTGCTGCGTTGCTTTGATTCCATGTACGCCCGGTACATGTCGTTTAAGCGCCTTGCATGACGCAGATTTTATGCTTTCTGACTCTGGAGACCTCAAACGGAGAGTATTTCTTCATTTTCAAGGCAGACGAAGAAAGCGTACTGGGAGTACGCTGATTGAGGATAACGCAGAAAATGAAGAAATTATCCCGTTTTGAGGCGTATAGTTCCTTATAAACTGAGGGTAATCAGCTTACAGAAAATAATGGTATCAAACCGATGGGTATAAACGCCGGTTCAGATGCTTTCTGACAGTATTCAATAAGTCTTTCTGCCGGGCTACTTATCCTGTTCTACATAAAGCACGCCCAGCGTACCCGGCCCGCAATGGCTGGAAATAACGCAGCCGGCCCGTGTTATAAGCACTTCCTTAAAATACTTTAATTCGTCTATATAGCCCTTAACCATATTAATGGTATCCTCGCTGCTGCCCGAATGGGTTATAAAAACGCGGTCAGGCCTGGCTTTTATAAGCTCAGGAATCATACCCTGCACATATTTTTTCAGCGCTCTGTCTATTTTGCCGTGATATTTGGCGTCAGGGCGCATCCGGCCGTCCTCCACCACTATGGAGGGCTTTAAATTCAGGGCCGTAGCACCGAAAGCCGCTATGGCCGAACACCGGCCTCCACGGTAAAGATATGTAATAGTATCCACCACAAAGCTGGCTCGGACAAGCGGAGTAAATTTATCCAATTTCTCCTTTATCTCAAAGGCCCCTAAGCCCTCCTGCGCCAATTCGGCCGCTTTAATAACCGTATGGCCTACCCCCGTAGAAAGATTTTTTGAATCCACCACGGCAATCCTGGCGTCAGGAAATTCTTCAGCCGCAAGCTGCGCGTTTCCGTGCGCAACTGACATTTCAGAGGATATTCCCGTATATACAATTTCGCAGCCCTGTTCGACGTATTTTTTCATTACCTTATAGGCGTCCGCTTGAGTTATAGCCGCGGTTTTAGGAGTAGTTTTATTTTTATCCGCCCAGCGATACAGCTCGTCCGGAGTAATATCCACACCGTCCCTTAAGCTTTCGTCGCCCAGGGTTACATAAAGCGGCACTATTTCCACATCATATTTTTTAATTAGTTCAGGAGATAAATCACAGGTGCTGTCCGCTATAATTTTCACTTTATGCGTATTCATAAGCCATCTTTGCTCCTCAATTTAATATAAAAGGGATTATATCACAATAACGCGATTATGACCATATAAAACTGACCTATTACGGCATAATTATGTAAACTTTTTTTGAATTTGATAAACAATATAAGCGAGGCTCAGTACATTTTGCAAAGAGCATCCTCAGCGCTTACCTTAACCGCGCCCCTGGCGCGCTTTAGCGCGCGCCGCAGGCATCGGCGGACGCTCTGAATAAAAACTTCGCAAGGCAGATTTTTCCGTCAGTCCAAAAAGAGCGCGTTAAAATTCCAAGCGCATTTTACTTGCGGCGCACACCTGAAGCAAAAGCAATAATCCGCCTTCAGCGCGTTGTTCCTTGAAAGCATTATCCAAATAAAAGCTATTCGGCTATTGAAAAGTCCTCAAACTCCCTAATCTCGGTATGTATTACGGCTTGAAGCACAGTATTGGGCGTTCCCATCATGGTGGCCGTCATATCGGCAGTTATGGTAAATTCCAGAGGGCTTTGGTTCTTATAAACAACCTCGGCCTGCAAATCATTGCTGAAAACAGAATCGGTCAGCACTCCGCCGCCCGAGGTTATCAGCATGTTTTTAAGTTCTTCAGGCACGCTGTCCTTATTAATGGTTATGGTATAGGTCTCCAAGCCATCCTTGCTTTCCTTACTGCAGCTCTTTATATTCTGTTCTGAAAGCATGTCATCGCCTGTCTGCATATTAAACGCGTTATTTAAGAGTTCATCCAGGCTCTGCCCTATATCCTCTCCATCCTGATAAACGACGCCGTCGCGCGCATACAGCGTATAATTCATAATTTCCTGCCCGCCCATATCAACGCCGCTCTTAAGCTCTCCTACCCGAATGGAGCCATCCCATTTTAATTTTACACTCATATTATCAGTCATAACAGTACGGTTCTGACCCTCACCAAAGGCCAGCTGAGCCGAGCCGGCAATATATAGCCGCTCGGCATTATAATCGAATACAAAACCATTAAAGGCGTCGGCGGCCTCTTTAGCCGATACCGAAGCGCAGCCCGCAAATGAGGCCGCGCAGCACAGCACAAGCGCAGCCGTCAGAATTTTCTTCATTTCTTTTCTCCTTATTTGAGATTTTCCGGATTCAGGCCCTCAAGCTCAGGAAGCACAAAACGCCCGTCCCTGCGAATAAGCACGCCGTCAAAATAAATATCGCCGCCGCCGAAAGCAGGAGTCTGCACATATACAAGATCCCAGTGCAGCGCGCTCTTATTTCCGTTAAAAGCATCGTCATAAGCCATGCCCGGAGTAAAATGTATGCTGCCCGCTATCTTCTCATCAAACAGCGTATCCAATATAGCGTCGTTTATATACGGATTGAGACCAAAGGAAAATTCTCCAATATAGCGCGCGCCCTCGTCTATATCAAAAACTTTATTGATACGCTCGGTATCGTTAGCCGCAGCGGAAACTATCCTGCCCTTTTCAAACTTCAGGCAGATATTTTCAAAGGTAAAGCCGTCGTGCAGAGAACGGGTATTATAGGTTATTACGCCCTCCACGCTGTCCTTAACAGGGGCGGTATAAATTTCTCCGTCGGGTATATTGCAGTGCCCGGAGCATTTGATGGCGTTCATTCCCTTTATGGAAAAGGTCAAATCAGTTCCCTGGCCTGTTATATGCACCTTATCTGTCTTTTCCATGAGTTCCTTTAACGGCTGCATCGCCCTATCCATCTTCTGATAGTCTAAATTGCAGACATTAAAATAAAAATCCTCAAAGCGCTCGGTGCTCATATTGGCAAGCTGGCTCATGGAATCGTTCGGATAGCGCAATACTACCCATTTAGTTTTGGGCACGCGTATCCTGCTGTGCACATGCTCATTGTAATACTTATTATAAAGCTCCATGCATTCGTTTGGCACATCGCTTAATTCAAAGCTGTTTTCTGAAGCGCGTATGCCGATAAAGGCCTGCATCTGCTCCATAAGTCCGCCGTCATATGCCGCCATTATTTCAAGCTGCTCTTTATTCGCCTGCATAAGCAGCGCGCGCTTCACCTTTACATTCTGAGACCATACAAAGGGTATGCCGCCCGCAGCGTATACTTCTCTGATAAGCAGAGCTACAAGAGCTTCATCTCTATCTCCTACGCATTCAATAAGGCATTTTTCGCCTGGCTGCACACGGCAGGAATAATTCACTAAATTATGCGCCAGCTTTTCCAATCTTGCATCAAACATATAATATTACTCTCCTTGCTTATTATTGTCAAAATTAATAGTGCGCAGAACCGTATATAACGGACGGCCTTTGGCTTCGTCATATATCCTGCCGATATATTCCCCCAAAATACCCATTCCTATAAGCAGTATCCCAGCAAATATACCCATAAATGATACGACAAGCTGCCACTGCCTGAAAAATACGCCGCATATAGCTAGAATTATGAGTACCATTAGCCATAGAACGCATATGCCTATGCTGGCGCAGCCCAAAGCGCTCAGCATTTCAAGAGGTTTTGAGCTGAAAGAAATTATACCGTCTTTGGCCAGCTTTATCATTTTTTTAAGGGGATATTTAGTTGTTCCCGCCCAACGCTCATCCCGCTTATATTCATACGCATACTGCCTGAAGCCAACCCACGAGCCCATGCCGCGCAGAAAGCGGTTATGCTCGGGCATAGAATTCATTGCCTCCACCACGACTCTGTCTATCAGCCTGAAGTCTCCCGTATCCATAGGTATCATATTGCCCGAAAGAGAATTAATCAATTTATAAAAGGCTTTGGCAGTCGCAAGCTTGAATTTAGTTTCCCCTTCCCTCTTAAGGCGCTTGCCGTAAACTACCTCATAGCCCTCTTTCCATTTTTCTATCATGCCGGGTATAAGCTCGGGCGGATCCTGTAAATCTGCATCTATTATTACAACGGCGTCTCCCGAAGAATATTTCATACCGGCCGTTACCGCAGTCTGATGACCGAAATTCCGCGCAAAATCAACTATTTTAACATGAGAATCCTTTTTCGCCGCATCCAGCATCAGTTCCATGGTTTTATCCCTGCTGCCGTCGTTTACAAATATAAGCTCGTACTCGCCGTCCAAAGCGCGCATAACGCTGTCCAAGCGCCTGTAAGATTCCAAAATAACCTCTTGCTCGTTATACATTGGGATAATTACCGAATATTTTATACCGTTCATATAAATCTCCTTAAAGGATATCTAATCATATTATACTACATATACGGGCATTTTCAACATAAATTTACCCAAGTAAAGGCAAATTATTTTCACATCTGCAAGGGGGCAAGCAAAATGTGCTGGCCAAAACCGCAAAAAGCTACTATAATATTAAAAAAATATAATATAAGGAGTTGACTCTCATGCCCTTAGTTACCACAAAGGAAATGTTCAAAAAGGCTTACGAGGGAGGATACGCCATAGGCGCCTTCAACGTAAACAACATGGAAACCGTACAGGGAATAGTCGAAGCCGCAAAAGAGACCAGCGCTCCCCTTATTTTGCAGGTTAGCTCTGGCGCGCGCAAATATGCAAAGCATACATATCTTGTGCATCTTGTGCAGGCCGCCATTGAGGATTCAGGTCTGCCCATCGCGCTTCATCTTGACCACGGCGACAGCTTCGAGCTTTGCAAAAGCTGCATAGACGGAGGCTTTACCTCGGTTATGATTGACGCGTCTCATCATAGCTTTGAAGACAATATAGCTCTTACAAAGCAGGTTGTAGAATATGCTCACGACCACGGAGTAAGCGTTGAAGCCGAGCTGGGACGCCTTGCCGGCGTGGAAGACGACGTAAAAGTTTCAGACGCCGATTCCAGCTATACGCGCCCTGAAGAAGTGGAAGAATTTGTTTCCAGAACGGGCGTGGATTCCTTAGCCATCGCCATAGGCACCAGCCATGGAGCATATAAATTTAAAGGCGAGCCCAAGCTCCGCTTTGACATTCTTGAGGAAGTAAGCCGCCGCCTGCCCGGCTTCCCCATCGTACTTCACGGCGCTTCCAGCGTTATGCCCGAATATGTAAAAATAATCGAGCAGTACGGCGGAGAGATGCCAGGAGCTCAGGGCGTGCCCGAAGATTTGCTGCGCAAAGCCGCTTCCATGGCCGTCTGCAAGATAAACATTGATTCAGACCTGCGCCTCGCTGTTACAGCCGCTATCCGTAAGCACCTGGCCGAAAACCCCACGCACTTTGACCCGCGCCAGTATCTCAAGCCTGCAAGAGACGCCGTTACAGAAGTGGTTAAGCATAAGATTATTAATGTTCTTGGCTGCAATAATAAAATATAAAAATTTCAAATATATCAGCTAAGAAATACAATTTGGATACAAAACGGCCTGTTTGACGCGCCTAAAGCATAAAAGCAGGCCGTTTTAAATAAATCTGGCGCCGTTTGCGGCCCGCAGGGCCGCGCGCCGGGCTTGCAGCCCGGCACGGCAGGCTTTCAGCCTGCCAAACGGCGCCGGATTTATTTAAAACGGCCTGCTTTTATTTAACCATTATTCAGCCCCGGCAGCAAAAAGCGCCGCGCCGAAAGCCGCTTCCTCCCTTGCCGAAGCCAATTCCAGAGGCATCTGATAAATTTCCTCTATTAGTTCTCTGAAATAACCATTATTGCGCACGGCGTTACCCGACGCACGCAGCAATTTATAGTCGCCCAAAGCGCAATATTTTGTATAAGCAGGCAGCAATTCTTCCGCCATACCCCTTAAAAAGCTTTCAACAAGCGCTCCGGGAGTAAAATTTCCCTCACTTATATTTTTTATGCTGCCTAAAGCCTGTTTTTCGCCTCGTTTTCCACAAAAACACGTATCTGTCTTTAAGCCTGCGGTCCGACTATTTCTAGCCGCCCTCTCCATCTCCATATAAAGCGTCCGGGGCTTAACTCCGCCCATAGCCAGAACCTCTTCAAAAAATCTTTCAAGCATTGCATAAGCTCGCCCACCGCAAAGCGCTGAAGCGACAAGCAGATATTGATTTCCGTCCAGCGGCCTGGTTTCAATTTCGCTGTCCTGATATATGCTGCCGCTCATACATGATATCTGCGAGCCTGTCCCCACATTCAAAAGTATTTCCTTCTGCCCGTCCCGAACGCATCCAATAAAACTGGCCTGATTGTCCCCCAGGCCAACGCATACGCCCCTACCGTTGTTTTCTCCCAATATTTTCGCTTGGTTTATAATGTCAGGCAGCAAAGCCTCGTTTAGTTCCAGCCTTGAAATAGCCTCAAAATCATAGCTGTTGCTTTTTAAATTATACAAACCTAATGAAGCCGCATTGGAAATATGCATATACGGACGGCTTATCCCCGCTAATTTCATAGCCGCATAATCCGATATGGTACATAGGCAGGAAGCGTTTGCAGGTACCATCCCGTTAAGCTTATGATAAAAATGCGTCGCCAGCCCATAGCCTCCATAAATGCTTCTACCCACAGTCCGCTCAATAAAACCCGTGTATGTAGTGTCTTTATACGGCTCGCACGCGCTGTTATCCTGCCATGTATACAGCGGGCTGACAGCGCGCCCAGCCTTATCCAGGTATAATATGCCATGCATCTGCCCCGTCAGGCCCAGCCGCTCTATATTGGGATGTTCGCGGCTTATGCCGCAAAGCTGAGTTTCTATTATATCCAAAATTTTATCGGCGTCCTGTCTTATATTATCGCTTCCAGGCAATGCCGAATTATTTTTTAAAGTATAACTCGCCAGACATTCCCTATCCTCAAAAACCGCAAATGATATACTAGTAGTCCCAATATCTATACCTAAAATTTTCATATCCATCCCTCTATAATTTATATAATTTCTTTAACGCTAAATCCATACTCCGAATATATTTGCTCGCCTGCCGTCAGCATTATTCCTATCGCCAAAAATCAAAGCAGGCAGTATCAAAAGGAAAATAATTATACTTAAAAATTGTGAAATTGACAAGCTTAGAATGAAACTTAACGACTAATTATTCAAAAACATATTCGTTCATGAAAATATCAGAATAACAAATTTCGCAATAACGCAGTTTACAAGCTTAAGCATCGCATCAATTTACGTTAATAGCAAAAGAGGCTGCAGCAATAAAAAGCCGGTAAAAGCGACGTTTTTGGAGCGGAAGAGGAGAGGTTTAAGTCTCTATCCCAGCATCAAAATAGCGGAATCCCTTATTAAAAAGCGCAGATAATAGAAAAGAGAAGCGCAAACCAAGCCGCGCTTCCCTCCGAAACATAATTATTTAATCTCAGCCCACCCTCAGTTTACAAGGAACTACACGCCTCAAAACGGGATAATTTCTTCATTTTCTGCGTTATCCTCAATCAGCGTACTCATAAGTAACGCTTTCTTCGTCTGCCTTGAAAATGAAGAAATTCTTTTTCCTTGAGGTCTCCAGAGTCGGAAGGCATAAAATCTGCGTCATGCAAGGCGCTTGAACGACATGTACCGGGCGTACATGGAATCAAAGCAGCGCAGCAGGACGCAAATTTTATGCCTTCTGACCGTCTTTTTTTGTAAACTGAGGGTATAAAGCTTATTTGGCTCCCTCCGGGATAGGATAATCCACACCCCGCGTATCCACGCGCACGCTCCTTATAACCTGCGGCTCCTGTGGCTTATCCAGCACGCCCGTAGGAGTCTCGCTTATTTCATAAACTGTCTCCATACCTTCTACCACCATGCCAAACGCAGCGTACTGCCCGTTCAAATGCGGACAATCTTCCACGCATATAAAAAACTGCGAACCGGCGCTGTCATAGGGAAACGCCAGCCTGGCCATGGACAGCACGCCGGGCACATGAGCTATATTGTTCTGCGTAAAGCCGTTAGCCGCAAACTCTCCCTTAATGGTATAGCCAGGGCCGCCCTTGCCAGTACCTTCAGGACATCCGCCCTGTATCATAAAATCCCTTATTACTCTATGAAAAATAAGCCCGTCATAAAATTGCTTCTGATTAGCTAAATATATGAAATTATTAACCGTTTCCGGCGCCTTTTCAAGATAAAGCTCCGCTTTTATCACCGCGCCCGATTCCATAGTGATAAACGCCACAGGATGCTGCATATTATTTGCCTCCTCATATTCACCGTCAAAATTTGCAATAGCTCTGTTTGAATAATCCGGCCCTACCGAAGGCCAAGCCGTTTCTTTCTCTGCCGGCTCGCCGCATGAAGAGAAAAACGGTACTATAAGCACAACAGTTAAAAGTACAGCCAGTTTTTTCATGTATATCAACACCGCCGCATTTGTTATATTATATACTAGAGAATTTTATAATATTACGCGCCTGGAGTCAATTTATAAAAAATAAACTTTATGTAAACAATTCAACCGCCGTCCAGCCTCCCCATCTGAAGCTGCGCCATAACTAAATTATAATATATCCCCTTTTGACGGAGCAGTTCGTCATGCGTTCCCAGCTCCGCTCGTTTTTTCTTATCTATGACCATAATTCTATCTGCGCCGCGCAA
Organism: uncultured Eubacteriales bacterium; assembly: GCA_900547955.1. GTDB lineage: Bacteria > Bacillota > Clostridia > Christensenellales > QALW01 > Neochristensenella. The sequence continues at coordinate 30,757 of URIR01000001.1, read as the reverse complement.
AGTGGAAAGCCTATGAGCTATCGCAATAGTAGTGCGCCCCTTGATAAGCCGTGCAAGAGCTTCTTGTATCTGATATTCGGTCTCCGTATCCAAGCTGCTTGTCGCTTCGTCCAGAATAAGTATTTTGGGGTCGCAGAGTATAGCCCGCGCTATGGCTATTCTCTGTCTTTCCCCGCCCGAAAGATTATGACCGTTTTCTCCCACCTTAGTATCATATCCATCTGGGAATTTTATAACAAAATCATGCGCGTTAGCCAGCTTAGCCGCCCTTATTACTTCCTCATATCCCGCCTCAGGCTTGGAATATCTTATATTATCCAGCACGCTGCCCGAAAAAAGGAACGGCTCCTGCAATACTACGCCTATCTGCCTATGCAAACATTCCTTGTCATAATTTCTTATATCTATTCCGTCAATATCTATTTCTCCAGCGTCCACGTCGTACATACGCATAATAAGATTTATAAGAGTAGATTTACCCGTGCCCGAAGCTCCTACAAGTCCTATCATCTCTCCTGGCTTAATTTCAAGGCTTATTCCTTCCAGCACGCTTTCATAAGCGTTATATCCAAAATATACGTCCCTGATGCTTACTCTGCCTTCAATCCGCCTGACTACCGCGTTTTCACGGCTGGTTATAGTTTCCTCCTCATCCAGCACGCTGTAGATTCGGTCTATGGATATTAGTGTGCTTATAACCATCCTGGGCATATTGCCCAGCCAGCGCATGCAGCCGTAAAGCGCAGCGCTGTAAAAGGTAAACATGGTTATTTCGCCCATTGTAAAACCGCCGTTAAGCACATTTATTCCGCCGTAAAGTATAACCAGAACGGTAGACAATCCGAAAATGAGCTCGAAAATAGGGTTAAGCGTCGCCCAAAGCTTCTCAGCGCGCTGAGTAATATGCGCAACCTTTGCGTTTCCAGCCGCAAATTTTAAGGTTTCCCTTTCCTCTGTTCCAAATGCCTTAACCACCCTTATTCCCGAAAGCACGTCCTGAAGCTGGCTGTTTACTTCGTCGCTGGCTATCCACTGCTTATGAAATATTTTAAATATGCGCCTGAAATAAGCGGTAAAAAGTATTATTGCAGGCATCAGCGCCAAAATCATAAGAGAAAGCCGCCAGTCCAAAATAAACATAACTATTATGCTGCCCAGCATTGTCAAAATCTGATTAAACATCTGAGCAAATGTATTTTCCATAAAGCGTCTTATCTGCTGCGTATCCTGCGTCATCCTGTTCATTAAAGCGCCCGGCCGTTCGCCCGAAATATAGCCTATGGACAGAGCCTGTATCTTTTCATAAAGCCTTCTGCGCATATCCATGCTTATGCTGGTGCCCAAGCGGGCGCTGAGATAATTGCGCAGGACGTAGCAAACTATCACCATAGCAGTTAGGATTATCATGATAAAAATATATTTATATGCCTCGGCAAGCGGGCCGTTCACCATTATAACCTCGTCTACCAGTCCCTTTTCAGCGAAGCGCGCCCCCACATTTATACCGGTTATCACAAGCATTATAATGGAAACCAGCGTTAAATCCATAATGTGAGGCTTAGCCATAGATAAAACCCGCCTGAAGGTTCGCCCTCGCCCCTCGCAATGAGCGCAATAATTTGCACCGTGCATACCGCGCCCGCATTTAGGGCATACTCTTTCTCTTTCCCTGCTGGTTATAATCCGCTCGTCGCCCTTAATAAACAGGCTTGCTCCACGCGCAATATAGGAAAATTTCAGCGCGTTTACCGTTCTGAAGCGTGCTAAAAGCTTTTCCTGCCCATTAATATAACCCACAAGCACCGCGTTATTTATCAGCATTTGGCATTCTATCCGCTCAAACTGCTTCAAAGAATAAACCCTTTCAATTCCCGGCCCGGTCACAGCCAGCCTGCTGCGGCTCACGCTTACAAACGCATTCTTTATAATTTCACCGTTAGGCGAAAGATCAAAAGGAGCGCAATAGCATATTTTTTCTCCTTCAAGCAGCCTGTTGATAAGTTCGCGCTGTTCCGCAGGCGGCTGCACGCATAAATTCATAAATATACTCTCCTATAAATATATATCAAGCATTTTTAATTCGGACGCGCTTAATTTGCCTATATCCTTTATTTCAAAGCGATTATCGTCCACATCCTTAATAATCATCCTAATCTCCGAAAGGGATACCGCCGTGCCCGCGCTCATATTTGTCGTAAAGCGGCATTCGCCGCGGTCGGTAGTAACATCCCAATAGGAATAGCCGTATTCCTCGCGTATGCTATGTATTCTTATTATCTCGGGCATAAAATATCTTAATTCCAGTTGTTCCTCTATCAGGCTGCGGTATTTTTCAGGCATTTCGGCCAGCGTTTTAATAATCCCTACCTCCCTGCTCTCATTGCCGTTGCCCGACCTTATAGAAATATATTTTTCCGGGTCGGTAAAAGGAAAAGCCCTATAAGGCTGAACGCGCGAATAATATTCTCCGTTAAAGCGCATGGCTAAAAACCCGCCCGATGTCCGTTCAAATACGGCGTTATCGCCCGTTATATAATTTATGGTAAACATTTCGTCCACAGCCTTAAGCTGGCCTTGAATTATATCATTCTTTTCTTCCATGCTTATTCTCCTATCCCTCTTAATGCGAGCGCCTTGCTTTGAAGCTGCAAAAGCTTATAATACGTGCCTTTTCTGCGAGCCAGCTCCACATGCGTGCCCTGCTCGGTTACCCGCCCGTTTTCTATAACTATTAAATTGTCGGCATTGCGTAGTGTGGAAAGCCGGTGCGCTATGGCTATGGTAGTGCGCCCCTTTACCAAGGCGTCTATAGCGGCCTGAATCCTGCGCTCGGTCTGCGTATCCAAACTCGCGGTAGCCTCGTCCAGAATCAAAATTTTCGGGTTGGCCAAAATAGCGCGCGCAATGGAAATGCGTTGTCTCTCTCCGCCCGAGAGACTGCGTCCCCCTCCGCCTATAACGGTATTATAGCCGTCTGGCAGCTTCATGATAAAATCGTGCGCGCTGCCCGCTACAGCCGCCTCTATTATCTGCTCCGGAGCAGCCCCGGGACAGGCGTAAGCTATGTTTTCCGCTACTGTGCCGCGAAAAATATACGTCTCCTGAGAAACTAGGGCAATGGTTTTATGAAGCTGTTCAAAGGAAAGCTCCTTAACGTTCACTCCGTCTAAAAGCACCTCGCCCTCCTGCGCGTCGTAAAGGCGGGAAATAAGATTAACAATGGTGCTCTTGCCGGCGCCCGAATGTCCTACAATTCCCAGCATGCGGCCCGGGCTGGCTTTAAAGCTGACGCCGCTTAAGACCGGCTTGTTAGGCTCATAGCTGAAGCTGACGTTTTTAAGCTCTACCTCTCCTTTAACCTCAGGCAGACGCTTAGGCTGGGCGCTCTGAACCACCTCGGGCGAAGCGTCCAATATTTCAAATATACGCTGAGCGCTGTTCATGCTCGCGGCCCACCAGCGGAATATATATGAAAAGAAGTCCAGCCGCTCGGCCAGGGAGGTAACATAGCTTATAAACGTTACCAGTACGCCGTAATCAATTAAAGGGCTGTCTCCCAGCACCATGCCCACGCCGAAAAGCCATACCGAAACTATAGCGAACTGCTCCACTCCGGCATATACCATATAAAACAGGTTGTCGTAATTTACCAAATCCATCTCGGCCCTGCGCACCCTTTTGCTCACTCTGTAAAAGCGTTGGTTTTCCGCCTGCTCCCGCCCAAAGGCTTTTACCACCCTGGCCCCCGTAAGGTTATCGTTCATAAGCGAATAAAGCGCCCGTCTGCTTCTATGCCGTCTGCCGTTATATCTCCATAATACCGGCTGCATTTTAAAGCTTACAAAAAACAGCAGGGGCAAGGTCATAACCGAAAGCAAAGTAAGTCTCACGCTCATTGAAAGCATTATAGCTATGCTGGAGATTATAAAAAGCATATTTGTAAACATATAAGGCAGGCCGTCTATAAAAAAGCTCATGACCTCGTTTGCGTCCTCGCTTATCCTGGTCATTAAGGCGCCCGTCTGTCTCTTGGCAAAAAACCCGACCGAAAGACGCTGCACGGAATTATACAGCCCTGTTTTTATGTCATATACCGCAAGGGGCACTATGTGCCCGACTATCCTGCCTTTTATAATAGTAAAGCCCGCCTGAAGAATGCGCGAAAGCAATATCGTTAGAGAAATAATCACCACCGCCAAAACAAACGCGCCCGCAGGCAGCCCAAGGGATGACAGCGTCTCCTCGTTCCGGCTCACTATATCATAAAACACCGTACCGCTTAAAAGAGGCACGAACAGATTCATAACCGTTTCCAGCACCACGCAGATAAAAAACAGAGCTATACGCAGCTTATACGGCTTAAAGTAACCCAGCATGCGCAGAAACAGAGATTTTTTATCCATGCAGCGGGGACATACGGCCCTATCCGTCTCTGGATAAAGCATGCCGCATTTAGGGCAGCGTCTTTCCATTTCCGCTTCCTTAATATCTTCTGAATTCAGCTCCTCTTTTTTTATAAGCTTATCCACAATATGCTTAAAGCGCATATTCTCCCGCATATATCCGCCCGAAAAGGCGCAGACAAAGCTCTCCAGGCCGCCCGAACGCAATATAATTTCCCCGCCTGAAAGCCTGTTCTCCATTTTAAGTTCCTCTACGCTTTCATAGGGAAATTTTAAATATTTTTCCAGAGTGCGCTCCGCCTCTTTCTGCTGCATAAAGTGGCCTCTTCTCTTCTTTGAGTCAAAGTAACCGCCGAAAACGCGTACTGACGGCGCGCAATGCATATAAAGGATATGCAAAGCCTCCTTATCAGCCAGAATATACGTATCCTTAAAGCCGCACTGCGCGTTAAGATCTCCCCGTCCAAAGGCTATTATGCCGCCAACGTCTATTCCCTGCTCCGCAGCAATGCGCTTTATATAGCCCGGAAGAGAATTTTTTTCAATACCGCCCATTATTTAAATGCTTCTCCTTAAACGCAATAGAATATTCAAAAATTATTGTGAAGTGCGCTCCTCGTTAAAGCCATTTTAATTATGGCCTTTATAGGGGAATGCCAAAATGCACGCAGAAGTAAAGCATATTTTCTCCTCCTGCGCTCCTTCCGCATAAAATTGCCCGTAAGTTGTATTATACAATGGCCAAAATAAAAAATCAATACTCCAAATGACATTAATTGCAGAAATAGCTTCAGTCATGGCTCTCGGTCTATTCGGAGTTCCGCTTTATCCTGCAAAAATATTTTTCACTCCCTGAGCCGCCCGACTCCATCCAAGCATAAGCGGCATAAATTAATGCAGTTTATTAAATCTATGGCCAGCATCTTAATTATGCGCGCAAAAAATGCGCCAAAATTATATTTTGATTGACAGCGGCGGCGCTTTAGAGTATTATATTAAAGTGTTTTTTACGGCGTATTACAGCATGAATAAGTGCCGGCCGTTATATATGGAATACAACCTATAAAAAGCTCAGGGTGTTTCATGTGCGGCGACGCATATGGATAAAACACTCTTTTTTAATGATTTTATCAACAGGCGGCGGATATAATGAGTTATCAATCAAAACTGAATCTGCGGGAAACCGAAACCGCAATAAAGGCGCTTAAGGATTTCTTTGAAAGGGCTTTATCTCTCAAATTAAAGCTTCAAAGGGTTTCGGCGCCTCTTTTTTTGTTGCCCGAAACAGGCCTTAACGATAATCTAAACGGCTGCGAGCGCCCCGTATCCTTTGATATAAAGGAAACCGGCTGCGTTGCGGAAATCGTGCATTCACTAGCCAAATGGAAGAGATACGCGCTGGCCAGGTATCAATTTGAACCCGGAGAGGGCTTATATACCGATATGAACGCAATCAGGCGGGATGAAAGCTGCGACTGCCTGCATTCTATATATGTAGACCAATACGACTGGGAAAAAATAATTCTTCCGCAGGAGCGCAATTTTGAATATTTAAAGCAGACGGTATGCGATATTTACCAAACCTTAATCAGCGCCGAGCAGTATGTGCTCTCCAATTTTCCATCGCTGGGAGAGAACGTACTGCCTGAAAAAATTGAATTCATATCCTCGCAGGAATTAGAGGACGCTTTTCCCAATCTAAGCCCCAAGCAACGAGAATATCAGGCGGCCAAAAAATACGGGGCGGTATTTATATCGCAGATAGGCGGTCTCCTTCGTTCAGGAACGCGGCATGACGGACGCGCGCCCGATTATGACGACTGGTCCCTTAACGGGGATATCATCCTATATTACCCCGAGCTGGATATTCCCTTCGAGCTTTCCAGCATGGGAATAAGAGTGGACGCGCCTTCCCTTAAAAAGCAATTGGAAGCCTCGGGGCTGAATCAAAGACTGAATCTGCCCTATCATCAGGAAATATTAAAAGGGGCCCTGCCTCTTACAATAGGCGGAGGAATAGGCCAGTCGCGGCTGTGCATGTTTATGCTCCGCAAGCATCATATAGGCGAGGTCCAGGCCTCAATTTGGCCTAAGGAACATATAGCTCAATGCTTAAAGCAAGGAATAACCCTGCTTTAACCCGATTATTACAGCATTAATTTGGGAGGTATTTTTATGGCGACAATGGCAATAGTGGGCATAACCTGGGGGGACGAAGGCAAGGGCCGCATGGTGGACCTTGTTGCGGAGGATTTTCAGGTAGTATGCCGCTATCAGGGCGGCAACAACGCAGGCCACACGGTAGTTAATCAAATGGGCACCTTTAAGCTTAATTTGCTGCCTTCGGGCATCTGCCGGGAAAATGTAATGAATATTCTGGGAAGCGGAACGGTAATAGATTTAGAGCACCTCTTCAACGAAATTGCCGGCCTGCGCGAGCGGGGCATCCGTATCACCCCTGATAATTTCAAGATAAGCGACCGCGCCATAATCTGCCTGCCCTGGCATAAGCAGCAGGATATCTGCGAAGAAGAGCGGTTGGCCGGCAAAAAATACGGCTCGACCCGCCGCGGAATTGCGCCCGTTTACGGCGACAAATATATGAAAAAGGCTCTTCAGGTATGTGATTTACTGGACGAAGAATATCTCAAAAGCCGGTTATCCGATTTAATAGAATATAAAAATCTATTTCTTTCTGGAGTTTACGGCAGCAGAAAATACACCCTGGAAGAGGTTATGGACTGGCTTAAAAAATACGGCTATCCCTTTAGGGAGTATATAGCCGATACGGGCCTTATACTGGCTCAGGCGCAGAAGGAAGGCAAAAATATACTGTTTGAAGCACAGCTGGGCGCGCTTAAGGATATCGACTACGGTATTTACCCCTACACCTCCTCTTCTACGCCTCTGGCCGCATATGCGCCTATAGGCTCGGGCGCTCCCTTTTTAAAGGTAGATAAGGTTATGGGCATAGCCAAGGCCTATTCAACCGCTGTAGGAGAAGGCCCCTTCGTAAGCGAATGGGACGGCGAAAAAGCTGAAAAGCTGCGCCAGGCAGGCGACGAATACGGCGCCGCCACAGGCAGGCCGAGGCGGGTAGGCCCCATCGATTTAGTAGCCACGCGCTACGGCGCAAAGCTTCAGGGGGCCGACTGCATCTGTCTTACCAAGCTGGACGTACTCTCCTATATGACTGAAATTCCCCTTTGCGTAGGATATAAAATAGGAGAAAATATAGTTAAGGATTTCCCCGTTACCCCTCAGCTTATAAAATCCGAACCCGTCTATATAACCATGCCCGGCTGGAACACCGACATAAGCAAGGTAACGCAGTATGATAAATTGCCGCAGGAAGCGCGGAATTATATAGAATATATTGAAAAATATATTGAATGCCCCATAACTCATATTTCTGTAGGGCCGGGCCGAGACGAAATTATCTATCACTGAAAGGAGATTAACGACAATGCACGATAAATATTCTTCCCCTTTGAGCTCTCGTTACGCTTCAAGGGAAATGCTTTCCCTATTCAGCGATAACAGCAGATATCAGACTTTCCGCCGGCTCTGGGTAGCTCTGGCTCAAAGCGAAATGGAGCTGGGCCTTAATATTACCCAGGAGCAGGTAGACGAGCTTAAAGCCAATGTAGAAAATATAGATTTTGAGGCGGTTGCTCGCAAGGAAAAGGAAATACGCCACGACGTCATGGCTCATGTTTACGCCTACGGGCTGGTATGTCCCAAGGCCAAAGGCATAATTCATCTGGGAGCCACCTCCTGCTATGTAACGGACAACGCCGATATAATAATAATGAAGCAGGGACTTGAGCTTATTAAAAATAAGCTGCAGGCAGCCATAAGCGGCCTGGCTCAATTTGCCGAAGAGCACCGCGCTCTTCCTACTTTGGGCTTTACCCATTTTCAGCCCGCCCAGCCCACAACCGTAGGCAAAAGGGCATGTCTTTGGATACAGGATTTTTTAAGCGACCTCAATGATTTAAATTACGTTCTGAGCGGTATGCGCCTGCTTGGCAATAAGGGTACCACCGGCACACAGGCCTCATTTATGGAGCTTTTTGACAACGACAGCCAAAAGGTAAAGCTGCTGGAAGAAAAAATCGCGCATAAAATGGGCTTTGACAGCGTGTTCCCGGTATCCGGCCAAACGTATCCGCGCAAAGAGGATTCCCGCGTTTTGAACGTGCTCTCGGGCATAGCTCAGAGTGCATACCGCTTTGCAGGCGACCTGAGGCTGCTGCAAAACCTCAAGGAAGTTGAGGAGCCTTTTGAAAAGAGCCAGGTAGGCTCGTCGGCAATGGCATATAAGCGCAATCCCATGCGCAGCGAGCGCATATGCTCTTTAGCGCGCTATGTAATGACAGACGCGCTTAACCCCGCTCTAACGGCCAGCACTCAGTGGCTTGAACGGACCCTGGATGATTCTGCTAACCGCCGTATAGCAGTAGCCGAGGCTTTTTTAGCCACAGACGCAGTTTTAAAAATAGTGATAAACATTGCCGGCGGAATGATTGTATATCCCAAGGTAATACAAAAGCGTCTTAATGAAAATTTGCCCTTTATCGCTACTGAAAATATCTTAATGGAAGGCGTGCGCCGAGGAGGAGACCGTCAGGAGCTGCACGAGCGCATAAGGGTGCATTCAATGGAGGCGGCCCGGCGTATAAAGGAGGAGGGCGGGGACTGCGACCTTATCTCCCGCATAGCCAAAGACAGCGCATTTAAAATGAGCGAGGAAGATATAAAAGGCGTAATGAAGGCGGAAAATTATATCGGCCGCGCGCCCGAACAGGTGGACGAATTTTTAGCCGGCTATGTTAAGCCTGCGTTAAGCGATTTTACCGGCTTGATAGGCGAAAGCGAATTAAAGGTATAAGGGGGAAAATTACAATGGCTAAATATGTATTTATAACGGGCGGGGTGGTTTCCAGCCTGGGCAAGGGCATCACGGCGGCCTCTCTCGGGCGTCTGCTTAAATGCCGCGGGCTTAAGGTTGTAATTCAGAAATTTGATCCATACATAAACGTGGATCCTGGCACAATGAATCCCTATCAGCACGGCGAGGTGTTTGTGACGGACGATGGAGCCGAAACTGATTTGGATTTAGGCCATTACGAGAGATTTATAGACGAAAATCTCTCCCAAAACAGCAATGTAACTACCGGCAGAGTTTATCAAACGGTAATTGAACGGGAACGCAGCGGAGGATATCTGGGCGGAACAGTACAGGTTATCCCCCATATAACCAATGAAATAAAGGGACGCATTCTAAAAGCCAGCCAGGATAAAAGCGTAGACGTAATCATAACTGAAATAGGCGGTACCGTAGGCGATATTGAAAGCCAGCCCTTTTTAGAGGCTATACGCCAGATAAAATATGAGGTAGGCGTGCGCAATTCCCTTTACATACACGTTACCCTTGTTCCCTATCTGGCTGCCAGCGGCGAAATTAAAACTAAGCCCACGCAGCATTCGGTCAAGGAGCTTTTGGGACTGGGAATACAGCCCGATATAATAGTATGCCGTACTGAAAATCCCATTCCTAAAGAGCAAAAGGATAAAATAGCCCTTTTCTGCAATGTGCTGCCCGAAAATATTATAGAAAACCGGGACGTACCAACACTCTACGAAGTACCCCTGGCTCTGCACAAAGAAGGACTGGACACACAGGTATGCAAGCTGCTCAGCATGGAATTGCCCCAGCCTGATTTAACCGAATGGACCGAGATGGTCAACCGCCATAAATATCCAAAGCAAGAGGTATGCATAGCTCTTGCAGGCAAATACATCGGCCTGCACGACGCATATCTGAGCGTAGCCGAGGCTCTTACTCACGGCGGCATAGCGCACAGTACGCGTGTTAAAATAAAGTGGCTGGCCACGGATGAAATAAATCAGGACAATGTAAACCAGGTCTTTGCCGACGTAGACGGCATATTAATTCCCGGCGGCTTCGGCAGCCGCGGCATAGAAGGCAAAATAGAAATAGTACGCTACGCGCGCGAAAACAAAGTGCCTTTCCTAGGCATCTGCCTGGGCATGCAGATGGCCGTAATTGAATATGCGCGCAATGTGCTTAACCTGCGCGGCGCTCATACGACTGAAGTAGACCCCAGCACCCCTTACCCCGTTATAGACCTTATGCCCGACCAGGCAAATTTGGATAAAATGGGCGGCACTATGCGGCTGGGACAATGCCGCTGCGAAATCGTGGATAAAAACAGCCATACATATAAAGCGTATCAGGCGGACGAAATAAGCGAACGGCACCGTCACCGCTATGAATTTAATAATAACTTTAAAGAACAGCTTGCAAACGCAGGCATGCAGGCTGCAGGTGTCAATCCTGAACGCAATTTAGTAGAAATAGTAGAAATAAAAGACCATCCCTGGTTCGTAGGAGTACAGTTCCATCCTGAATTTAAATCCCGGCCCAACCGGCCGCACCCATTATTCAGAGATTTAATTGGAGCGGCAATAGAATATAAAAACTCAAAGGAGGCCTCTAAATGAAAGAAAGAAAGCCGGCAAAGGAATTTATAGCCGTTTTAGATTTCGGCGGACAATATAATCAGCTTATAGCCCGCCGCATAAGAGAGGCCGGTGTATACAGCGAGGTAATACCCTGCAACACTCCCTTTTCTGATTATGTCGGCCCAGAACTTAAGGGAATTATCCTTACAGGCGGCCCCAACAGCGTTTACGCGCCCGATGCGCTGCGCTGCTCAAAGGAGGTTTTCTCCCTTGGCGTCCCCGTTCTGGGAATATGCTACGGCATGCAGCTAATGGCTCATATGCTGGACGGCAAGGTGCAGGCTGCGTCTATCCCTGAATTCGGCTTTACTGATATGTCGGTTAAAGAGCATCCCCTGTTTGACGGAATAGCCCGCGAAACAGTAGTATGGATGAACCATAACGATTACGTTTCAGAGCTGCCGACAGGTTTTGTCTCCATAGCGGCTACACCGCACTGCGCAAACGCCGCCGTTGCGGATGATGAGCAAAAACTCTACGGCATGCAGTTTCATCCCGAAGTCAATCATACGCGGCAGGGCTTTAGGATGTTGAGTAATTTTATATATAATATCTGCGGCTGCGAGGGTTCATGGAGCGCCGCGGGGCTTGCTGACGAGCTTATAGAAAATATACGCGAGCAGGTTGGCAGCAGCACGGTAGTAAGCGGTCTTTCAGGCGGCGTAGATTCTTCTGTCGCCTCGGTATTAGTGCATAAGGCTGTAGGCGACAAGCTTACCTGCATCTTTGTTGACCACGGCCTGCTGCGCAAAAATGAAGCTCAAGAGGTTATGGATTATTTTGGAGGCAAGCTGGGCCTTAAAATTATAATGGTAGACGCCCGCGAACGCTTTCTCTCTAAGCTCGAGGGAGTTACCGACCCGGAAAAAAAGCGCAAGATAATAGGAGAAGAATTCATCCGAGTGTTTGAAGAGGAATCAAATAAAATCGGCGCCGATTATCTGGTCCAGGGCACCATATATCCCGATGTTATCGAAAGCGGCTTTGGACAAGCCGCGGTAATAAAAAGCCATCATAACGTAGGAGGACTTCCTAAGGACGTCCGCTTTAAAGGCATAGTAGAGCCTCTGCGCTTGCTCTTTAAAGACGAAGTGCGCGAATTAGGAGAAAGCATGGGTATTCCACGCGAGCTGGTATGGCGTCAGCCCTTCCCCGGCCCCGGCCTGGCCATAAGAATTATAGGAGAAATAACCCCCGACCGGCTGCGTATTGTGCGCGAAAGCGACGCTATACTGCGCGAAGAAGTCGCTAAGGCGGGTCTGGATAAAGATATATGGCAGTATTTTACAGTATTTACCGGCGTTAATTCAGTCGGCGTAATGGGCGACGAGCGCACATATGATTATTGTATTGCCATACGCGCCGTTACCAGCAAGGATGCCATGACCGTAGAATTTGCCGAACTCCCCTATCCCCTAATGCGCACCCTTTCCAGCCGCATAATAAACGAAGTCCCCGGCGTAAACCGTGTCGTCTATGATATTACTTCTAAACCGCCGGGTACAATAGAGTGGGAATAAAACGGAACACCGTAAAAACCTAGTGCTTATGCGGGTTTGCGGCGTTCGGAGAAGTCTTTTGATAACAAAGTGGGAATAGTAGTCAAAACGCCGCAAACCCGCATAAATACAGGGTTCCCATAAGGATACTTTCAAAGGTGACCGATTGAGAGGCACAAAGTCCGCAGAATTAGTGAATCTGCGGACTTTGTGCTTATCTGCGTATTTTTCAAAAGCGGTGCGATATCATCTAATGAAGTTATATTTCACTATTGCCCGATTTGATATCTAAATTTCCTTGAGCGAGAATAATTCATTAGAAGAACGTCTCTATGATTTTTTCAGCAACTTGATCTGAAAAAAGAAATATTGTGTCTATTATAGGATAACCAAAACCATCATAGAAATTAAACGTATTTCTCATTCCTCGCTCTACACGTTCAGGATCTCTGTTATCTTTAATAGAACGTCTTTTGTTTTCGTCATACTCACATTTTAATGCAACAATGTATTCATCGAAAATTATCCCCTCATTTCTTAAGCAATTCATCACTTCATCATAGAGCGCTTTTCTTTCTCCATAAAAACCATAGTGGAAGATAACGGTTTCGATATCATCGCATAATAAATAGTTTCTAATTAAGCAAATAATATTGTTTGTTATCGTTTTTTTAGTCGCTTTAGTAAATTGAAATGGATTGATGGCTCTACACCAATCTGCATCCACATATGCACTATGCAGACACATCAGCAGTAATGATTTTGATGTTGTGGTTTTTCCGGCTCCATTTGCTCCAACAATAGTAATCAGTCCTTGGCTCATTCTTATAATTCCTTTTCCATAAACCGTTTGGGACTTTTACCATAGTTTACAGCACGAATTGCCTCGATAATTTCTTCTTTTCGACTTTCGGCAAATCACAAACAACATCATTGAGATCATACGGACCGTTTCGAAAGTGACCGACTGACGCACCGTGGAATTCTCCGTCAATCAACAGGTATTGCAGAGATTCGTGATCATATTCAAGACCTTTCGTCAATTCCTTAGCCATCTCCTTCAGAACGTGCTCATGAACCTTATAAAGAAAGTCGTTGCGGTGAATCGCATAAACGAAGTTCATAACCTGAGGCTCGTAATTTTCGAGCAGGTCAGCATCACTCTTCAGCATATAACCTGAGCCTGACAAAACCAATCTGCCTTCAGCAACCAGTTCATTAACAGACAGTTTTATTTCTTTTTCAGGAATCTTATAGAATGATTTAGCCATCGCCGTATCAAACCATACAAGACGATACGCGAATCTTTGCAATACGATTTTGAGCGCTTTGTGTCTTGAAACCTTATCGGAATTTACTTGCGGGAACATTCCAACAAATTTATACCATCCTCTGTCCCACTCACCGTCATATTGGTCTTCATATATCAAAAAAGCCTCTTGCAAACGGTGAAGAGCGGGGGTGATTTCTTTCACAAGCAATCCGGTTTCTTCTTTGATTTGCTGGATGTTGAGCGGTCCCTCCCGTTTAATAAACTCCAAGACCCGCAGCTGTATTTCAGTTGGCTTTACAAGCGGCTTGCGATAGAGAGCGATAAACAGCTCCATATCTTCCGGCACAATCCAGCCTAAATTGCCGCCGAAAAATCTGCCTTTTATCAGTTTTCATTTTAGCTGACGGTCACGATTAAATTCAATATCATCAAAATCAGCACGAAAAGAAAGCGTCGGTGGCTGTCCGAATCCATTCCAATATACATTTTGTCCAGGCTGGGTATCCCGATATAATTTTATGTATTCTTCTTCATCCGCTTTATGAATGAAGCACTAGCGCTCCATACGGAGAGAGATTATCTTTGTATCCATTTTATCTTTCTCCTTTCGGCTCGGCATACCACCGCTTGCACTGCTCAATTCTGGCGCTCCGAGGAGTATCACCATGCTCAGGAGCACAGGAATATTGCGTCAATAATTCGCACGGAATATCCGGGCACTCCCCACAATGTACAATGCCCTTGTCTTGGCAACATATAGCTTAAAGTCAAAATGAAAATTATTTGTGGCTTTTAGAAAATCAGTATTGCTATTATTCGAGATTTCGAATATAATATTATCGTTAAAACAGGAGGCACGTTATGGAATACATGTCCGCAAGAGAAGCTGCTGATAAATGGGGGGTATCACAAAGACGCGTTGCTATTCTTTGTTCGGAGAACAGAATAGCTAATGCCAAAATGGTGGGTAATACGTGGCTCATACCTACTACGGCAGAAAAACCAATCGATGCGAGGACTACTCGATATTTGCAACAGGATAGTGGTAAAGTTAAACCGTTCTTAAAATGGGCGGGTGGCAAAGGACAGCTTCTGTCCGAAATTGAAAAGTACTATCCCTTTGGACATAAAAAAATTACTAAGTATGCCGAGCCATTTGTAGGCGGTGGCGCCGTGCTTTTTGATATTTTAAGCAAGTACGATTTGAAGGAAGTGTATATCAGCGACATTAATGCAGAACTAATTAATGCCTATCGCATTATTCGTGACGACATATATGATCTTGTTTTTACGCTTGCAATCATGCAAAGTGAGTTTGTTCCAATGGATACGGAGCATCGCAAAGCATATTACTTGGCAAAGCGGGAGCGTTTTAATAATTTGAAAGTCAATGGAAACGAGATTGTAAATATTGAAAAGGCAGCGTTGATGATTTTTCTTAATAAAACTTGCTTTAACGGCTTATACCGAGTCAATAAAAAAGGCTTGTTTAATGTACCTATGGGAGCTTACAAAAATCCTTCGATTTGTGATGAAGAAAATCTCAGAGCGGTGTCAGAAAAACTGCAAACGGTAAACATTGTGTGCGGAGACTATAGAGAATCAGCTGCTTTCATTGATGCCAATACTTTCGTTTATTTTGACCCTCCATATCGCCCCATAACAGATACTGCGAGCTTTACTGCATACACGGAAAATTTGTTTAACGATGAAAAACAGATTGAGCTCGCAAAATTCGTTGATAATATGCACAGAAAAGGTGCAAAGGTCGTAATTAGCAATTCCGATCCCAAGAATTCTAACACCGAAGATAACTTCTTCGATAACATTTATTCGTCTCATAGAATCAAGCGTGTTGAAGCTACCCGTATGATTAACTGCAACAGCGAGGCAAGGGGTAAAATCAAGGAATTGCTTATTTCTAATTTTTAAGGGGTTTATATATGGAAATCAGAAAAGGAAGTCAACTTATCGAAAACGATACTAAAAAAGCGATTATAGAATTTATCTTTACAGATTATATTATCTATGTTTTTCAAGGGAATTTATCGCAATTTGATATTGTAATCAAGTACAAAAAAGACAGTACACGTATCCGTACTCCTAAGCACATTCATTGGGTAGTAGATGTATTGATGAAAATGCAGGGGAATGAAATTCTTGCAAAGAGATATTTGCTGGCTATTCAAAATTGCTGGAAATCTTGTGTTCCACTAACCAATAATGATTATGAAACGCTAAAGGCACTAATCAAAAATGGCGAAAACGACATTGATATTGCTCAGTTTTTCAGCTTAAATGCTTTTGGTGAATATGATGTTGAGTTTCTTTATGTTTTGATGGAATTATTGGCTGTACAGGAAAAGACCAATCGTGCCGATGCCTATATGTTTGGAAACATTATCGAGGAGCTATTAGATGCAGACCGTGATATATTTAAAATCATATCTACGGCAGGATTTGGGGGAAGAAGGAGATAATATGGTGAGAAATTTCAACGAATGGTTATCAAGTTTCCGTGATAGCATAGCAGACTACCGCTATTACATAGACTTTGAAAAAGTTCACCGCAATATCGATAATATAAAGGTTGAACTGAATATCCTGAATTCTCTTATTGGCTCTAAGAGCATTAAAGAAGATTTCAAAACTTTAATCAAGAAGTATCCTGAAGCTTTGAAATGTATTCCTCTGCTTTTGGCAGTCAGAGCTAATGAAATATATTGTCAAGATGAAAACGGTGGTTATCTGTACAAATTTAACTTTGGAAAATACTCTCCGAATAGCTATGCGCATTATGAGCGTTATGCTTATTTTATGGAGCATACAGGGTTATTTGACTTACTGGAAAATCACATCATCAATAATCTTGTTGACTATGTTACAGGTGTAGAGACAGGATTGGATTCTAACGGTCGTAAAAATCGTGGCGGGCATTTGATGGAAGATTTAGTTGAAAGCTTTATCAAGAAAGCAAAGTTTGTAAAAGACACAACCTACTTCAAGGAAATGTACATACACCAAATCACCGCAAAATGGGATATCGATCTCTCTGCTATATCCAATCAAGGCAAAATGGAAAAGCGGTTTGACTTCGTTATAAAAACTCCCAGCATGATTTATGGCATTGAAACCAACTTTTATGGAAGCGGAGGCAGTAAACTCAACGAAACGGCTCGCAGCTATAAGACTCTTGCTCTTGAAACGGATACTATTGATGGATTCACTTTTGTATGGTTTACGGATGGTAAAGGATGGACAAGCGCCCGAAACAACCTTGAAGAAACTTTTGACGTAATGGAACATATTTACAACATCAAGGATTTGGAGAATGGAATCATTAGCGAGGTCTTCAAATAACGGCAAAGAAAACAACAAAATCAGAGCCAGAAGATTCAGAACCGGAAATTACTACATACTGGTCTTTTCCCAATCGTGGCGACTGTGCGACTCACGATGCAAAATGGAGTGGGAATTGGTCGCCCTATATTCCAAGAATATATCACTTCGATATTCGGAAGAGGGAGATTTAGTACTTGATCAGTTTACTGAGTGATATCATCAGCGTTGATGTGAACGATGTTGCTCTTGATAGATGCAGAATTAAAATTGATTTTGAACACAAGGGTGCAAACAGTAAGGTTTATATTCGCAAAGGCAAGGCACTTGGATTTTATTTAGAGCGGTAGTATTGACCTTATCTTTACCCACCCGCCTCATGCTGATATTATCAAATACAGCAAGGACATCGCAGAAAATTTGTCTAATCTGAAAGTCAAAGACTTTATTGAGGAAATGCTGCTGAAAGCTACCGTATATTAAAAAAAGACAAGTTTTGTGCTGTTTTAATGGGAGATACCCGTCAAAAAGGCTGTATGATCCCGATGTCTTTTGAAGTTATGGGAATTTTCCAAAATGCTGGATTTAAACTGAAAGAATTGATTATTAAAGAACAACACAATTGTAAAGCAACGTGGTATTGGAAAACGAGTAGTGTGAGAAAGATAACTTCTTATTGATTGAACACGAGTGTACAACATATACAAATACACAAACAGTTGAAGGAAAAGCGGTTCAGCGCATTGGCATACATACCACAAATTCTATCGATAAAACTTCCTTATGTCTTAATGGTACAGGAATACCCACTTGTGGAGACGCTTCTTCATTACTTGGGAAGCTAATAATTGGTTTTATACAGGAAATGATTCTAGCTAAAATAGATAAAGATTGTTATGTAGTAGAAACTATTCCACAAATTATAATTGTTTACTTTAA
This sequence comes from uncultured Eubacteriales bacterium, assembly GCA_900547955.1. GTDB lineage: Bacteria > Bacillota > Clostridia > Christensenellales > QALW01 > Neochristensenella. The sequence continues at coordinate 12,752 of URIR01000001.1, read as the reverse complement.
TTCTTTATCGACTGTACCTGATAAAAATTTTATTTTTGCAGGTTATGATTTATATGGCACGATCAAAAAGCAATTAATATATAAGGTACAAGTAAAACAAAGAACATAGAAAAAATTGTTACTGAATGGCAAGGGGCAACTTAAGATGGTGAAACTTATACACTCTCAATGTTAATTAAAAATGTAGCGATAAAAACAGATGATAACAAATTATTGATTACCTTTTGCAGATTCTCAGGCGAGATATCGGAAGTTTCACGGTATTTCTAATAAAATATATTCAACAAAATATATTTATACGATTAAATTTATGAATATGGTGCAAATTATTAGTTTTTTGATAGAGCAAAACTGCGACATGTTAGACAAAAGATATAATGAAATTTATATATAATATAGCCGCAAATTTTAAAATTAAATATTGACATTTGAAAAAATGTGTGATAGTCTAATGGAGATGAGTAATATTTTTCACGCAATATTCCAAAGGGAGATGAATAGAAAAGATAAAAGAACGTAACAACAAATGGGACGTCAAAAATATGTTCAAATTTTATCATATAATAGCAGTTATAGTTTCTTATGTTTATTCTATTCATTTTCTATAAAATTTATGAGCGACATGAATCATAGTATTTATTTGTACCTTGTTTCGCTTTTTGTGTTCGAGTGAGTACTAAAAAGTCTTTTTAAATTCATGGTTTGTAGAGAGTGTGAAATTGGGAGAATTCGTTCTATAGTAGAATGCGGCTATAAACAATAATTAAAAGGAGTAAGTTTGTGAAAAGCATAGGCGCAATATATTTTTCTAATAATGAATTGCATTGCTTAGAAGTTGCATATGGAATAGCCGCGCTTCAAAGTATCAATAATGATATTTATGTGCAAAAAATAGAAAGCAGCAATCTTGATAGAACACTACAGTTGATAAAAAAAGAAAATATTGAATTGTTTGTGATTTTTCTTTCCTATGGATGTTATGATTTATTGGTAAAAATATGTAATGAAATTAAATACGCTAACAAATACGCTAAAATAGTTATATGTCATACATTGGTCAACCGTCATTATAAAGAACTTTTGAATGAGATTCCGCAAATTGATGTTGCAATTTTAGGCGAATATGAAGAGACGCTCATTGAGCTATCAAACCTATTTCTTAATGGGAAAGAAGTTAAATATTGCAAAGGAATTGCATTCAAAGAAAATGGTAAGATTATTGTAAACAAGCCAAGACCATTGGCTGATATAGACAAATTACCTTTTCCTAATAGGGACTTTGATTATCAAGGATCAAATTATTTTCATGTTTACGGTTCACGAGGTTGTGAGGGGTATTGTACATTTTGTGATAGAAATAGTCTTTATTCAAACAATGGTGTAAATTGTGTAAGATGTAGAAGTATTGAAAGCATTATAAAAGAAATTGATTATTTGGTTGAAAAATATCAATGTAAATTTATTTGTTTTTCTGATCCAACTTTCGTTTCTTCAAATGATGTAGTTAACAGGCTAAATAAATTATATGATGCACTATCAAAAAAGGACTACTGGATTCAGTTTACTTTCAACATTAGAGCCGAACAAATAAACGAAGCGGTTGTTCAAAGTTTAATAAGTCTAAAAAATTATGGACTCGGAAAGATATTTATAGGCATTGAAAGCTTTAACGAATCCGATTTAAGATTGTATAGAAAACGGGCTGGTCTGCAGTCGATTAACAAATGTATTAATTTATTGGAAGTATTTACCGAGTTAACCAATGATTATTTTGTTAAAGTGGAGTATGGTTTTATTAATTTTAACCCCTATTCAACTATTGATGGTCTACGCAATAACATACAAACTTTTAGAGATTTAAGGTTATATTTAAATCCGTATATTATTGCCAGTAAATTAACTGCCAATTCATTAACTTCAATAAGTACAAAAATTGATTTGGATTGTTTATTCCCTTTTCACCTTGGCTTGCTGCCTTTATGTGATGCTTTAAAATACAAATTCAATTATAATTTTGTTAATGAAGAGGTTCAAAAAATATATACCTTAGTAATTAAAGTGTATAAAAAAATATCAATACCAAACGATAATGGAACAGAATTCTTGAGAAATCGATATTATCATTATTATGGATATGACTCGTTAATAAAGAAATATGATAAAGCATATTATGAATGGCTAAATGCTGTCAACGAGTTTTCTTACAATATATTTATGTTTATTATAAATTCTTTAGATGATAGTAATATACATATTCAGGTTGATATAAAAACTGCACAGTTTTTAGAAAGTTACTGTAGTCTTGAAAAGAAGTTAAAGGGAATACAACAAAGAGTATTAATCGAATTGGCAAAAATTGATCAGCTTATTTATTACAAACCAATTTTCGGGTAAATCATTTAAATTAGATTTTGATGAGGTGAGGTCTGGTGAGAAATGCCAGGGTTGCTGTGATAGACACGGGGTTATCTCCGTTATCTCCTGTAAGCAGTTGTGTGATTGATTCATATGCACTTTATCAAGGCACGTCTGGATGGGAAATCCACAAAACTTTAATAGAAGATTTCGTAGGACACGGAACAGCTGTTTCATATATTCTTTGGAATACAAACAAAAATATAGATATAACTATATTTAGAATCTGTAACAATGAATTAAATGTAGATGAATCTGGTCTTGTAAAAGTACTAGAATTTATCTATAAAAATATTGAAATAGATATAATTAATATTAGTGCAGGAGTTACCTATTTATATGATTATACTGCAATAAATGATATTTGTTCGAAATTAACAAAAAAAGGTGTTATCATTGTTTCTGCATTCGATAACAATGGCGCTGTTTCTTTCCCGGCAGCTCTCGATAGTGTTGTTGGAGTAGATGTAAAAAATGATGTTAAAAAAGATGAAATAATATATGTTGAAAATGGGAAATTTAATCTTTTAGTATCTGATAGATATTATCGAACCCTATGGCTAAATACAAAAACAATTATCAAAGGCACAAGCTTTGCTTGTGCACATATTAGCGGATTGTTAGCGGCGAAAGTTGGATATTATTCTGATGTTGTTCCGATGATTCATTCTATTTGTTCAAAAACAATATCACTAAAAAAGCGCAAAAAATTTATTAAGCCTAATTTTAATATACGCAGAGCTATAGTATTTCCTATTAATAAGGAAAGTCATGCATTATTGCGTTTTAAAGATAAATTGAATTTCGAACTGGTTGGTGCATATGATGATAGATTGTCTGGAAAAGTAGGAAAATCTATATTTGGCGAAATAGTGAAATCATTTGATGATATTGACTGGCAAGAAAACTTTGATACCATTATATTGTCTTGTGTTTCCGATTTAACAGCGTTAACCAGACGAAATTATGTTGAGGAAATACTAAGTAAATCCAAGTATTTTGGAAAAAATGTTTACTCTTTTGAACCGCTCCCTTTATCTGATGAATCGATTTACTATCCGTACATAGAAAAAAACAATGTGCCTATTGAAAACGACTTAAAATTATACAAAGTCACTATTCCTGTTGTTGGGGTTGTTGGAACAAGTTCAAAACAGGGGAAATTTACGATGCAACAAAAAATTATATATCAACTAACACAGTTAGGGTATGATGTTGGTTCTATCATAACAGAACCCTCAGGATACTTATTTAATGCTGATTATGTATTTCATTTTGGATATCATGCGAATCTTAATCTAAGTCCATCCGAATACATTGCAACGCTAAATGAAATGATCTTTGAGGTACAGCTCAAACAAAAAGATATTATAATAACTGGTTGTCAATCTGGTGTTATTCATTACAACAATTCACATATCAATGAATTTGCGATATCACAATATTCATTTTTGTTGGGTACTTTACCAGATGTTTTTATTTTGTGTGTCAACCCGCATGATGACTTTGATTACATAAAAAAGACAATTGATTTTTTGAATTCCATTGACGAGGGTAAAGTAAAAGCCATTGTTGTTTTCCCGATGAAAGCAATTGCTACACTTTCGGGGATTGGATATAAAATTGAACAGGTTGATAATAATGAATATTCAAGAATAAAGAACGAGCTAGAACAACAATTTAATTTGCCAGTATTCTCAATGAACGATAACGATACATCTCAAATATGTTCATTGATTATAGATGAATTCTCAAATGACGTTTAAAGGAGATATACATATGACTGTTAATGAAAGAGTATTAAAATGTATAGAGGAAAACGGGATAATTGTATTGGAAAATGGAAATTTTGACAATATGGATTCTATCAATTTTATTTCGGCAATAATCAGCCTTGAATCTGAATTTGACATTGAATTTCCTGATGAATATTTGCTGATGAGTACATTCTGTGATTTACATTATGTAGTTCTTGTTGTTGGCGATATTCTAAAAAGCAAAAATGGAAAGAAAACAAAGTTCCATTACGAGATTTAGAGAAATAAAGTTATGCACAACCCACATCTCAGCGTTACTTTTAGGTACAGCTAACATCATGCACTTTTATGGATATCGTTCATGCCACGTCTTTTAGTTGTGGTCATGACTACGCCCTCAATAATCCAATATTAATATTATATATAAAAGCGCATAAACGCTTTTATCATTTACTTATGAAAGGAGGAATATGGCATGAAAAAGTTGGTTAAGAAAAATGCCAAGAAAAAGTCTTTGGTTGCGTTCTACATGGGCGAATGCAATCAGGGTACTTGCAATGGCAAGTAAACTGGTAGGTGAGAGCGAGGTAGAACCAATCACCTCGCTTTCACCTAATTTTTTATTCTCTTGCAAATAATATAATTATTATATATGATAATTATATTTTAAATTCAGCTGCTGAAATGCTTCAATATGGCTCTTCAAGTCTTTTGGACATTAAAGTATTTGTACTAGGAGTATGAAATATGGAAATAATAAACAAAATTCAGTATTCAAAAAACATTTCATGGACATTATTAGGAAATGAGATATTTATTTTTGACGAGACAACAAATGAATTAACTTTATTAAAAGGAATAATGAAAGATTTTTGGATGCTTTTATCGAAGACTGAAAGCTTTGATGAAATTATCACTTTTTTATCAACAAAATATAAAGATAATAAAGAGAGAATAAGCGAAAAAATAATAATAAAGATAAAAGAATTGACAAGAAAAAACTTACTTATTGTGGAGGGGATTTTATGAGGCAAAAATTATTACTTGATTATTTTTATAATAAGGCTTTTTCTGAAAATCGACCTGTTAGTGTTATGATAGAATTATTGACAAAATGTAATTTAAGATGTGAACACTGCTACCTTCCCTCTCATACAAATTCTGGTTTAAGTTTGCAAAAAATTAAAGCTTTGTTTTTAGAGTTAAGAGAACTAGGTGTAGTGAATATATCATTAACTGGAGGCGAAATATTTCTTCGTGACGACCTGTTTGAAATAATTGAGTTTGCTAGAAGCTTATATATGCGTGTTTTTCTATTAAGCAACGGGACATTGCTCAATAGTGAACGAATCGCAAGACTTAAAACTTTTCATATTGCAGAGTTTTCAACCACAATTTTCTCAATGAATCCATACATCCATGATTCTATAACACAAAAGAGCGGCTCTCTATTACTTCTGTTAAACAATCTGAGAGAAATAAAAGAAGCCGGTATTCCAATACGTATAAAAACGCCTTTAATGCAAAAAAATTTAGAAAATTTTGTTAAAATTCAAGCGTACTGCGAAGAAAATGGCTTTGAATACTTGGTATCGCCGTTGATTTTTTCAAAGAACGACGGGGATAGTTCGCCGCAGATGCTTCGTATCAAGGACTGTGACTTATGTTCTGCCATGAGAATTATAGATTCTATCTCTCGAAATGATCATTTACATGCGAATAATGTACCTTGTGCCGCCTTGTTTTATTCCTTTGCAATTGATTGTCAAGGAGATGTTTACCCATGCAACTCATTTTTTTATAAAATAGGTAATATATATCATCATTCATTAAAAGACATCTGGTATTCTTCAGAAGAACTTAAGTTAATTAAAAGTATCAAAAACTCAGATTTGAAATGCTGTAATAAATGTAAATACAGTACTCAATGTGATCGTTGTCCTGGAATGGTTTTCATGGAGAATAAAGATTTATATTCATGTGACCATTTTGCCAAAAAGCTTGCAAAGATTCGTTTTTCAAATTATAATCTCTCGCTGAAGGAGATCAATCAGGGTGAAAAAGAAACTGAAGTTTAAAAATAGAGACTTCATAATTTATCCAATGTGCTGCATTCCGTTGCAATCGATATTTTCAATTATATATACAATTTCGAATGCATTGATGCCCGCTTATGAAACCATTGCAATTGCTAATTTTATTGATTGCGCAATAGACATTTTTGAAGGAAAAAGGAACACTACTGAAATCTTTCTTCCTATCGTCATGATTGTCTTATATATACTCTTTATCAATCTTATACCGACAATTGCAGAGATAATCAGTTTGACTGGAAAAAATAAGATGACAATAAGAATAAAAAATTTGCTACTAAATAAAAAAACGGCATTAGAATATCAGTATGTCGAAAATTCTGAGACTCAGGAACTTATTAATAGAGTCTGCTCTGATCCCGTTGGAAATTTTTCAAGTGGCTTTAACAATATACTATCAGTAATTAGTATCATAATCAGTTCAATTTCCCTTCTTCTCATAATAATGACTACAACTTTTATTAGTGGCATTGTTATAACTGCTGCTAGTATTCCTCTGTTTGTTATTGCAATTAAAACAGGGAAGAAAAATTATGAGATGGGTAAAGAAGCAACAGAAATACAAAGAAAATATAAATATATAGCTAGTATTCTTACAGATAGAGATTATGCAAATGAAAGAAAACTGTTTAGTTATAGCAAAAGTTTGCAAAATGATTATGCTACTCTTTACAATAAATCCTTTAAGATAGAATCGAAAATAGAAAAAAAGACTTATACAAATATGAAAGCTGGGTCGATGATTGCATTATTGATAATTGCAGTAATTATATCTGTCTTATTGCCATCACTTTATGTAGACAGTATCACCATAGGAGTATTTATAGCCCTTGTTAATGCAGTTTTTGGCTTAGTTCAAACTATGTCATGGAGGCTTTCAGAAACAATGTGTGAGCATGCGCGACTTCAAGAGTATCTCAAGGACTTGAATTGTTTCTTCGCATTGAGTGAAAAAAAGGAAGCTTGCATCGCACCTTCTTGTTCGGAAAATTTTATTTTTGAATCAGTTGAGTTTCGAAATGTAAGTTTTAAATATCCTGGAACAGAAACTTATGTGCTAAATCGATGCTCATTTCTGTTGAATAGCGGTAAAAACTATTCGCTTGTAGGAATCAATGGTGCAGGAAAATCTACCATTGTAAAATTACTCATAGGCCTTTACGACAATTATGATGGAGAAATATTACTAAACGGAATAAACATAAAAAATTATAATTATGCCATTCTTAAATCAATAATTTCCGTGCTTTTCCAGGATTTTACATCGTATGCCATTTCCCTAAAGGACAATATTACGCTTGGAAGGAATATGATTTATAATGAACAGGATATAAACAAAATCATTTCGCAAGTGGAGTTAGATGATCTCGTTCAGGAATTAAGCGATGGTATAGAAACATCCCTAGGTAAAATAAAAGAAGCGAGTGTAGATATTTCAGGAGGGCAATGGCAAAGACTTGCCATTGCAAGGGTACTCTATTCGGAAGCGAAAATCAATATTCTCGATGAACCGACTGCTTCGCTGGATCCAATTGCAGAAAGTCAAGTATACGAAATGTTTCATAGAATAAATAATAATTGCTTTACCATATATATTACACATCGACTTGGTGCTGCAAAAATATCTGATGAAATACTTGTTGTTGATGAGGGAAGAATCGTTGAGTTTGGTAGTCATGAACAATTAATGAAAATACGCAACGGTTTATATCGAAAAATGTTTGACAGCCAAAAATCATGGTATGAATGAGGCTCTGCCACGTTATAAAGATGAGGATTTATAATGAAAAAAGAAAATGGTTTTATAAGTAATAGTATAAAAGGCATACGTATTATATATCGCGCTGAACCTAAAATGTTATTTTTACATATTTTTTTCACCTTTTTACATGGACTATCTTGGACTATGCAGGTAGTATCTATGCAGCGATTCTTTGATTCGGCTCAGTCCTTGGTTCAAAAAAACATTAGTTTAACGTACTGTGCAATTGCGTTATTAGGGCTAATTGCATCTTATGCTTTTTGTCAGGTGATGAATGGAATCGATAATTGTCATGCAAGAATTCTAAGTCTAGCTATTGCTAAACATACGAATCAAAGCATATTCAAGCGGATTGATACAATGAATTGTCTCGAATTTGAGGATGAGAACCGGCTTAATTACATCAATAAAGCCATGAACGGCGCTGGGAACATTGTATGGGTGTGTTTAACTTTACTTGATATAATATTTTTTTACACAACCTATTTTATTTTAATGGGTATTTATTTGTTTACGTTAAAACCAGTACTCAGCATAAGCATTTTGGTGATTTTTATACCCTGTTTCCTTTCAAATATTATACAAATTAAAACATTTAAAAACTTAGAAAACATTTCCGCACCTATTCGACGTGAATGTGATTACTACGAACGTTGCGCTTCTGATGTGCGGGAAACTCGGTTGTGGGGAGTTACAGAGCATTTTAAAAAGCTTTTTAATTTATGTTTAAAAAAATTAAACAAACTAACTCTTCGTGCACAATTGAAAAAAAATACTGTCAGTTTATTGATGAATTTTCTTACTGTAATAGGATATGGCATCATCCTTTTTATGATTATTGTCTTTGTATTGCGTCAAGAGATAACAGTAGGAGCATTTACAGCGGTTTTTGCGTCAATCAACCGACTTTTTAATTTCATGAGTGAAGTCATATCCGAAAGAATCAGTTGGGCTTCTGAAAATGTTGCCGGATTAAATAATTATCTATCGTTTGTTAATGACAATACTAATAATGAAGTAGAAAAAACACCTTGTGAACAGTCTGATATTATATTAAATGACGTCACGTTTAGATATCCTGCATCAAAAAAATGCGCATTAAAAAACATAGATTTGACAATTAAAAAAGGACAAACCCTTGCAGTAGTCGGTGAAAATGGCAGCGGAAAAACGACCCTTTGCAAGTTATTACTTGGTCTATATTCGCCAACAAGTGGTCAAATATTAATTAAAAATACTTCTATTGAGAATGTATCTAATGAAAAATGGTCAGCTATATTTCAAAATTACTGTAAATACAAAATGACCCTTAAAAAGAATATCACCATTAGCAATATAAATGAGACAGATGGAGATGCAAATGTTGAATACATTTGTAAAAAGTCTGGAGTAGTCTTAGATACCGAAAAGTTGCCAAACGGAATTAACACAATGCTTGGTCGTGATTTTGCGGGAACGGAGTTATCTGGTGGGCAATGGCAACGAGTAGCCATTGCCCGCGGGCTTTACCGTCCTTATGATTTTATTGTGTTAGATGAGCCAACATCTGCCATTGATCCGTTGGAAGAAACCCGTTTATACGAAGAATTCATAGATATCTGTGAAGGGAGGACAGCCATAATTGTCACACATAGACTGGGCTCTGCTAAAATTGCAGATTGTATTATCGTAATGAAACATGGTATGATTGTAGAACATGGAACACATGCAGAATTAATGGAGCAAAACGGCGAATACAAAAGAATGTACGATTTGCAAAGTAAATGGTATGCATAACTTCAACTGCGAAAACTCTTAATTTTGCACTTTCGCCAAACTCTGAAATAAGCTTAAACATTGACATTTCGTTATCTATCCTATTCAACAAGATGAAGATCCTGCCGCGGAATAATTCGCATTCCTTTCTCAACTGCTTGTTGTCCCATAGGCTCTTGCTTTTAAATCATTGCAGCGGATTAATATGCAGCCGCCTCTTATTTCTAAAATATAAGGCTGCCGCCGCTGCAAAGCCTTGTGATATTCTAAAAAGCCAAGTTTTTCATCTCTTGTCAAGCTAAAAAAGTCAGCGCCCACAATGAAACAGTCTCTCCTTCAATTTCGTATAGCGTTTCCGGCGCTGTCGGCAGGATGGTATCCACAGTTTCCGAAAAGGTAAAGCCGACCATTAAACCGCCGTTATCCAATTCAAATACATGGGGGTTGGCTTCATAAGCTTGCGACCATTTATCGTCAGGCCTTACGTTGTCAGAATTGTCCGCTCCCATTTTAAATAACAAACGCTGATGAACAACGGCATTTCCTTTTTGGATATATTGAATGGACTCGGCTCCCCCAAACGCCAAGGCCGGAGCAAAGAAAAAAATCTCATTTTCCGCAAGTCCGCCGAGTTTAGCCAACGCCTCCTGGAATAAGTCTACTCGCAAAAATTGTTCCGCAAGCTTTCATCAGGAAGTATACGCTCAAAAAAATCTAAAAAACTGATGGAAAAGCTGCCAGTCCTGCGATAGTGAATATCAAGCAGACACATATCATCGGCGGTTTCAGACAATTTACGGTAAATGAAAATTGTTCCAAATCCAGTCGTCAAAATAGGATAACAATTTCCCTGCTTCCCCAGCCAAAGTGTAAGCGCGTCAGCATAATCCGCAGGATATATGATTTTCAGTAATCCTCCGCCATAATTCCCAAAGCCATATTCCCTCCAAAAGCCAAGAAGTTCTTCCGGCAGTTTTCCTTTAAATTGTTTCAGCATTTCAGCGGTCGGTTTTCGCAAGTTTTTGCCTGGTGGATACTTGTTTAAAAACAAATCAAATACTTTCATCCCATGTTCTCCTTTGCATGATTTTAATTCCCTAAAGATAAAATAAAGATAAATATTGAAAACTATCTTTATTTTCAGTAGAATAAAATCCGTCTGAATATGACGCCGAAACATAATATTCGGACGGATTCTTTCATTTCCCTCCATTAAAACGAGAAGTCTGTTTTTAATTTCTCCAAGGCGTCTACAATCGCATTAAGCTGAAACTCTACCGTTTCATCAGCGGCTTCAGGAACAAACAAGGGAAGCGTATTAGGAATAGCTCTGCGTACAACCATCGCCGTCAAACTTAAATTGGTAAATAGATTAATCCTTGCCGTATCCGCTCTTATTCCAAAGTTCTCTAAAATTTCTCCGAAAAGACCACGCTGCTTTTGACGGAACACTTGATAGCTTTCCTTTGACAGACGCTTGAAAATGAGTTGTTGTTCTTCAATGGTTAAAACAGCGATACCATTTTTTTCTCCATAACAGCAGGCGAAAAGAAATTGTTTTACTGCGTCGCGCCAGCTTAAAGCAGGATCAGACATAAGCGTTTGCACATACTTAATAATTTTGGGCTGCTGCAAGTAAAGCGTTTCAACTATCAAATCTTCCTTTGTTGCGAAAAAAGAATAGAAGAAAGTTCTCGAAATACCAACTCTTTTATATACCTGCTCTACGGTTGTATGCTGTATGCCCTGTTTTGCCATCAGTTCAAGCCCAACTGTAACAAGCTGCATTCTAATACGTTCTCTGTCCTCGTCAGAATAAGCAACCTTTGGCACACCATTGCCTCCTCGCAATAAAAACAAATTCTTAATTTTGACTTTATTATACCACATAAAATAATATAGCACAAGAGCAAAATATCCCAGCTTTGATATTCTCAAATGCCGATGCCTCTGGAGAGCGAACGTTTTATTAAAGAAACCTTATAGATTACCGCCATCCTATTCTACTGACAAATATCCGAGACTGTTTCATCTGCTTCCCTATTTGAAATAGTTGCCGGCTTACTCCTAATTTTTCCGCTACGCCTTCCTGCGAAAGGCTGCCTTAAAATAAAAAAATATAATTAAAAACAAACGAAAATTTTAAAGAAAAGGCTGCGAAAGAATTATTGACGAAAAGCTTTTGCATAAATAAAAAATGCAGGACAAGCCAATACCGCCCTGCAAAATCTATACTGTTTTTTCGCCAAAGCTGATTCAACCCTTCAGGCTTTTAGAAAAAGTACGCTCAGCTTAACGTTCCTTGGGTGAACCGTCAGCATTGAATAACGGCAGATATGCTAAATATTTTATATCGTCACGATATTTAGCGTCTCCCTCAGCTATTATAGCCATACGCCCGGCAACCGTGCCTCCCGATTGTTTCACCAGCTTTTCCACGGCGCGCAGACTTTCGCCAGTACTTATAACGTCGTCAATTATAAGCACGCGTTTATTCTTCATCAATTCCACGTCCTCGCTGTCTATATACAGCATCTGCTTTTTGGCTGTGGTAATGGATGTAACCTCAGTTGAAACTACGTTTTTCATATAAAGCTTGGGCGCTTTGCGGGCGATAAGATATTTATTTTCCCCCGATTGGCGGGCCATTTCATAAACCAGGGGAATACCCTTAGATTCAGCCGTTATCATTATATCATGTTCGGGCGCCAGCTTTAAAAGCGCTTTAGCCGCATTTACTGTTAATTCCACATCTCCGAAAATAACAAATGCGCCGATGTAAAGGTCGTCTGAAACCTTGCATAAAGGCAGCTGCCTATTAAGGCCGGCAACCTGTATTTCATAGAACTGTTCCATATTAATCCTCCCATGCTTGCTTAGACAATAAAATCGGAGTACAATGCGCCGCCGAGAGTGTGAATTGTTCGGTTTTGCTGTGTTGTCGTCCTTGAAATACGCCCGGTATTTCTG